>DASXDG010000289.1:0-6278 GCA_036490795.1 Streptosporangiaceae bacterium
TCGGCCAATCAGTTACGGTAACCCGCCGCATCGCGCCGCTTGGACTGGTCCAGCGGCTCGCCCACCGCGACCGTATCGACTGGCATGACCACGCCAGCCACCAGCTCATCTATCCGAAGTCGGGCGTGCTGATCGCGTCTAACCCGACGGGGACGTGGGTGCTGCCACCACAGCGGGCGCTGTGGCTGCCTGCCGAGGTGCCGCACACCCATCAGGCACACGGGAGCACCGACATGAGTTCGGTGAGCTTCGCGCGGAGCGCCGGCCAGTACGACCGGACGACCGTGCTTTCCGTCTCCCCGCTGGCTCGTGAGGCCATCCTCGCCCTGGCCGGCCCCGACCTGCCCGAGCGCGAACGTGACAACATCCGCCATGTGCTGTTCGACCAGCTCAAGCCGCTGCCCGACGCGCCGTTCTACCTGCCGGAGCCGACCGATGACCGGATCGCGGCGATCGACGCGATGCTGCACGAGGACCCGTCCGATACGCGGACGCTCAGCGAACTCGGCGCGGTGGTCGGGGCGAGTGAGCGGACGCTGAGCCGGCTGTTCCGCGCGCAGACCAGCATGACGTTCCCGCAGTGGCGGGCTCAATTGCGGCTGCACCACGCGCTGCGCCGCCTGGCCAGCGGCATGCCCGTCACCGTGGTCGCGCACGAGACCGGGTACGCCAACGCCAGCGCGTTCGTCGAGGCGTTCCGCCTCGCCACCGGCATCACGCCAGGGGCCTATCAGCGGTCGCTCTTATAAGCGCTCGCCTGGATCCGGTACAGCTCCGCGTACTGGCACGGACTTGACCCTCCGGTAAGGGGAGACAGCAAGCTCGGTCCCATGACACTCACCAGCAAGAAATCAAGCCAGGTCACGACGGCCGGCCAGGACGGCCGGCGGCCTCGCGGGTGGGCCAAGTGGGCACCGCTCGCGGTCATCTTGTGCGGCACGTTCGTGTTCATCCTCGACTACTTCATCGTCAACGTGGCCCTGCCCTCGATCCAGCGGTCGCTGCACGCGGGTCCGGGTGCGGTCGAGTGGGTGATCGCCGGCTACGGCCTCACCATGGCGGCGTTCCTCGTCTGCGGCGGACGCCTCGGCGACCACTACGGCCGCCGGCTGTGGTGGTCCATCGGGCTGGTGATATTCACCGCCAGCTCACTGCTGTGCGCCATCGCGCCGAACCCGGCCTTCCTGATCGCCGCCCGGTTGGCCCAGGGCAGCGGCGCCGCCCTGATGGGCCCGAACACCCTGTCCATCCTCGGTGTGCTCTACACCGGCAGGGACCAGGTGCGCGCGTTCAGCGCGTACGGAATCGTGCTGGCCGTGGCCGCTACCGGCGGACAGCTGATCGGCGGTGCGCTGGTCAACGCGAACATCGCCGGGCTCGGCTGGCGCGCCGTGTTCTGGATCAACGTGCCGATCGGCCTGGCCGCGCTCGCCGTGGTGCGGCGGGTCGTGCCGGAGTCCCGTTCCGGGCACGCGGGGCGACTGGACATTCCCGGAGTGGTGCTGCTGTCGGCCGCCCTGGTCGCGGTCGTGCTCCCGCTCGTACAGGGCCGCCAGGACGGCTGGCCCGCGTGGTCGTGGGCCTGCCTCGCTTGTTCTCCCGTGCTGCTGGGGGCCTTCGGCTGGTACCTGCGCCGGCGGGCGCGCCGGGGCCGGCAGCCGCTGATGGACCCGGCGATCTTCGCGGTGCCCGCCTTCCGCAACGGCCTGGTCGTGCAGATCCTGTTCTGCGCCGCGCAGGCGGCGGGATTCCTGGTGCTGGCGCTTTACCTGCAGCTGGGGCGCGGCATGTCCCCGCTCGCGGCGGGCGGCCTGTTCATCCTGCTGGCGGTCAGCTACGTGGCCACCTCGGTCAAGGCGCCGGCCCTGACCATCAAGTACGGCCGGCGGGTGATCGCGATCGGCGCGCTGCTCAACGCGGTCGGCAACCTCCTGATGATGGCCGCCGTCTGGCACTGGGGCACAGACGGCTCGCTGCTGTGGCTGTTCCCCGGGCTGATCCTCGGCGGGGCTGGCCAGGGGCTGTGCATCACGCCGCTCACCAGCACGATCATGGCTCACGCCGACGCACGCACCAGCGGTTCCGTGGCCGGCGCCCTGGCCACGTCGCAGCAGGTGGGCAACGCGATCGGGATCGCGGTCACCGGGGTGATCTTCTACGACCTGGTCAGCCAGGGGTACGCGGTGGCGTTCCGGTGGAGCCTGGCGCAGATGGCGGGTGTCCTGTTCGTCATGGCGGCGCTCACCCTGACGCTGCCGGGTACGGGCAAGCCCTCGTTGACCAGCCCCGAGGCGAGCAAGTAGGAATGATGATCATGACGCTGCTGACCATCGGCGACTTCTCCCGGATGACTCACCTGAGCGTGAAGGCGCTCCGGCACTACCACGACGTTGGCGTGCTGGAGCCGGCGACCATCGACCCGTTCTCCGGTTACCGCTCGTACGACACCAGCCAGGTGCCGATCGCCCAGGTCATCCGCAGGCTGCGGGATCTGAACATGCCGCTGGACCAGATCCGGGCCGTGCTGGGCGCGCCCGACGTAACCGGGCGCAATCAGGAGATAAGCAGTCATCTGGAACGAATGGAGCGGCAGCTTCAGCAGACACAGGCGGCCGTGGCCGGCCTGCGGGCATTGCTCGCGGGGCCGGCCGCCCGGCCCGCGGTCGAGGTGCGCACGATCCCGGCGGTGACCGCGCTCGCGGTAAGGGAAATGGTGAACACGGCCGACGCGGCGGCCTGGGGGCTGGACGCGTACGCCAGCCTGACCGCGGTGCTGGCCAAGACCGGCCGGCCGGCCGCGGGATCTCCAGGCGCACTGTTTCCCAGTGAGTTCTTCGAGGCCGAGCGCGGGGAACTGACGCTGTTCGTCCCCGTCGTTTCCGGCGTGTCCGGCGCTCCGGTTCCGGCCGGCCGGGTCCGCGTCATGGAGGTTCCGGCCGCCGAGATGGCGGTGATGATGCACGAGGGCGCCGCGGACGACATCGACCGCACCTACGGCGCCCTCGGCACCGCCGTGGCCGAACGCGCGATCGGCATCGACGGCCCGATCCGCGAGTACTACCTGGTCAGCTCCGTCAACACCGACGACGAGCGCGAGCACCGCACCGAAGTCTGCTGGCCGGTCTTCCAGACCGCTGCCTAGCCGGCCGGCAGTGACCGTGGCAGGCCGAACCAGGGGAAGACGCCGGTCTCGAACCGGGTCATGGCGCGGATCCGGTCTCCGGCGAGAGCGAGCACGACCAGGCCGGTGGCATGGCCGGTACCGTCAGCGGCGAGCACGTAGAGCCCGAATGCCGGCTGGCCGTTCGCCCTGGCGGGCACCAGGCGATACCGGCGGCCAGCGCCGAATAGCAGGGCGCAGAAGCTGGCTACGAGATCGCGGCCCTCGTACTCGAGCGGCATCGGCGGCATGGACATGAACACGTCGGCGGTCAGCAAGGCCACCAGGGCGTCGAGGTCGCCGGACTGGTACGCGCTGACGAACCTGGCCACGAGCGCGTCCTCGGCGGAGGAACCGGCCGCCGGCGGCGGCTCGGGGTAGCACAGCGGTCGCCGCTGGCGGTGCAGGCTGGCGCGTGCTCGCTTGAGAGCGCTGGTGACCGACTCCGTCGTCACGTCCAGCATCGCGGCGACCTCGAGCGCACGGTAGCCGAGGACGTCGCGCAAGACGAGCACGGCGAGTTGCCGCGGCGGAAGCACCTGAAGGGCCGTCACGAAGGCCAGTGAGATCGATTCGGCCTGCTCGTACCGGGCTTCGGGCCCGAGCAGATCATCATTCGCACCCGCGAGATACTCATCGGGCAGCGGCTCCAGCCACACGACCTCACCGAGCCGCGTCGGTTCGGGCGGCCGGACGCCGGGCACATCCCATTCCTTGGCCGCGCGCCGCAGGGACGACCGGCGCGCGTTGAGGCACCGGTTAGTCGCGATCCGGTACAGCCAGGTCCGCAGCGACGCGCGCGCCTGGAACCCGGCGAAGCCTTGCCAGGCCGCCAGCAGGGTCTCCTGCAGGACGTCCTCCGCGTCCTGGAACGAGCCGAGCATGCGATAGCAGTGCACCAGCAGTTCGCGCCGGTGCGGCTCGGCCAGCGTCTGGAACGCGTCGGCATCACCCGTCCGTGCCCGCGAAATCAGGTCTCCCGTGGTCATCAGGTCGCCTCCTTGTCTCGGTCCCTGTGGCTGGTCCAGGTACAGACACCGGCCGCGGTCAGAACTGGGCGGCCGGCCGGCGCCCAGTTTCCCCGGCCACGCGGTGTCTACCTGGGCGGATATTAACCGCACCAGCGAAGGAGACCCCGACATGGGCAGGATCGTCATCAGCGAGAACGTCTCGCTCGACGGAATCATGCAGGACCCGGCCGGCGACGAGGGCTATAAATTCGGCGGCTGGTTTGACCGCATGCCGGACCATGTCCGCCCGGAGTGGGCGGCGGTCGAGTACCAGGAGGCGCTGGACACGGCGGCCTGGCTGGTCGGTCGCCGCTCCTACGCCTGGTTCGCGCAGCGATGGGCCGACCGGCCCGGCGAATGGGCGGACAGGCTGCGCACCGTGCCCAAGTACGTCGTGTCATCGACCCTGCGCGACGCCACCGGATGGGCCAACTCGACGGTCCTGACGGGCGATGCCATCGAGCAGGTCACCAAGCTGAAGCAGACCGTAGACGGGGACATCCTCGTCTACGGCAGCGGCCCGCTCGTGCAGATGCTGATGGAGCACGACCTGGCCGACGAGCTGAGGCTGATGACCCATCCGTTCGTGCTCGGCACGGGGGAGCGCCTGTTCCGCGAGATCAGCGACCAGGTGCCCGTGCGCCTGGTCAGCGTCCGCACCATCGGCGACTACCTCGCGCTGCTCACCTACCGGCCGGTACGGGACGCCTGACGGCAACCGGAGCGGGCCGGGCGCGCAGCCGGCGGAGCATGCGGGCGTCCTGGAAACCCACCGCTCGCGCGGCCGCCTCGGCGGTCGCGCCGTGGCCGATCAGGTGCTCGGCCCGCTCCAGCCGCAGGATCTGCTGATACCGCAGTGGTATCAGGCCGGTGGCCTCGGTGAACCTGCGGGTCAGCGGGCGCTCGCTGACCGAGCAGGCGGCGGCCAGGTCGGACAGCGGCAGCGGATCGGTGAACCGCGACTCGATGTGGTCCTGTGCGCGATGCGCCACATCGCTCATGTGCCAGCGGTACCGCAACATGGCGCTGGCCTGCTGCTCGCCACCGTTACGGCGGGCGTACACCACCATGGACCTGGCCACCTGGGCGGCGGCGGCCGGCCCGTGCCGCGCCGCCACCAGGTGCAGGGCCAGGTCGATGCCGCTCGCGATGCCGGCCGAGGTGGCGACCCGCCCGTCCACCATGTAGACCACGTCGCGCACCACGTTCGCCCGCGGGTAGCGGATGGCGAGCCCCTCCTGCACCTCATGGTGCGTGGTGCGTGGTGCATCGCCGCCCGTCGAGATCGTCGGCGCCGAGGTCCGGCCAGTCCGTGTCCGCCCGGACGGTAACGCCTTGCGCGGTCTGGATCCCGGCATGCTCGGCGACGTAGCGGAGCGCGTACGGGTAGCCGTGATCGGCGGCCGTGTAGAACACCTGAGCCGGACCGGCGAGATCGAGCAGGTGCAGTCCCGGCGTGAGCATGAACGCCACTGTGATCACGATCTGGTCACGATATCCCGGTTCGTGTACTCGTCGATGGTGGTGATGGTCGCGAACCGCCCGGCGAGCACGTAGACGACCCGCTCGATTACCGAGCTAGCCGGCAGGGTCATCGGATGACTGAGCAGTTCCGGCACGCTCAAGCCGGTAGGGGCGTCGGGATGCCGGATCGGATGGGTGGCGGTGGCGTCGACCACGAAGGTGACCCGGTAGCCGAGGTCAGAGGCAATCCGTGCCGTCGTCTCGCAGCACTGCTCGGTCCTTATCCCGCAGATCGCCAGTTCGCCGATGCCCCTGCTGACCAGGATCTGCTGCAAGCTGGTGGTGGTGAACGCGTTGATGGACGTCTTGGTCAGCACCGGTTCGCCGGCGGCCGGCGTCAGCGGATCGATGAACCTGACCAGGCCGCAGGCCGGAAGGCCGCCACAACGCGAGAACCGGCCTCCATACGGAACGATCCGGTCAGTCCAATTGATTCGCTGACGCGCCGGCCCGGGTTCACGTTTTCCGGCCTCATCCGAGGTAGCGTTTCGTGAAGCAGGAAGGGGTCTGAATTGACTGCTCTGGTTCTCGTCAAGCGCAAGGCCGTGGACCGGCTCGCCGAGCTCGGCCTCAGCATCGGGCTG
>DASXDG010000290.1:0-15051 GCA_036490795.1 Streptosporangiaceae bacterium
ACCCAGTCCGACCGCGACACCTGGCCGACCGCGACACCCAGTCCGACCGCGACACCTGGCCGACCGCGACACCCAGTCCGACCGTGACACCTGGCCGACCGCGACACCCAGTCCGACCGTGACACCTGGCCGCCCGCGACACCCAGTCCGACCGTGACACCTGGCCGCCCGCAACGCCCAGTCCGACCGCGACACCTGCCCGACCGCGACACCTGGCCGACGACCGGCAGGGCGCGACGGGGCTACGCTGAGAGGGTGCTTGACCGTGTCGCCGGCGTGCTGCTCGCCGCTGGAGAGGGGTCCCGGCTCGGCCGGCCGAAGGCCCTGGTCGAGTTCGGCGGCCGCACCCTGGCCGAACGCGGCGTCGCCATGCTCAGGGCCGGCGGCGCCGATCCGGTGCTGCTCGTGACCGGTGCCGTCGACGCGAACGTCGACGGTGCGCGCGCGGTCACCAACCCGGACTGGCGCACGGGGATGGGTTCTTCGGTGCGCGCAGCGCTCGCCAGCCTCGGCGATGGTCACGGCGCCAGCCTCGGCGATGGTCACGGCGCCAGCCTCGACGGGGCCGTGGTGATCGCGCTCGCGGACCAGCCCCTGGTCGGCGCCGGGTCGGTGGCCCGGCTGATCGCGGCGTACCGGGCGGGCGCGAGCGTCGCCGTCGCTACCTACGACGGCAAGCCGCGCAACCCGGTGCTGATCGCGCGCGAGCACTGGCCGGCGGTGGCCGAACTGGCCACCGGGGACAGCGGAGCCCGCGCGTTCCTCCGCGCGCGCCAGGACCTGGTCACGCGCGTCGAATGCGGCGACACCGGGTCGCCCGACGACATCGACACACCAGAGGACCTCGCCCGGATCACGCTCAACCAGAAGTGATGCCCCAGGTGTGGGTGACTTCGTCGCCCGGCTGCAGGACGAGCAGGTCCTCGCCGGTGACGAAGGCGTTGGGCGGGCAGGTCATCGGCTCGATGGCGACCGCCTTGCGGCGGCGGTCCTGCGCTAGCGCGTCGCCGGTGAACACCTGGAGCCAGCGGTAACCCTCGCCCAGCCACAGGCTGACCCGCGTGCCGTCCGCCGCCAGGTGCGCCCAGGCGCGGCCGTCGTCGCCGGTGATCAGGCCAGTCAGCGGCGTGTCGAGAGAGGTCGTCCCGACTAGCCGCGGCGACCGGAAATCATAGGGCGTCCCCTCCACGTCCCGCGCCGGGCCGGCCGGCAGGCCGCGCTCGTCCAGCGGAAGGTACTGGCTCGCCGGCAGGGTCAGCTCGCAGCCGTCGATCGAGGGTGCAGCCACGCGTAGATAGGGATGCCAACCATTTCCGTACGGCGCGGGATGCGCGCCGCGATTGCGCGCGGTGATCGTGACCCGCAGTCCGTCCTCGCTATCAATTTGATAAACCGCGTCTATCTCCACGCTGAACGGATATCCCTGATAGCCGTGCGGTTCGCTGCGCAGCACGACGGTAGTGGCGTCGTGCCTTACCTCCGTCCACAGCGCCCACTTGGTGAGGCCGTGAATGGCGGTCGACTTGGCCGGCTCGGTGAGCGCGAGCTGCAGGTCGGCGCCGTTAAAGGAGTATCGACCGTGGTCGATCCGGTTGGGCCACGGGGCCAGCAGCTGGCCGGCGCCCGCCGGAGGGAGTTCGTCCGGCTGGTAGCCGAGCAGCAGGGGCTCATCGCCGTGGTGGAGTTCGCGCAAGCCGGCGCCGAGCGCCGTCACCGTCGCGCGATACGAGCCTGCCTCGATCTGGTACTGGTTTCCGGTCAGCGGCACAGTCACGACCGTCAGGATACGGACCGGCCCTCGCTAAGAAACAGACAGGGTCAGTGCCGCCCGGCAACCGGCTGCCAGACCCCACGCGAGATCGGCGCCCGCGGTGTCGCTGAGCAGGCGTTTCGCAGCGGGCTCAAGCGGTTCCTGCCCCGCCATGCCGAGCAGGACGGCGACGACCTCGGCGGCGGCCTGGCCGCTCGCGGCACAGTGCAGCAGCGCCGTCGCCAGCGCCGTGGTCCGCTGTTCCGCGTAACAGGTCGCGGCCGCGCCCAGCCAGTCGGCGAGCCACACCGCCCTGGTCCCGCCGGAGATCGCGCCGCCCAGCAGGCGCAGGGCGAGCAGGATGCCGCAGACGACGCCGTCCCCGCTGGGGACCAGGCCCGGCCCGAGGCCGGTGAGCATCTCGGCCGTCTCGACAGCGCCCGCCAGATCGCCGCTGGCGCAGCAGGACGCCAGTTCGGCCGGCCCGTCGTGTCCGGCCAGTCCGCAGGCGTAGTCGGCGCTCTGGTAGTGCCTGGCCAGCGTGACGGCGCCATGGTCGAGCCTGGCCCTGGACAGCGGGCCGAAGACGGGGGAGGGATCCCACCACCGGATGATCCGCACCTCCAGGTCACCGGCGGTGACATGCCCTTCGCCGGCTTCGGCGTGCATACCCGGCTTCAGACCCTCGCGCGGATGACCGGTCACGACGGAATTCGGCAGCCTGATCGCGCCGGGCGGAGAGATGGCGACGACGCGCGGCTCCGGCGCGCTACCGGGAAACTCCAGGTAGACGGCATGGGGGAGCACAGCGAGAACCTTGCCCGCCCGGCGCGGACCGCGCATGAGGTCGCGGATGGCCAGGCTGGCGACCCCGGTGCCTGTCACGGGCCAACAGTACCTGCTGATAGTTATGCGCGAACAGTTATCAAAAGGTAAAAGGGCGTTTCGTGATACACGGAGTAATAAATGACTGCCAGTTAGAACCTGCTCTGGAGGGCCGACGGGGCTGCTTGGGGAGCGGGGGACCGTCAGCCCCGCCGGCTATTAAGAACCCTAACCGGATTAGGGGGGTAATTGTGTGAATTTCGCTGTCGTAAGTACTTCGAAATGTTTCCCAGGCCGTCCGGGTACGTCGGCTCCGCTGGTAGCAGCAGTCCGTTGCGGACCGATTCAGCGGCCAGGACACCGAAGAGGTAGAAGTACGCGGCCTCCTCATCTTCGAAGAAGCGAACCTCGTGCCTCGCGTCATCGGAACTTGCGAATACCTCAAAGCCGCCGTCGGCCTTCAGGAGGCACATGGCGCCGGGAACCTCGTCGTCCAGCGCATAGGCGCCCTTTGGAATGGCGGCGAGGTCGGCGAGTTCGGCGAAGACGGCCTGGATCGGCACGCGCTCACGACGCGCGGTACGCCGTTTCCCGTTTCCGTTGGGGTAGCCGTGCCCGTCCTGCTCGTACACCGGCCATGGTTCGGGCGAGCCGTGCCAGGCCACCATCTGGTCCAGGGTGCGGTGCCCGGTCCGGTCCGCAGCGCGCTGTCCGTTCTGGCTGGGCTCGTTCTTGTTCTGCTTTACCGGCTGCTCTACCGGCTGCTTTGCCGGTGCGGCAGGGCGAGGCGGCCCGACCGGAGCCACCGGAGCGGCCAGCAGCGAGATGGGGGCCTGCGCGATGATCGCGGCCTCGACCGGGATGTCCGTCTGCGCCTCGGTGAGCTCGATGACATCGGCGCGCGGCACGACCATCTCGAAGACTTCACGGTCGATTTCCCAGTAACCCAGTGCCCTTGCCTGCTCGGGGTCGTCGCCGAGGTAGGTGATGTGCAAGCGGTCGCCCTGGTCGTCGAGGACGAGGCAGGTCCCGCCCCGGTACACCCCGACCGGCCGTGACTGGCGCAGGCCGCCGATGTCATCGATGCCGACCAGCAGGCGCCAGTGGCCCGCGGCCGAACTGAACCCGAGCTCTTCCGGCGGCGGACAGGCGGCGAACAGGGTGACCTCGTCATCGCCGGGGCCGAGGGCGGCCCGATACGTGGCTCCCAGATAAGTGGCCGTCAAGCGGAACCGCATCGCTTATGCCTCCTCAGCCACTAGTTGCCAGGCCAGGCCGTCGTACCTGGCGACGAACTCACGGGAGTTGGCGCGGACCCGGCGCATGCCGGCGCCGACCGGGATCGGGATCGGCTCGATGAAGTACTCGGGGACGTCCTCCGCGTCACCGCGGTACTGGTACCCGTCAAGCTGCCGGGCGGGCCAGCAGATGATGTAGTACTCGGGCATCTCCGGCAGAAATTCCGAGCCGGCGAAACCGAGCCCCAGCGCCTGGTACAAGCCGGCGGGATCGGCGAACTCGAGGTCGTCGTCTCGATAGACGAAACCGGCCAGGACGTCACGCTGCCCGGTCAGGTACGGCCCGACCAGGCGTGGCGGGACGATCTTGCGCATCGGCGTTCCTGGCCCGATCGCGGAGCGGGACTCGGTTACGGTCACCAGGCTCCCTTCATCGCGCTACCTGTTCAGCTCGATTGTGCCTAGTTGTAACCGCCCATCAGGCCCAAAGCGTGGATTTCATGTCATGCATTACTTTTCGCAGCTAACCGGTAGCGCGAATGTGATCGACGTGGCTATGCATCCGACTCGTAATTTGACTCTCATAACAGCGGTGGTATACCGGCGCGGGATCATCAGGGCGGCCCGGTGACGGACGGCAAGCGAGGGGCTCGCGGCGCGAAGCGCCGGCGCCAGCGGTTCGCTCCCGGCCCGGGCGGGGTGCCGCTGACCCGGCTGAAGCACCACTGCTGTTATGAAAGAAATCCGGGCCTTACGCGGCGGCCGGGGCCGGGGCTGGGGCGCATTAACGTGGAGGATAGCCCCTACGTGGAAGACTGCCCCTCGCAAACGGGGGTCTACCTGCCACAAAGGGGCAATTCTCCACGTTGTTTCAGCCCGATGGGATCTAAAACCAGGATGAATCGGGCGCGGCGCATAACGACAGGCGTACACCAGGGCGGTGCTGGCGCCGCGGGCCGGCGGCAACCGCCGGCGGCAACCGCGGCGACAGCGCGGAACGGGTGTGTGCGCGGGGAGAGCGGAGGCGCGCGAGTAGTCACCGGGCTGGCGGTCCGGCGGCGCTGAGTTAGGGTCTGGGGGTGAACATGCATCTGAGCCCCGGCGGGCAGCAGTTCCGTGGTGACGACGGGTCGGCTGATCCCGCGGTGGCGCAGGCGCTCACCCGGTTCGGTGCGGGGGAGGGGAGCGAGCACGCGGCACTCGCCGCGCTGGCCGCGTCCCGCCTGCTCGTGCCGGTGGTCGCTGTTCTTACCGAGGCCGGTGAGGACGGCGCGGAGAAGAATAGCGAGATGGCTCTGCCCACCCTCATCGGGCAAGACGGCCGTCCGGCGTTCATCGCGTTCACCTCGGTGGCTTCGCTCGCCCGGTGGCGCGCGGACGCACGGCCCATGCCCGCCGAGGCGGACCGGGTCTGGCAGTCAGCGGTGGCCGAGCGGGCCGCCGTGGTCGTCGACGTCGCCGGCCCGGTGCCGTTCGTCGTGGCGGGCGCGCGGCTGAACGCCCTGGCTGCCGGCCAGCCGCCGCCTCAACCGGACGAGGACACCGACGTGCACGCCGTCATCGAATCGGCCCTGGCCGCCGAACCCGCGGTCCAGGGCGCCCGGCTGGGGCCGCCGGTCTCCCCGGATGCGGACCTGCACGTGCAGTTGCTCATCGAGTCCGGCGGCGAGGACGCCATCCAGCAGGCGGCGGAGCGGATCTCGGCCGCCCTGGCGCCCCGGTTCAGGCGCGGCATCGAGTTCAGCGCCGCGGTCATCGGCGCGTCGTAAGCCGTGCTGGGGCTGGGGGCGGGCCGGTGGGCGGTCCCAGTAGGATCGGGGACATGTTCCGGTGGCTGACGGCGGGTGAATCGCACGGGCCCGCGCTGGTCGCGGTCGTGGACGGGGTGCCCGCTGGTGTCGCGGTCACCACGAAGGACCTGGCCGACGCGCTGGCGCGGCGCCGGGCCGGCTACGGCCGTGGCGCGCGGATGAAGTTCGAGCAGGATCAGGTCGAGCTCACCGGCGGGGTACGGCACGGCAGCACGCTCGGCGGACCCGTCGCGATCCGGGTGGACAACACCGAGTGGCCCAAGTGGGAAACGGTCATGTCCGCCGACCCGGTCGACGAGGACATTCTCAAGGACCAGGCGCGGAACGCCCCGCTGACCAGGCCCCGCCCCGGTCACGCCGACCTGACCGGCATGCAGAAGTACGGGCACGCCGACGCGCGCCCGATCCTGGAACGGGCCAGCGCGAGGGAGACCGCCGCCCGGGTGGCGCTCGGCGAGGTCGCCAAGCGCACGCTCCAGCAGGCCCTCGGCATCGAGATCCTCAGTCACGTGGTCAGCCTCGGCACGGTGGCCGTGCCCGAGGGGCATGAGCCGCCGCCCGCGAGCGACAGGGAACGGATCGACGCCGATCCGGTGCGTTGCGCCGACCCCGCGACCAGCGAGCGGATGGTCGCCGAAATCGACGAGGTGCGCAGGGACGGCGACACGCTCGGCGGTGTCGTGGAGGTCGTCGTCTACGGCGTTCCGCCGGGCCTTGGCAGCTTCACCCACTGGGACCGCCGCCTCGACGGGCGGCTGGCCGGCGCGCTGATGTCCATCCAGGCGATCAAGGGCGTCGAGGTCGGTGACGGGTTCACCACCGCCGCCCGGCGCGGATCCGAGGCGCACGACGAGATCGAACGGGACGATAACAGCAAGATAAGGCGGCGAACCAACCGGGCGGGCGGGATCGAGGGCGGCATGTCCACTGGCGAGGCGATCCGCGTCCGCGCCGCGATGAAGCCGATCTCCACCGTGCCGCGCGCGCTGGACACGATCGACGTCAGCACCGGCGAGCCCGCCAAGGCGATCAACCAGCGCAGCGACGCGACCGCGGTGCCCGCCGCCGGCGTGGTCGCGGAGGCGATGGTCGCGCTCGTGCTGGCCGAAGCGGCCACGGAAAAGTTCGGCGGAGACTCGGTGCGGGAGATGCGCCGCAACGCGGAGGCCTACTTGAAATCGCTCCCCGTCTCATGAATATCGCCCTCATCGGCCCGCCGGGCGCGCGCGTGTCCGAGACGGGGCAGGCGCTGGCGGTACGGCTCGGCGTGACGCTCCGCGACACCGACCGCGATGTCGAAACCCAGGCGGGCAAACCAGTCGGCGACATCTTCCTCGAGGACGGCGAGGAGGCGTTCCGCGAACTGGAACGCCAGGCCGCCGCGGCGGCACTGTCCGATAACAGCAACAAGATAGTGGTGCTGGGCAGTGGCGCGATCCTCGACGAGACCGTCAGGGAGCAGCTGAAGGGCCGCACGGTCGTATACCTGGCCGCCGATTTCGGCACCGTGGTCAAGCACGCCGGCCTGGACAAGCCGCGCGTGGTCCTGCCCGGCAACCCGCGGGCCCGGCTGCGCGCCATGCTGGAAGAGCGGGCACGCACCTACGAGAGCGTGGCCACGATCACCGTCCAGTCCGAGGACGCGAGCGGCCCGGAAGACCTGGCCCAGCAAATCGAGCAGCGGATCGAACAGGCCGCGGACAGCAGATGACCGCGACCAAGATCCCCGTCACCGGAGAACAGCCCTACGACGTGCTCGTCGGCACCGGCATCCTGGACGAGCTGCCTGGACTGATACCGGGACAAGCGCGCCAGGTTGTTCTGATCCATGCTGAAGGTCTAGGCGAGATCGCCGCGCGCGCGGCTGACCATCTCACCCAGGCCGGCCTCACCGTGCACGCGGAGCCGATACCGGACGGGGAAGCCGCGAAAACCGCGCAGGTAGCCGCCGTCCTGTGGTCCAGACTCGCCCAGTACAAGATGACCAGGACCGACGCGATCGTCGGCATCGGCGGGGGAGCGGCCACCGACCTGGCCGGGTTCGTCGCGGCGACCTGGCTGCGCGGGGTCAGGCACGTGCTGGTGCCCACCACGTTGCTCGGCATGGCCGACGCCGCGATCGGGGGCAAGACCGCGATCGACATCCCGGAAGGCAAGAACCTGGTCGGCGCGTTCCATCCGCCGTCCGGGGTGCTGGCCGACCTGGCCACGCTGGAGACGCTGCCGAAGCCGGACTACGTGGCGGGTCTCGCCGAGGTGATCAAGGCGGGCTTCATCGCCGACCCGGTCATCCTCGACCTGGTGCGGCGCGATCCGGACGGGGCCACGGTGCCGCACGGCACCCACGCCAGGGAGCTGATCGAGCGGGCGATCCGGGTCAAGGCCGACGTGGTCGGCGAGGACCTGAAGGAGACCGGGCGCAGGGAGATCCTCAACTACGGCCACACCCTCGGCCATGCGATCGAGCGCGCGGAGAACTACCGGTTCCGGCACGGCGACGCGGTGGCCATCGGCATGGTGTACGCGGCCGAGGTGGCCAGGCTGGCGAACCGGCTGGACAGCGAGACCACGGCGCTGCACCGCGGCGTCCTGGCCAGCGTCGGCCTGCCTACTGCCTATCAGCCGGCCGCCAGCCAGCAGGATGCGTGGCTGTCGCTGCGCGCGGCCATGGGCGTCGACAAGAAAGCCAGGGGTGCGCGGCTGCGCATGGTCGTGCTCGACGGCGTGGCGCGGCCCGCCATCCTCGACAGCCCGCCAGAGGAACTGCTGTGGCAGGCCTACCGGGAGGTAAGCACCTCGTGACCGCGGTACTCGTCCTCAACGGGCCCAACCTCGGCCGGCTCGGCATCAGGGAACCGGAGATCTACGGCAGCACCACGTTCGAGGATCTCGCCGAGCTGTGCCGCCAGAGCGGTAAGACGCTCGGCCTTGACGTCGAGGTACGGCAGACCAACGACGAGGCCGAACTGATCGGCTGGGTACACGAGGCCGCGGACGCCAGGGTGCCCGTCGTGCTGAACCCGGGCGCGTTCACGCACTACTCCTACGGTCTGCACGACGCACTGGCGATGCGGACCGCGCCGCTGATCGAGGTGCACATCTCCAACCCAGCGGCGCGGGAGACATTCCGGCACACATCCGTGGTGGCGAGCGTGGCGAACGGGACGATCGCCGGATTCGGGATGATGTCCTATGAGCTGGCGCTGCGGGCCATCGCGAAGCTGGTGAACCCGGGATGATCGTCTTGGTCGGCTTCATGGGAGCCGGCAAGACCACCGTCGGCAGGCTGCTCGCCGACAAGCTCGGCCTGCCGTTCCTGGACAGCGATGTGGTCATCGAGCAGCGTGCCGGGCGGACGGTCAGGGAGATCTTCGCCGAGGACGGCGAGACGGCGTTCCGCGCGCTTGAGCACAAGATCGTCGCGGACCTGATCGAGGGTCCCGACGTCGTCCTCGCGCTCGGCGGCGGCGCCCCCGAGCATCCGGCCACTCGCGCCCTGCTGAGCGGTGGCCCGTCGGTCGTCTACCTGCAGGTGGGCTACGCGCAGGCGATGGCGCGGGTAGCGGGCGATGAGTACCGGCCGATGCTGCACCGGCCCGGGCTTGACGATCTCTACCAGCGCCGGCTGGACGTCTACGGCGACGTCGCGACGCTGACCATCGCCACCGACGGCCGCAGGCCGCACGCGGTGGCCAACGATGTCGTCGAGCACCTGGTGCGCGCGCCGCGCGTCCCCGCGGGGACATCGACGATCCTCGTCTCGTGCACCGGCGGCACGTACAACGTGCACGTCGGCACCGGCCTGCTGGCGCAAGCCGGCGGGCTGCTGCCCGAGCTGCCCTACACCAGGACCGCCGTGCTGATCACCGGGCTCCGGCACCGGAGCGAGGCGGACCAGGTAGCGCAATCGCTGGGGCGGAGCAGGGACCTGACCGTGCACCTGATCGAGGTGCCGGAGCGGCAGGCCGCCAAGGACCTGGCGGCGGTGGGTTCGGTGTCCGGCCAGCTCGCCGAGCTCGCCGTGCACAAGGACGACCTGATCGTCGGCGTGGGCGGCGAAGTGGTCTGCGACATCGCCGGGTTCGTGGCGAGCACGTACAACCGGGGCATGCCGCTGGCGCTGGTTCCGGTGACGCTGGCGGCGCAGGCGGACTCGGCGGTCGGCGGCAAGGCATCGCTCAACCTGCCGCAGGGACGCAACCTGCTCGGCACCGTGCACCAGCCGGTCGCGGTGCTCGCCGACGTGACCACGGCGCAACCCGGGCACGACGAGTACCGGGCCGGCCTGGCCGAGGCGGTCAAGCACGCGCTGATCAGCGGCGGCGCCCTGGTCCGGGTGCTCGCCGAGCACGCCGACGTGCTGCGCGACAAGGGCGACCCCGACGTTCTGGCCAGCGTGGTCACCCGCAGCGTGCAGGTCAAGGCGGACATCGTCGGGCGTGACGAGCGGGAACACGGCGACCGGTTGCACCTGAACTACGGTCATACCTTCGGCCACGCCATCGAGCAGCTCGGAGCCGTGGACGGTTTCCCCGGCGGAACCGACGACGGCGAGGCCACGTCAATCGGGATGATGGCCGCCGCGTACCTGGCCCGGCGCCAGGGCAGGATCGGCGACGACGTGGTGGACCTGCACCGGAGCCTGCTGTCCGGCCTGGGCCTGCCGGTGACGGCGAGCCTTGACCTGGACCGTCTGCGCAAGGCGTGGCTGCGCGATAAGAAGTACCGGGATGGCATCCGGTTTGTCGTCCTGAACGGCCTGGGCCGCCCCGAAGCCGGCGTCCTCGCCTCCGGCGATGACCTCTCCGCCGCGTTGCGAGACCTGGCTGTGTGATCTGGCTGACGCCTGAGCGGCCCCAGCTACCCGTGAGTAGGTTGCGTGCGCTGGATCCCGTTACGCTGGTTCCATGCGCATCGGGATGTCCCTGAACTATGCCGGCGGTTTCGCGGAGACCGTGACCGAGCTGTCCGACTACGAGAAGGCCGGCCTGGACATCGTGTTCGTGCCGGAGGCGTACAGCTACGACGCGGTGAGCCAGCTCGGCTTCATCGCCGCCAGAACCGAGCGGCTGCAGATCGCCTCGGGCATCCTCCAGCTCTACTCGCGGACGCCGACGCTCACCGCGATGACCGCGGCCGGGCTCGACTATGTCTCCGGCGGGCGGTTCAGCCTCGGCATCGGCGCGTCAGGCCCGCAGGTGATCGAGGGCTGGCACGGCGTGCCGTACGACGCGCCGCTCGGCCGTACCCGCGAGCTGATCGACATCTGCCGCATGGTGTGGCGGCGCGAGCGGGTCCAGTATGACGGCAAGTACTACAAGCTCCCGCTGCCCGCGGACCAGGGCACCGGGCTTGGCAAACCGCTGAAGCTGATCAATCACCCGGTCCGGGAACGGATTCCGGTCCTGCTCGCCGCCATCGGCCCGAAGAACGTCGCACTCGCCGCCGAACTGGCCGAGGGCTGGGAGCCGGTCTTCTTCTTGCCGGAGAAGGCGGCTTCGGTATGGGGTGACTCGCTGGCTGCCGGCGCCGCCAAGCGCGATCCGGACCTCGGCCCGCTGGACATGATCGCCCAGGCACCGCTGGCCATCGGTGACGACGTCACTGACCAGCGCGATTTCGCCCGGCCGTTCTTCGCGTTGTATATCGGCGGCATGGGGGCCAAGGGCCGCAATTTCTACAACGACCTGGCCCGCCGGTTCGGCTATGAGGCCGAGGCCGAGCAGGTCCAGGAGGCCTATCTCGCCGGCCGTAAGGATGAGGCCGCCGCGCTGATCCCCGCCGACCTGCTCGAGCGCACCTCGCTGATCGGTGACGAAGGCTACGTGCGGGATCGTGTCGCCGCGTACCGCGAGGCCGGCGTCACGACGCTCAACGTGCTGCCGTACGGCGCCACACACCAGGACCGGGTGCGGCAGATCGAGCGGATCCGCGCCATGGCCGGCGAGTAGCCCGTTTAATAGTTACAGGCCGGACTTGGTCGGCACGCAGGCAGGCAGCGTGTCGTTGGCCAGGACTATCGGAGTCATGACCACGGAGGCGTCCTTCGACAGCGCGGCCGTCAGGAACAGCGCCGAACCTGGCCGCATGGCGGACGGGTGGATGGTCCAGCCGTCCTCGCCGTGCTCGCCGTCAGAGGTGACCACGGCCGCCTGCTCCGGCCGCGGCGCCTCGTTCCGGGGCGGGAGCTGGTACTCGCAGGACGGGTAGAAGTACGTTGAGTTCTTGTATGTCGTGCGGATAAGCCGCATGGCCGACCCGACGAACGCGTTGATCCCGTCGTCCCGCAGCGCCTGCTGCAATCTGGCCGGATCCTCGAATTGCTGGATGCGCACCGTCACGGTCCCGTTCGTGTTCTCCCGCACCGTCCAGGCCGCGGTGACAACCGTGGTCTGGCGCGGTGCCGTGCCCCCCGATGCCAGCACTGCGGCGGCCGCGACGCCCCCCGCTGTCGCCGCGATCAGTCCGCTAGCCAGCCATCTGCTCGCTGGCCACCGGCTCGCTGGCCACCGGCTCGCTGGGCGCCGGCGACTCGCCGCGACCAGCCGGCGCCGCGCCGCCGCCCGCGTCTGGTTCAGTTCCGTCTCGTCCGGCGCATCCGGCCGGAGCGCGGCGACCATTGTGATCTCATCCATCCGAGCTGTCCCCCTCTGTGTTGGCCTGCATAGGATTGGCTCCGCCTAGTTCCCGCCGGATCCGGACCCGCACCCGGTGCAGCCGCGCCTTCACCGCGCTGACCGTGGTGCCCAGTGCGGTCGCGGCTTCGTCGTAGCTCAGCTCCGCCCACGCGATGAGCAGCAGCAGCTCACGGTCCTTTCCCGGCAACCGGGCGAGTACGGCGGCGAGCCGGGGCCCCAGTTGCCCGGCCGTCACGCGTTCCGCCGCCCGGTCGCCGAAGTCCTCCGTAGGCAGGTCGCGAGGGGCGAGCCGCAGCAGCCGGATCCGCCTGCCCTCCGCGCGACGGTGCTTGCCGATCTGCCGGACCGCGATGCCGTACAGCCAAGGCCGGGCGCTAACCGCCTCCGGATCGAACCGCCCGCGGGCACCGAACGCGGCCAGGAATGTCTCGGACGTCACGTCCTCAGCGAGATCCGGGCCCAGCCGCGCGTGTACGTACCGGAGGATCTCGCCGCAATGCCGGTCGAAGATCGCGGTGAACAGCTCCGGGTCGGTCTGCGACTGCCCGATCAATTCCGCGTCGCTGAAGTGAATGTCAACGGTCACCGTCCCTCCTTCTGCCTGTGATTACCCGCTGGACCATAACGGGTTGCACGGGCGTAAAGTGCGGGCATGCCGGAGATTCATGAGGCCCGCAGGCGCCGGGCGCAGGAGAAGATCGCTGAGGCCGGCGCCGATGCCGCTCTTATTACATCTGGACAGAACGTCCTTTATCTCACCGGCCTGTCCAGTTCTAACGTCGCGGTGCTCATCCCGGCGAGTGGCAGGGCCGTCCTGGCCACAGATTCCCGGTACGCGCTGGCGGCGGAGCGGGACTGCCCGGACCTGGAGCTGATCACCGAGCGGTTCATCGAACCGAAGCTTGCCGCCGAGGCGACCACGAGGGGAATGCGGACGGTCGCCTACGAGGCGCACGAGATGACCGTCGAGCGGCGAGCCGCCCTGGCCGAGGCCGCGGCGGGGGTGACGCTGGTGCCATTCGGCCACGCGATCGAGGAACTCCGGATCGTCAAGGACCCGTCCGAGCTCGAACTGCTCGCGACCGCCTGCAGGATCAGCGACCAGGCACTGACCGATACGTTCAGCCTGATCCGCCCCGGTCTCACCGAGCGCGCACTCGCCGCCGCCCTTGACCGGCGGATGGTCGAACTCGGCGCGGCCCGGCCCGCCTTCGACACGATCGTCGCGAGCGGCTCGAACGGGGCCATCCCGCATCACTCACCCGCCGATCGCCCGCTGCGTCGCGGTGACCTGATCACGATGGACTTCGGCGCCAGGTACGGCGGCTACAACGCGGACATGACCCGCACGGTGGCGCTCGGCGAACCCGCCGGATGGCAGCGGGAGATCTACGAACTGGTCGCCACCGCCCAGCGAGCCGGATTCGACGCCGCCCTGCCGGGAGCCGACGTGGCGGATGTGGACGCGGCGGCGAGGGACCTGATCAGGGACGCGGGGCACGAGGAACATTTCCAGCACGGACTGGGCCACGGCATTGGTCTTGAGGTCCACGAGGCCCCGATGATGGGGTACGGGAGAACAGGTAAACTGGGCACTCGGGTTCCGGTCACTATCGAACCTGGCGTCTATCTTCCGGATAAGGGCGGAGTCCGGATCGAAGACGTTCTCGTCACCGGGGACGGATTGCATCTCCTGACGAAGACCACCAGAGAACTGCTTGTCCTGTTAGCTATGGAGACATTGATCTTGGAGACACTGCCGTGGCCACCACGAACGACCTGAAGAACGGCATGACCCTGAACATCGAGGGTCAGCTCTGGAACGTCGTCGAGTTCCAGCATGTCAAGCCTGGCAAGGGCCCTGCCTTTGTCCGCACCAAGTTGAAGAACGTCATGTCCGGCAAGGTCGTGGACCGCACCTTCAACGCGGGCGTCAAGGTGGACGTGGCCAACGTCGACAGGCGCGACATGCAGTACCTGTACCGCGAGGGCGCGGACTTCGTCTTCATGGACATGACGGACTACGACCAGCCGCGCATCCCCGCCGATGTCGTCAGCGACGCGTCCAACTATCTGCTCGAGGAGCAGATGGTCACGGTCGCCTTCAACGACGGCGTTCCGCTGTATGTGGAAATGCCGGCCGCGGTTGAGCTCACGATCAGCCAGACCGACCCCGGCCTGCAGGGTGACCGCTCCACCGGCGGCACCAAGCCGGCCACGCTGCAGACGGGTGCCACGATCCAGGTGCCGCTGTTCATCACCACCGGTGAGAAAATCAAGGTAGACACCAGGACCGGCCAGTACCTCGGCCGCGCTTGATGGGGCCAGCTGCTTTCCCGCCGCCTTCTTTCCTGGCAGCTGCTTTCCGGGCAGGTGCTCATGACCGCGCGTAGCAAAGCGCGCAAGCGCGCCCTCGACGTCCTCTTCGAGGCCGAGGTGCGCGACACGCCGGTGCTTGAGCTGCTCGCCGAACGCATCACGCTCGGCGATCCGCCAGTCTCCGAGTACGCCGCCGAACTGGTCCGCGGCGTCACGGCGAACCGGGAGCGGATCGATTCGCTGATCGGCGAGCACGCCGAGGGCTGGACGCTTGAGCGGATGCCCGCCGTGGACAGGAACGTGCTCCGCATCGGCGTCTACGAGCTGCTCTCCTCCGACGCCGTCCCCGACGCCGTCGCGATCAGCGAAGCGGTAGCGCTGGCCCAAGACCTGTCCACCGACGCGTCACCGACCTTCGTGAACGGCATCCTGGGCAGCCTGGCCACCCTCAAGCCATCCCTAACCCCCGA
>DASXDG010000291.1:0-4945 GCA_036490795.1 Streptosporangiaceae bacterium
GGTCCACGTCGAGCACAAAGGAATTATGGCAAATAGCTAATTCCCTGTCTACTCCATAACAGCAGTGGGTCCGTGTCCCGGTACGAGCCCAAGCACCACCTTTAGTTATGTCCAAACGTCCTGTCATCGGCCAGGAAGCGCATCATCGTGCGCGATACCCGGAGTCTCGACAAGGATGACCGGTTTATGTAGGTTTGCTCGCCGGCGGCTTGCAGGTCTAGCGGGTTGATCAGCTGGCCGCGGCCGTAGGAGGGGAGCAGGGTGGCGGAGACGACGGCGGCGACGGCGAGCAGGGCGGCGCTGACGGCGAAGCCGACGCGGAAGCCTCCGGTCAGGTCCGTGACGCTGGTGATCACGGAGGAGATGACGGCCAGGCCGATGGCGCCGCCTAGTTGCCTGCTGACGTTGAGCAGGGAGGAGGCGACCCCGTGCCGGGAGGCGGGGGCGCCGGCCATCGCCGCGATCGTGGTCGCCAGGATCACGATGCCGCCACCCGCTCCGATGACGATCGTGGGCAGGATGATGTCGGTCAGCAGGTGGCCGGAGGCTGGGATGTGTGCGAGCCAGATCAGCCCGGCGGTCGCGACCAGCGAGCCGGCCGCGGTCGCGATCCGCACTCCCGCCAGCCGGACCACCTGCGGCGTCGCGCCGGCGGCGACGAGGATCGCCAGGCCGAACGGCACGTACGACAGGCCGGTGCGCAGCGCGGAGTAGTGCAGCACAAGCTGCATATACAAGGTGGTCGAGTAGAACATCGCGAAGCTCGCGCTGCTCATCAGTGCCGAGACGATGTTCGCGCCGCTGACCGAGCGGTCGCGCCACATCGACAGCGGCATCAGCGGCGACGAGGCGAAGAACCGCTCGTGCGCGACGAAGTAGCCGAGCGGCGCCAGCGAGAGCAGGGCGATAACCCAGGAGTGCCGGACGACCCCGAACGCGAGCAGGGTGGCTCCCGCCGTCACCGAGATCGCTCCGATCAGGTCGAAGCCGCCAGCGGCGGAGCGGGGCAGATCGCGGGGCAGCAGCCGGAACGCGCCGGCGAGGACCAGCGCACCGACCGGGATGTTGATGAAAAAGATCCATCGCCATCCAGCGGCCGAGACCAGCAGGCCGCCCGCGATCAGGCCGAGCGTGCCGGCCGCCGCCGACATGCCGCCCCAGATGGCGAACGCGCGGTTGCGCGCGGGTCCCGCCGGGAACACGGAGCCGAGCATGGCCAGCGTCATCGGCACCACGAAGGCCGCGGCGAGACCTTCGGCGGCGCGGGTCATGATGAGCATCGCGCTGGTGACGGCGAGCGCCGATCCGACGGACGCGACGGTGAACAGCACGGTCCCGGCGACGAGGACCCGGCGGCGCCCCAGCAGGTCGCCGGTCCGCCCGCCGAACAGCAAGAATCCGCCGAACGCCACCATGTACGCGTTGACCACCCAGGCGAGCCCGCCCTCGGAGAAACCAAGCGAGGTCTTGATCGCGGGCAGGGCCACGTTCACCACGGTCACGTCGACGGTGTCGAGCAGTGCCGCCAGGCACAGCACGGTGAGCGCGAGCACATGCCGTCGGGACCAGCGGAAGCCACCTACCGACGATTCTACTGAGCAGGGCTACACGGGGACGACGATCGCGGACATCGCTCGCGAGTTGGGCACCACTACCGCCGCGCTGTACTACCACTTCCCGTCGAAAGCGGACATCCTCGGCGGGCTGCTGAACGAACCGCTCGCGGCTTACCTGCGGATCATCGATTTGCTCGACAAGGGATCTCCGGCGCCGGCAGACCTGCTCCGCGCGCTCATCGACCTGAACGCGGACGCGCGGGAACTGGCCGGCGTGGTGGAGCAGGACCCGGCCGTGGTCGCGCTGATCGACGAGCAGTTGCCGCGCACCTCGGCCGAGATGATCGGCGGCGTGATCGCCGCCCTGGCCGGCGACGGCGCCGGCCGTTCCGCGATCATCCGGGCGCACGCGGCGGTGGCCGTGACCAAGAGCGCCGCCATCGAACTGGACGGCGGTCCGTTCGGCGAGGCGGACCGGGCCGAGGTGCTCACGATCGCGCTCGGCACGCTTAAGCCCTAGGTCAGGCCGTTCCGCCGCGGCGGCCGGACCGTGTTCAGATCCCGGTCGGTTGCCCACACCGCGACCTGCGCGCGTGAGGTGAATCCGAGCTTGACCAAGATGTTCGCCACGTGCCGCGCGGCCGTGGCCGGGCTGATGAACAGCTCAGCCGCGATGGCCTTGTTGCTGCGGCCGCTGGCGATCAGCGCCACGATCTCGCGCTCGCGCGCGGTCAGGCCGCCGGGGATCGCTGGCGCCGCGGCGGAAACGGGAGCCGCCATGCCGGACGCGGGGTCAAGGGCGAGTTCCACCGCCGCCGCGCTGCCCATGGCCAGCCCTTCCGTCCATAGCGCGGAGGAGCCGGGCACGGACAGGAACGGCTGGGTCTGCGCGCCGGCCAGCGGCGACATGCCGGCCTCGGCGCGCAGCGCGGCGGCCGCCGCGATCAGCCGTACCGCCACGTCCGCCCGGCCAGATGCCAGCTCCAGGCCGGCCATCGCGGCGAGTCCGCGCGCTACCCCGATCCTGGCTCCGGTCAGGTGGCTGAACTTGAGACTTTCGCTCAGATGCGTACGCGCCAGGTCGTAGGACCCCAGGTCCATCGCCACCCGGCCGAGCCCGGCCAGGCAGCGCGCCATCTCCGGCCGTGCTTCCAGTTCGCGCAGCACCGGTAGTGCCCGCATGTAGTGCCTGCTCGCATCGTCGGGGTCGTTGCGCAGCCTGGCCAGGTCACCCAGCCCGAGCAGCGTGCGCGCGACGCCCCACTGCTGATCGATGCGCTCCATCGCGGCGAGCGACGCCGCCGCGAGCGTGGCGGCGGAACGCAGGTTGCCGCGCAGCGCGGCGATCGCGGCCGACGTGCCGCGCGCATAGCCCTCGTTCCAGGCATCACCGCCGGACAACGCGACCGACAGCGCCTCGCTCACGTGCGCGGACGCCTCGTCCAGCCGTCCCGTGTGCATATAGATCTCGCCGAGCACGTTGAGCGCCGACCCGATCCAGAACGCGTCTCCCGTTTCCCGGCACAGCTTCAGGCCTTCTTCCGCGGCGGGTTCGGCCGCTGCCGGATCGCAGGCCAGCACGAGCTGCGCGCTCCCGGTCAGCGCCGCGCCGCGGACCAGGGTCGGCGCGGAACTGGCACTCGGCATCGCGAGGAACGTGTCGAGCCAGCCGCTGCCCTCGCTGTACATGCCCCGCACCAGCCAGGGCGCCCGCATCGCGGAGCACACGCGCAGCCCGCTCTTTGCGTCGTCCTGCGCCACGCACCAGTCGAGCACTTGCGCCGTGTTCTTGGCTTCGACGTCGAACCGGCGGAACGTGGTGATCCGGTCCGCCCACGTCCCGGGTGCCTGGGCCATTCCTACCGCGAGCATCCGCTCGCACTCGCTGACCGTGAACGCGGTGAAACGCCGGTAGAACTCCTCCGCCTCACCGGCCTCCTCCAGCTGCGTGGTGGCGTAGGAGCGGATCGTGTCCAGCATCCGGTACCGCGCCTGCCCCAGCGCCTCTTCGGGTTCGCGGACGACCAGTGACTTGTCGACGAGCGCGGCCAGCAGGTCGAGCACGTCCGGCGCGGTGATCTTCTGGTCGGCGCAGACCGCCTCGGCCATGTCCAGCGACCAGCCGGCGAACACCGACAGCCGCCGCAACAGCACTTGCTCCTGCCAGGTCAGCAGGTCATGGCTCCACTCGATGGCGGCGCGCAGCGTGCGCTGGCGTTCGGGTGCGGTGCGGTGGCCGGTGGTCAGCAGGCCGAACCGGTCGGCGAGACGATCCCTGATCTGCTGGACCGACAGCGCGCGGACCCGCGCGGCGGCCAGCTCGATCGCCAGCGGTATGCCGTCCAGGTCACGGCACAGGGCGGTGATGGCTTCCTCGTTCCCCGGCCCGATGGCGAAACCGGGCGCGGACGCCGCGGCCCTATCCACGAACAACCGGACCGACTCCGGCGCGACCGACAGCGGCGGCACCTGCCAGACGGTCTCGGCGGCCTCGTGCAGCGGCTCGCGGCTGGTCGCCAGCATGCGCAGGCCGGGGGAGTTGGAGAGCAGCCGCTGGCAGACCAGCGCGCACATGTCGATCAGGTGCTCGCAGTTGTCGAGCGCGAGCAGCATCCGCCGGTACCGCAGCGCGTCGGCCAGAGTGTCCAGCAGACTCCGCCCCGGCTCCTCGGTAACGCCCACGGTCGCGGCGATGCGGGACACCACCAGGTCGGCCTGGCGCAGGTCGGCGAGCTCGACGAACCACACGCCGTCGGGGAACTGGTCGGCGACCGCGGCGAGGATGCGCAGCGCGAGCCGGGTCTTGCCGATACCACCAGCGCCGCACAGCGTGAGCACGCCAGTCTCACGCACCAGCTCACGCAGCTCGTCAAGCTCGCTCTCACGGCCGACGAAACTGTTGGGCTCGTGCGGCAGGGCCGGGACGTCCGCTACAGCTCGCACCAATTCACACAATAGCGGTTACATACTCAGCTACATATTCCTGCGCATGTGCTATCTCGCCGGGTGAGCCTACTGTCCCTATGTATCCCTCGTTCACCGGGACATGGAGGGGAGCGGTGAGCGCCCCGGCGGTATCTGACCCTCACGGATGCCGCCGGGGTATTTTTATGGCGCTAGTACCGCCACGAAGTCCCGGGTCCAGCCGTCTAGGTACTGGTCAGCGGGGCCCCACCCCCCCAGTCGTACGAGGCGCCGGTCGGCTTGCCGTCAAGCACCAGCGGCTGCAGGTTCTGCCGGACGCTGTACGGCTTCGGCTGGTCGCCCGGTTTCCATACCTCGATCCTGGCCTGGCCGTCCTTGCTGATCACCAGGCTGGCCAAACCGTACCGCGGCGGGATGGCCGCGACGACCCGGGCGGGGGCGTTCGTCCGCACGCCGGCCGGCAC
>DASXDG010000292.1:0-1528 GCA_036490795.1 Streptosporangiaceae bacterium
CAGCACGTCGACGCGGGTGATGCAGTCCTGGGCCAGCCGCGCCGCCGCGCCGCCGATCGAGCCCAGGTAGAACCCGCCGTGCTGCTTGCACGCCGCCGTCACCGCCGCCGAGCGGTTCCCCTTGGCCAGCATGACCAGCGATCCGCCGGCCGCCTGGAAGCGGTCCACGTAGGAGTCCATCCGCCCCGCCGTCGTGGGCCCGAACGATCCTGATGCGTAGCCTTCCGGCGTCTTGGCCGGCCCGGCGTAGTAGACGGGGTGGTCCCGCAGGTAGTCCGGCATCGGCTCGCCGCGGTCCAGTCGCTCGGCGATCTTGGCGTGCGCGATGTCCCGCGCCACCACCAGCGGCCCGGTCAGCGCGACCCGGGTGCGCACCGGGTACCGGGTCAGCTCGGCCCGGATCTCGTCCATCGGCCGGTTCAGGTCGATGGCCACGACCTCGCCGTCGTCGCCGGCCGAGACCTCGTCCGGCAGGTACTGCGCCGGGTCGGTCTCGAGCTGCTCGAGGAACACTCCGTCCCGGGTGATCTTGCCGACCGCCTGCCGGTCCGCCGAGCAGGACACGGCGATCGCGACCGGGCAGGACGCGCCGTGCCGGGGCAGCCGGATCACCCGCACGTCGTGACAGAAGTACTTGCCGCCGAACTGCGCCCCGATCCCGATGTTGCGGGTGATGCCGAGCACCTGCTCCTCGAGCTCGAGGTCGCGGAACCCGTGCCCGGCCGCCGAGCCGGACGTGGGCAGCCCGTCCAGGTACTTGGCCGACGCGTACTTCGCCGTCTTCAGCGCGAACTCGGCGCTGGTCCCGCCGACCACGATGGCCAGGTGGTACGGCGGGCACGCGGCCGTGCCCAGCGAGCGGATCTTCTCCTCCAGGAACGACGCCATCCGCTTCGGATTCAGCACGGCCTTGGTCTCCTGGTACAGGAACGACTTGTTGGCCGACCCGCCGCCCTTGGCCATGAACAGGAACTTGTACTCGTCCCCGCCGGTGGCGTAGATCTCCACCTGGGCCGGCAGGTTGCTGCCGGTGTTCTTCTCTTCCCACATGGTCAGCGGCGCGAGCTGCGAATACCGCAGGTTCAGCGTGGTGTAGGCGTCGTAGACGCCGCGCGAGATGTGCTCCTCGTCCCGGCCGTCGGTCAGCACGTGCTGACCGCGCTTGCCCATCACGATCGCGGTGCCGGTGTCCTGGCACATGGGCAGCACCCCGCCGGCCGCGATGCACGCGTTCTTGAGCAGGTCACGGGCCACGTAGCGGTCGTTGGGCGACGCCTGCGGGTCGTCCAGGATGGACCGTAGCTGGCGCAGGTGGGCGGGCCGCAGCAGGTGGGCGATGTCATGCATCGCCGCGGCGGTGAGGTCGGTGAGCACCTGCGGCTCGATCTCCAGGAAATTTCTCCCGAACGAGTTCCTGCTTGTCACGCCGTCGCTGGCAAGCTGCCGGTAGCTGGTCCCGTCCTGGCCCAGCGGCAACAGGTCGCTATAGCTGAACTCAGCCATGTGTCGTTCTCCTCATACGTGCCAA
>DASXDG010000293.1:0-7091 GCA_036490795.1 Streptosporangiaceae bacterium
GCGATGAGTTTGACCTGCGAGAAGTACCCATGCCGTTCTGACCAGAGGAAAGAGTAACCTACGGAGAGTCAGTATGCGACTACGTTGCGTGCTCGAATCATGCCGTCCAGCTTCCCCGGTTGAGGCAGCCCGTAACGTGCCTGTTTTGTGCCTAGATGTCCACGCCGCGCCCAAGGCATGGCCGGCCCGTTGCCGCGGCGCGGATGATGCCGAAATGTGCGCTCGGCACGGGCAGGCCGGGCGCGGGGCAGCCCAAGCCGCCGCGCCGCGCAGCCCAAGGCAGGCCGCGCAACCCAAGCCGCCGCGCCAAGCCGCCGCGCCGCCGCGCGGGGCAAGGCAGCCGGGCGAGTCGCCGCCGCTACCTAAAACGCGCCGCGGGTTACCAGCGACCCCAGGGAAGCAGGGCGGTTACGGCAACAGTGGCGAACAGGAGGGTCAGGTACGCGATCGACAGGTGGAACAGGCGCATCGGGGCCGGTGACGCGTCATCCGACGAAACCCGGGCGTTCAGGCGGTGCGCTTCTAGCAGGAACCACACGCCGAGCCCGGCGGCCACCACGCCATAGATCCAGCCGGCGTACGGGACCAGGATCAGCGTGGCGCCGACCATCGCGTAGGAGTACCAGAGGATCTTCTTGACAACCACGGCCGCGGTGGCGACGACGGGCAGCATCGGCACGTTGGCTGCCGCGTAGTCCTTGCGGAACTTCATCGCCAGCGCCCAGAAGTGCGGCGGCGTCCACAGGAAGATCACCGCGAACAGCACGATCGCGGGCACGGCGACGGTACCGCGCACCGCCGCCCAGCCGACGAGCACGGGGAAACAGCCCGCCGCGCCGCCGATCACGATGTTCGACGGGCTGCGCCGCTTCAGCAGCAGTGTGTACACGAAGATGTAAAACAGGATCGCCGTATCGGCCAGCGCCGCGGCCAGCCAGTTCGCCATCAGGCCGAGGAGCAGCGTCGCGCCCGCACCCAGCACGAGACCCCAGACCAGCGCCTCCCACGGCTTGATCGTGCCGTGCCCGTTCACCACCAAGGGGCGGCGCTTGGTGCGCTTCATCACCGCGTCGATATCACGGTCGATGAAGCAGTTGATCGTGTTGGCGCTGCCGGCCGCCATCGTGCCGCCGATCAGCGTGACCAGGATGAGCTTGAGCGAAGGCAGTCCACGCTGGGCCAGCAGCATGGTGGGCACGGTGGTGACCAGGAGCAACTCGATGATGCGCGGCTTGGTCAGCGCGATCAGCGCGCTGCCGATCACCTTCGGTGACCGCCGGGGCGCACCCGGCCCGGGTCCTGCCGGGGCCGTCGCGAGCACAGGCGTAACGGGGGAAAAGGTCACTTCTCGCCTTCTGCCGCACTGGGATGGTCGGGTTCGCCCTCGGTCGCCATCGCGTTCGGCGGCTGGCCGCCGGGAATGGTGCTCCGCGCTGGCCTCGCCGCGCCAGCCGGAACCGGCCCGCGCACGGAGATCACGCCTGAGATGCCGGGGTCGCGCGTGCCTACCGAGGCCTGGTGAGCTGGCCGGAGATACGTGATGATCGAGCCGCCAAGGTACCGGGTGGGGCCATCGGCTATCAGCTGCACGCCCATCGGACCTCCTCCCGTCTACTACCGTATGTAGAAGAGTACCCAGAAGAGAAACGTGACCACGGCCAGATAGCTCCAGACCACCGTGAACGAGCCGAGCGAAGCCTGGAACCGCTGGACGTTGAACGCCTCACTGTAGGTAGGTGGCCGCTCGACAAACGAGATCGCCGGGATCGAGCGCGCCCGCACAAACAATATCTCCAGCCAGATCATCGCACTGAGCCAGATCACCAGTGCCACCGGGCCAGGCCGGCCGAGGCGGAGTGGCGGAGGTGGCGGCACGGGCGGATGCCCGTGATGACAAACTGGCACGGAAGGGAGGCCCGGCATGACGGCGGTGGAGCTATGACGGCGGTGGAGCGGACCTGGTCGTCCGCCTTTCACGACCTGGCCAGCTCGGCGGGCAGGCACAAGGTCGTTTCGGTGGTAGTCGTGGTGTGCATCGTGGCCACGCTCACCGTTATCGCCGTGATAGGAGCCACCTCGCACCCCGCGAGCGGGCTGAACGCGGACGGTACCGGTGCCATCGTCCCGGCTGGGGAACCGGCCGCGCCGTCGTTCAGCTTCCCCGAGCTGGGCCATTCCGGTGAGCACGTCTCCCTGGCCGGTTACGCCGGCCAGCCGCTCATCGTGAACTTCTTCGCCTCCTGGTGCTCCGGATGCAAGCAGGAGACCCCGATGCTCGCCCGCTTCTACCGCACGGAGCACGGCGCGGTGCCGCTGGTCGGGATGGACGAGAACGACAACACGGCAAAGGCGCTGTCGTACGCCAAGACGAACGACGTCACCTACCCGCTGGCCTGGGATCCGGGCCTCGTAGCGGCCAATGCCTACAGCGTCCCGGCCATGCCGCAGACGTTCTTCCTCAACGCTAGGCACCACATCGTCTACCAGGTGATCGGCCAGATCACCACCGCAGAACTGCGCCAGGGAATCGCGCTCGCCACCAGAGCCTCCTCGTCCTCGTGAGCAAGCCGCCGGCCTAGGGATACCGCTACGCGCGCTTGCGGGACTTGCCGACGGCTCCGACCGCACCGGTGATGCCGTAGACGGCTCCGCCGTGCCACAGCCCGCTCAGGATCCCGTCCAGGAAACCGCCCCCGGTCACCACGGTCAGGACCAGCGCGATCGCCGCGGCGGCGATCGCGGGAAGAATGGCGAACCGCCACGGATTGCTCCTGGCCCAGCGCGCGGCCCGGCCACCCCCCGCGCGCCACAGCGCACCCGCCGCGGCGACGATAAAGAACACCGACGCTCCAGCGGCCACCGATGCGCTGAGCGCCGCGATACCCAAATTGTCCCCGATGACGTGCACGCCCAGATCCGCCACCGTGACAACGGCGCCGGTTACCGCCGCGGCCTTCAGCGGAGCTTGCGACAGCGCCGCACCGGACACGGACATCTCTTCACGTCGAGTGAGATCTTGATCACTAAGTGCGGGCACCCGAACCCCTAGCCCTCCGACGCTCACGCACGATATTCACGACATATCGTGTCTTTGTCTCAGAGTACCACGGCCGGCCGCGAACGCCCCGGATGCGACACGACGGACATTGAAGCTCCAGCGAGAACCGTGGTTCGGCGGTGATGCCAGCGGGGAATGTCTAGTGCCGAGGGTCGTATCCGGGCAAAGGCAATGGGGATGGACGAGGACGACAGCGCGGGTGCGCCGCCGAAGCGAAAGCGTGCGCGGGGAGTGATCATCTACGCGTCTGTAGCTGTCCTCGCCGCTACCGGCGGCGTCGGCACGACCCTGCTGGTGCGACACGTCACGGCCGATCCGGTCGCGCCTATCGCCACGCCCACCGCGTCCATGAACGACGGCGCGGTCTACAACAAGGTCGAACCGGGCGTCGTCGACATCAGCGCCGATCTGCAGTACCTCGACGAGACCGCCGAGGGCACCGGATTCGTGATCAACGCGGCCGACGGGCTGATCCTGACCAACAACCACGTCATCGACGGCGCCACCAGCGTCACCGTCACCCCGGTCATGACCGGTAAGACCTACTCGGCCACCGTGGTCGGCTACGACCTGCCCGACGACATCGCCGTACTCCAGGTGCGCGGGATCGCAGGGCTGCACGCGGTGGACACCGGTGATTCCGATGACCTGGCGGTAGGCACCTCGGTCATCGCCCTCGGCAACGAGGCGGGGCAGGGCGGCGCGCCGACGGCGGCCCCCGGCGTCATCAGCAGTACGGGCCGCAGCATCGTGGCCAGCGATCAGAGCTCGGGCCTGACCGAGACCCTGCACGGGATGCTGCAGACCAGCGCCGATATCCGGCCTGGTGACTCGGGCGGGCCCTTGGCGAACGCACGAGGGCAAGTGATCGGAATCAACACGGCAGCGGGGTCCGGCGGTTCCGGCATGGCCTTCGCCGGCTACGCGATCCCGATCAATACGGCGATGACGATCGCCGTGCAGATTGCCAGCGGACACGCCGGTCCGTCGATCCAGCTGGGATTGCCCGCGTTCCTTGGCGTTCTGCTTCCGGACAGCGGTAACACGAACCCGGAACAGCAAGCCCCCGATCAGCAGAATCCATCCGACGGCAACGGCGCTGGCGACGGCATCAACAACGGCGGCATCAACAACGGCGGCATCAACAGCCCGTCCTGCGTCACCCAGGAGACCGGGACGGACAACGAGGCTCCCGCCAGTATCGCGCCCGCCTCATCCGGAGCCCTCGTGGACGGTGTCGTGTGCGGCACCGCCGCGCAGGCGGCCGGCCTCGAAGCTGGCGATGTCATTACGAGTTTCGCCGGTCACTCCGTGTCATCGGCCAATGCGCTCTCAAAGCTCCTCAACCACGACCGGCCCGGCACCAAGGGTCTGCTGACCTGGGTCGGCATGGAGGGGGACAGCCATTCCCAGGTCGTGATACTAGGAACAGGCCCGGCTCGTTAACGTTCTTCGGTAGGGGTTCGGCTTTCCCTCTACTTGACCAGGTTCAGCGGAAACAGACGTAACCTGGTCAAGTCGAGGGCGAGGAAGATGCGAGAGAACGACAGCGAACCGGAGGACGGCCGGGAGCCCCCCGGATACGTCAATCCCTGGACCGAGGCACCGCAGGGCGAGGACCCCGATTACCCTCCGCCGCACTACGCTGACGATTACCGGCCCAGCGATCACCTGGCCAGCGACTACGGGCCCCCGCCAGGCTACGAATCCTCGCCCAGCTACGAATCCTCGCCAGGATACGAGCCTTCACCAGGATACGAACCCTCGCCGGGATACACGCCTTCGACGGATTATGACCTGCTCGCCTACGGCACTCCCCCGCCGCGACGCGGTCACGCTGGCCGGCTGCTCATCTACCTCCTGGTCGCCGCCGTTGCCGCCGGCGTCGGCGCGGGCGCCACGATCGTGTTCAACCACAAAGTCACGGCCTCCTCGACCGGTGTCTCCTCGCACGACATCCCCGCCCAGCACGCCGACGCGCCAGGTGCCGCCAATTCCAGCCTGGACCGCGGAACCGTCGAGACCAAGGTTGAGCCAGGACTCGTCGATATCACCGCGACGCTGAAATACAAGAGCGAGACCGCCGAAGGCACCGGCATGGTCGTGTCCGCCAGCGGTCTGGTGCTGACCAACAACCACGTGATCGACGATTCCACCAGCGTGTCCGCCTCGATGGTGGATTCCGGCCGGACCTACCAGGCGCGGGTGATCGGCTACGACACCAACGCCGATATCGCGCTGTTGCAGCTTGAGGGCGCCTCCGGCCTGCGTACCGTGTCGCTGGGCAACTCCAGCCAGCTGAATATCGGGACGCCAGTGCTTGCTCTCGGCAATGCCCAGGGTAAAGGTGGCGTAACTCCCGCCGAAGGCATCATCAACGCGCTGAACCGCTCCATCAACGCGAGCGACGCCGGATCGGGCACCACCGAGGACCTGCACGGCATGGAGCAGACCACCGCCCAGATCCAGCAGGGCGATTCCGGTGGCGCGCTGGCCAATAACGCCGGCCAGGTCATCGGCATGATCACCGCCGCCAACACGTCGTCTGCCCAGCCGGGCGGCACGATCGGGTTCGCGATCCCGATCAACACCGCCCTTTCGGTAGCACGGCAGATCGCCAGCGCCGATCACGCCTCGGGCATCTACCTCGGCTCCCCTGGATTCCTCGGCGTGCTCGTGGCCACGAGCACATCAACGAACCCACGGCAGCAGGCGCGCGACGAGCGGAAATACGCGCCCGCCAGTGACAGTTCCGCCTGCATCCAGAACGACACGCAGACGACCGTGCCGGCGTTCCTCGCGCCGGGCTCGTCTGGCGTGCTGATCATCAACGTCATCTGCGGCACCGCCGCCAGCGACGCGGGCCTGCAGCCCGGCGATGTGGTGACCGCGGTCAACGGCCATGCGGTGGCAGCACCGGCCACGCTCGGCGAGTACCTGGACGGGTTCCACCCGCATACCACCGTGACGCTCACCTGGACCGACATCGATGGCGGCAAGCACTCGAGCGCGATCACGCTAGGCCCCGGCCCCGTTCACTAGCCGAGCCCGGTTACTAACTGAGCCAGGCCCGAAGGCGGTCCTCGCATTCGGCGATCGCGGCGATCTCCACGTACTCGCCAGGGGTGTGCGCGATCTCCGCGATGCCCGGCCCGTAGTTCACCGCCGGGACGCCAAGCGCGGCGAACCGTGCCACGTCGGTCCAGCCGAGCTTCGCCTTCGGCGACCCGCCGACCGCGGCGATGAACCCGGCGGCCGCCGGGTCGGACAGCCCGGGCACGCACCCGGGCGCGCAGTCCACGATCGTTACCGGCCACGGAGCGAACAGCGAACGCACATGGTCAGCCGCCTCTTCACCCGAGCGGTCGGGCGCGAACCGGTAGTTGACGGTTACCACGCACTCGTCCGGCACGACGTTTCCGGCCACACCGCCGTTGATGAACACGGCGTTGAGGCCCTCGTGATACCGCAGTCCGTCGATCACCGGAGTCCGCGGCTGGTAGGAGCCAAGTACGTCGAGCACCGCGCCCGCGGCATGGATCGCGTTCTCGCCCATCCACGACCGTGCCGTGTGCGCCCGCTTGCCCGCCACGGTCACGTCGGCGCGCAGCGTGCCCTGGCAGCCGCCCTCGATGCCGCCGCTGGTCGGCTCGAGCAAGATAGCGAAGTCGCCGGCGAGCAGCTCCGGCTGCGTCCTGCTCACGATGCCCAGCCCGTTGCGCGCGGCCTCGATCTCCTCGCAGTCATAGAACACGTACGTCACGTCGTGCACCGGCTCGGGCACGGTCGCGGCCAGCCGGAGCTGCACGGCCACGCCGGACTTCATGTCCGTGCTCCCGCACCCGTATAGCTTCCCGCCCTCGGAGCGCGACGGCAGGTTCTCCGCTACCGGCACGGTGTCGATGTGCCCGGCGAGCACCACCCGTCGCGGCCGGTCCAGCGACGTCCGCGCAACGACCACGTTGCCGTCCCTGTGCACGACAAGATGCGGCAGCGCGTCGAGCGCCTCCTCGATGGCGTCCGCCAGCGGCCC
>DASXDG010000294.1:0-16911 GCA_036490795.1 Streptosporangiaceae bacterium
GGGCGGTGGGTCACGTGGGCGGTGGGTCACGCGTGGGCGGTGGGGCACGTGGGGGGGCGGGTCACGCGGGGGAGGCGGGCGGCGGGGGGTCTGGGCGGGTCGGGTTAGGGAGTCGGCTAGTTCTTGGGCGCAGCCCCAGGAGAGGGAGATGCCGGCGCCGCCGTGACCGTAGTTGTGCCAGAGCACGGTGCCGTCGGGGAGTTCCTCGTGGTCCAGGCGCACTTCGGGGCGGTACGGGCGCAGGCCGACGCGGTGCTCGATGATCCGTACTCCGTCTAGGCGTGGCTCGAGACGGGCGCAACCAGCCACTATTCGTTCTGCTGTAGCGGGGTTCGGGGTCAGGTCTTCCTGGTCGTACTCCACCGTGCCGCCGAGCACGATCGTCTCGCCGTGCGGGAACATGTAGGTGGTGACGGGCGGCTCGCCGCGGGCGATGAGGAACTCCTTGACGCCGGGGTTCTCCGCGATCACGACCTGGCCGCGCACCGGGCGCACGCAGGGGTCGGGGACGATGTCGCGGGCGGCGGCACCGGTGCAGTTCACGACGACCGCCGCTCCCGTTCCGGCGAAGCCGGTGACCTCGCCGGACTCGATCACGCCGCCCGCGCGCTCGAACCTGGTCCGCAGGTAGCCGAGGTACACGGGCATGCTGGCCAGCGGCGACGTGTAGTACCAGCCGCCGGCGAAGCCGGGCGGCAGTTCGGCCGGGTCGCACAGGCGCAGGTCGGGCAGCAGGCCGGCCCAGAACGGGAGCACCGGTTCGGCGGGGGTGATTTCCTTGCCGCTGACCATCCGCACCCCGGTGCCTGCCTGGCCGGCGAGCTCGGACAGTATCTCCAGGCTGGTCTTGGCCCAGCCGAGCGCGCGGTCCGGCGGACCGGTCATCACCGGGCCCCAGAGCGCGCCGGCCGCGACCGACGTGGTCCGCTCGGGCGGCGCCGCCGTCCTGATCGTGACGGCGTGACCGGCCTCGGCCAGGCAGATTCCGCTGGTGAGGCCGCTCACGCCCGCGCCGATCACCTGTATACGCATGCCGTCAACGTACATCGACATTGATCAGCATGAACAACGTGGCGTCTCGTGCCAAGATAGCTCCCTGGGGAGGTAGCGGTGGGTGAGCTGACCGATGCGCAGTCGCGGCTCCTGGACGCGGCGGTTGACGCCGCCGGGTCAGGAAGCCTGAACGACGTCGAGCACGTCGTGATCGTCATGCAGGAGAACAGGTCGTTCGACCATTACTTCGGGCTGCTGTCCGGGGTGCGCGGGTTCTCCGATCCGTCCGGCCACTTCAAGCAGGCCGGCGCTGGGCCGGGGGGAGTGCTGACGCCGTTCCGGCTGCTCAGCGATCCGCCCACATGTGACGGACAGTGCCTGAACGACATCTCGCACACCTGGGAAACCCAGCACCGCAGCTGGAACGGCGGCGCGATGGACGCGTTCGTGTCCACGCATGTGGCCGTGGACGGGAGCTTGGACGGCCCGTCGACGATGGGCTATTACGCGCGTGCCGACCTGCCCTTCTACCACGCGCTAGCGGACGCGTTCACGATCTGCGACGGCTACTTCAGCTCGGTGATCGGACCGACCGACCCGAACCGGCTGATGTGGATCTCGGCCACGATCGACCCGGACGGCGTGGCGGGCGGGCCGGTGCTGGAGACGTTCCCGGACCGGTACAAGCACTTCGGCTCGCTGCGCTGGGAGACGATGCCCGAGCGGCTGCACGAGGCGGGTGTCTCGTGGAAGATGTACAACGCCAGGCTTACCGAGTACGAGCTGTCGCCGCTGCCCTACTTCCAGGCGTTCACCCACTTGGACTCGGTACGCGGTCTCGAACTCGCCGACCGGGCATTGCGGCCTTCGTTCCCCGATGACTTCCTCGGCGATGTGGCCAAGGGCCAGTTGCCCGCGGTGTCCTGGATCATGCCGCCGCTCGCGCAGTGCGAGCACCCGGCGGCGCCGCCGGCGTGGGGCGAGCACCTGCTGCACACCATCTTGAACGCGCTGGTCGCGCGGCCCGACGTGTGGGAGCGGACGGTCCTGATCGCCGTCCACGACGAGAACGGCGGTTTCTTCGATCACGTGCCGCCGGTGGTCTCGCCGGAGGGGACGCCGGGGGAGTGGCTCACCGGTGCGGTCCTGCCGCCGGAGGCGGGAGGCATCCGCGGGCCTATCGGGCTGGGGTTCCGTACCGGATGCCTGGTCATCTCGCCGTTCAGCCGGGGCGGGTACGTATGCTCTGACGTGTTCGACCACACCTCGACGCTGCGGTTCATCGAGCGCCGGTTCGGGGTCGAGGTGCCGAACCTGTCCGCCTGGCGGCGTTCGGTCACCGGTGACCTGACCTCCGCGCTCGGCGCGGTCAGGGACGTGTCGGTGCCGCAGTTCCCCGCGACGTCGATCGACGAGGATGTCAGCGTCATCGAGCAGGCGGTGCGCAACGCGTTGCGCGGCACCTTCGACCGCGGCATGCCCTATCCGGTGCCCACGGTCAACGTGATGCCGGCGCAGGAATCGGCACCGCCCCGGCGGCGCAGGTAGTGAGGTATGCAACGGTTTCCGGAACGTGTTTCAATGCTGCTGTGGGGACGAGCGGCAAGGTAACGATCAGGCAGGTGGCCGACCTCGCCGGGGTGTCGATCGCGACCGTCTCGCGGGTGCTGAACGGTCACGCCGACGTGTCGGCGCAGACCCGCGAGACGGTGCAGCGGGTCATGCGCGAACACGGCTACCTGGGCATGTCCCGCTCGCGGGTCGCGTCCACCGGCCGTGTCGGCATCGCGGTGCCGATGGTGCACCCGCCGTACTTCGCCGAGATACTGGGTGGCGCCGCCGAGGCGCTGTACGAGCAGGACCGGCAGGTCGTCCTGTGCCCCACTCGTCATTCACGCTCACGGGAACTGTCCCTGCTTGACCGGCTGGCCGACGGCGAGGCGGACGGTGCCGTGCTGGTCCTGCCCGAGGAGTCCGGCGCCGAACTCGGCGCGCTGGCCGCGCTCGGATTCCCGTTTGTCGTGGTCGACCCGCGCATCGAGGTGCCGGACGGCATCTCCGTGGTGTGCGCGGCGCACTCCTCGGGCGCTGCCCAGGCGACCGAGCACCTGCTCGGGCTCGGGCACCGGCGGATCGGGGTGATCAGCGGGCCGCGCGACTGGCTGGCCAGCCAGGAGAGGCTGCGCGGGCACTTCGCCGCGCTGGCCGGCCACGGTACGCTGCCCGACTCCACCTACATCAGGCACGCGAACTTCCGCGTCGATGGCGGCCGGGAGGCGGCGCTGGACCTGCTGGACCTGCCCGATCCGCCCACCGCGATCTTCGCGTTCAGCGACAGCATGGCGATCGGCGCCATGCAGGCCGCCGCCGGACGCGGCGTGCGGGTACCGGAGGATCTGTCGGTGGTCGGCTTCGACGACACCCTCGAGGCCTCGGTGACCGTCCCGGCGCTGACCACGGTCCGCCAGCCGCTCGCCGAACTCGGCCGCACCGCGGTCAGCCTGCTGCTGCGCCAGGTAGAGAACCGGAGACTCGAGCCGCTCCGGGTCGAACTGGAGACCAGGCTGGTGATCAGGAACTCAACGGCGGGTGCCGCCGGCGGGCATTGACCAGCCTCGCCCCGGCTGTTACGTTGCTTCCGGAAATGTTCCGGTAACTTCCGGGAGTCATTATGGCAATTGCCCTTTCCCGTCGTCTCTCCATCCCTCTCGTGTCGGCGCTCGTCATCGGGTCAATGGCCATGACGGCCACCGCGTCGGCCAGCACAAGACCGGCCACCACGCCGGCCACCACGCCGGCCACCACGCCTGCCACCAATACGGTTCAGCGCGGCTTCGGCCCCGGCACCAGGTTCTTCGTGCCCCCGCCCGCGCAAGGCGCGCCACAGCAGATCCTCCAGCTAATAAAGAGCGGTGACTTCAGAGACGCCGCGCTCGTCACGGCGATGGAAGCGGTACCCAGCGCCGTATGGTTCACCGGCGGAACCGCTACCCAGGTGCGGCAGCAGGCCGGCACGACGATGCTGGAGGCGGCGATCGAGCGCGCCGTGCCGGTGCTCGTCGCCTACGACATTCCCGGCCGGGACTGCGCGCAGTACTCGGCGGGCGGCGCGCTCAGCGAGGCCGACTACGAGACCTGGATCAACGGCTTGGCCCAGGGGATAGGCAGGGGCAAGGCGATCGTCATCCTGGAACCGGACGCCCTCGGCAACCTGCCGTCGGGCTGCGGGCTGTCGTCGTCGGTGTACCCGTTCACCGACGACGAGCGGTACGCCGAACTGCAGTATGCGGTCTCCGCGCTGGAACGGGACCCGGGTGTCAGCGTGTACCTCGACGGCACGCATAGCGCGTGGCAGTCCGTCGGCACGATCACGCAGCGGTTGCTCGAGGCCAACGTGCAGGACGCACAGGGATTCTTCGTCAATGTGTCGAACTACCAGCCCACGGCGGAACTGACCGACTACGGGACCTGGATCTCGGACTGCATCGCGATGGTCACCGACACCTCGAACGCCTACTACGGCAATCCGTCCGGCTGCGCGAGCCAGTATTACCCGGCCACTCAGGGTGACTTCAGTACCTGGGATCTCACCACCCAGTGGTACGCGCAGAACATGGGCAACGCGGTGGCCAGCACGCACTTCGTCATCGACACCAGCAGGAACGGCGACGGCCCGGACAGCATGCAGCAGTACGCCAGCGCGCCGTACAGCCAGCCAGCCAGTGTGATCAGCACGCTGGCCAGCGGGAACTGGTGTAACCCGCCGGCGTCCGGGCTCGGTCTGCGGCCCACCGCCAGCACCGGCGTGCCGCTGCTCGACGCCTACCTGTGGGTCAAGACCCCGGGACAGTCAGACGGCCAGTGCGACTCGGCCGGCGGCGTGCGGGCCTGGGACTACACCGCCTACAGCCAGCCGGGATGGCCGTCCACCGCGTCCGCGCAGGCGCTGTTCGATCCGCTGTGGGGGATCGAGGATCCCGCGGCGGGCGCCTGGTTCCCGCAGCAGGCGCTCCAGCTCGCGCAGCTCGCCAGCCCCGCGCTGCCGTAGCCGGAACGGCGTCGGTAATTCCCGAGATGGTGCGCCAGTGCCTGTTCTGATATGAAAATGCCCGCCTGACGGGACGCGCTCGCGACCAGCGCGTCCCGCCAGGCGGCCCGGAACAAGAGAACTAGATGCGGTTCCAGGCCTCGGTGAGGACCTCGCGCAGCACCTGCTCGATGAAGTCGAAGTGCTCCTGGCCGCAGATCAGCGGCGGGGAGAGCTGGATGACCGGGTCGCCGCGGTCGTCGGCGCGGCAGACCAGGCCCGCGTCGAACAGCGCGTGCGACAGGTAGCCGCGCAGCAGCCGCTCGGACTCGTCGTCGGAGAACGTCTCCCTGGTCGCCTTGTCCTTGACCATCTCGATGCCGTAGAAGTACCCGTCGCCGCGCACGTCGCCGACGATCGGCAGGTCATACAGCTTCTCCAGCGTCGCCCGGAAGGCCGCTTCATGCGAGCGCACGTTGCCGAGCAGGTCTTCCTTCTCGAAGATGTCCAGGTTGGCCAGCGCCATCGCGGTCGAGACCGGGTGCCCGGCGAACGTGACGCCGTGCAGGAACGTGGCGTTCCCCTCGTTGAACGGCTCCATCAGCCGGTCGGATACGAGCATGCCGCCGAGCGGCGAGTACCCGGAGGTGGCGCCCTTGGCGAAGGTGATGATGTCCGGCACGTAGCCGTACCGCTCGGAGCCGAAGTAGTAGCCGAGGCGGCCGAACGCGCAGATGACCTCGTCCGAGACCAGCAGCACGCCGTACTTATCGCAGATCGAACGGACCTTGGCGAAGTACCCGGGCGGCGGCGGGAAGCAGCCGCCGGAGTTCTGCAGCGGCTCGAGGTAGACGGCGGCGACGGACTCGGGGCCCTCGCGCAGGATCGCCCGCTCGATCTCGTCCGCAGCCCAGCCGCCGAACGCCTCCAGGTCATCGGCGAACAGCGGAGCCCGGTAGAAGTTGGTGTTCGGTACCCGGACGCCGCCCGGCGGGAGCGGCTCGAACGGCGGCTTGATGTCGGCCAGGCCGGTGATGGCCAGCGCGCCCATCGACGTGCCGTGGTAGGCGAGTTCGCGGGACAGCACCTTGTACCTGGCCGGCTCGCCGGTCAGCTTGAAGTACTGCTTGGCCAGCTTCCACGCCGACTCGACCGCTTCAGAACCCGACGTGGTGAAGAACACGCGGTTCAGGTCGCCGGGGGCGAGGTCGGCGAGCCGGGTGGCCAGCTCGATGGCCTTGGGGTGGGCGTAGGACCACAGCGGGAAGTAGGCGAGCTCGGATGCCTGCTTGGCGCCGGCCTCGGCGATCTCGGTCCGGCCGTGCCCGACCTGGCTCACGAACAGGCCGGACAGCCCGTCCAGGTACTTCTTGCCGTGCTGGTCATAGACGTAGGGGCCCTCGCCGCGCACGATCACCGGGACTTCCGCGTCCTGATAGGAAGACATCCGGGTGAAATGCAGCCAAAGGTTGCGCTTGGCGTCAGCTTGGGCCTGCTCGATCGTCATCTGGTTCCCCATGAGTAGGTTTGTTTCTTCAGCTTCAGGTAGACAAACGTCTCCGTGCTGGTCACCGACGGCACCGCGCGCACGCGGCTGAGGATCTCCAGCAGGTGGTCGTCGTCCTCGCAGACGACCTCGATCAGCAGGTCGAAGGAACCCGCCGTGACCACCACGTAGTCGATCTCGTCCATGTCGGCGAGGTGGCTGGCCAGCTTCTCCAGGTCGCCGTCGCACTTGATCGCGATCAGCGCCTGCCGCCGGAAGCCGAGCGTCAGCGGGTCGGTGACCGCGACGATCTGCATGACGCCGGTGTCCTGCAGCCGCTGCACTCGCTGGCGGACCGCCGCCTCGGACAGTCCGACGGCCTTGCCGATGGCGGCGTATGAGCGCCGGCCGTCCTCCTGGAGCTGTTCGATGATCTGCTTGGAGATATCGTCAGGCATGGAGCTACCAGGGGGGAGCGTCCGCGGGCTATGGGCCATTCTGGTCGCCTCCTTCCCTGCCATGGTGTCATGTAGTGAGATCTATTCAACTGATTTCGTTGATATAAGTAAAGATAGCAACTGAATCCCTTGTCTAGGTAGGCCCTTCTCTGCGAAGCTCGTCGCAGAGGATTGTCAGCGTGATGGAGGACTGACCGGCGATGTCCCTGCAGAACTTCGTGGACGGCAAATACACCGACGCCAGCGACGGCCGGACCAGCGATGTGGTCGACCCGAGTACGGGCGAGGTCTACACGCAGGCGCCCATCTCCGGGCCCGGAGATGTCGACGCTGCCTTGCGTGCCGCCGAAAGAGCCTTCGAATCAGGCTGGCGGGACAGCACTCCGTCCGAACGCGGCCTGGCTCTGCTCAAGATCGCTGACGCGTTCGAGAAGCGCGCGGAAGACCTGATCGAGGCCGAGTGCCGTAACACCGGCAAGCCGGTCGGGCTGATGCGCAGCGAGGAAATCCCGCCCTCGGTTGACCAGATCCGGTTCTTCGCGGGTGCGGCCCGGGTCCTCGAGGGCCGCAGCTCCGGCGAGTACATGAAGGACCACACGTCGATGATCCGGCGCGAGCCGATCGGCGTCTGCGCCCAGGTGACCCCGTGGAACTACCCGATCATGATGGCCGTGTGGAAGTTCGCGCCGGCCATCGCGGCCGGCAACGCGGTCGTGCTCAAGCCGTCCGACACCACGCCGGCCTCCACGCTGCTGATGGCGGAGATCGCGTCGGAGTTCCTGCCGCCGGGCGTGTTCAACGTGATCTGCGGCGACCGGGACACCGGCCGTGAGCTGATCGCGCACCAGATCCCGGCGATGGTGTCCATCACCGGCTCGGTCCGGGCCGGCATGGAGGTCGCGCGGTCCGCCGCCGACGACCTCAAGAAGGTGCACCTCGAACTCGGCGGCAAGGCGCCCGTCGTCGTCTTCGACGACGCGGACATCGCGTCGACTGCCGAGGGCATCGCCGGCGCGGCGTACTTCAACGCGGGCCAGGACTGCACGGCGGCGACCCGCGTGCTGGCCGGCCCCGGCGCCTACGACGACCTCGTCGCGGCGCTCGCCGAGCAGGCCGGCGGCACCGTGACCGGCGGCCGCGACGTGGAGGACGCGTACTACGGCCCGCTGAACAACCCGAACCAGCTGGCCCGGGTCTCCGGATTCCTCGACCGGGTGCCGTCGCACGCCTCGGTCGCCGCGGGTGGGCACGCTGTCGGCGGCCGCGGGTACTTCTTCGAGCCGACCGTGGTATCTGGCTTGCTGCAGAACGACGAGATGATCCAGGACGAGATCTTCGGCCCGGTCATCACCGTGCAGAAGTTCAGCGACGAGGACGAGGCAGTCCGCTGGGCCAATGGCGTGAAGTACGGCCTGGCCTCCAGCGTGTGGACCAAGGATCACGGCCGCGCGATGCGGATGGCCAAGCGGCTCGACTTCGGCGCGGTATGGATCAACACGCACATCCCGATCGTCGCCGAGATGCCGCACGGCGGCTTCAAGCACTCCGGCTACGGCAAGGACCTGTCCATGTACGGGTTCGAGGACTACACCCGCATCAAGCACGTCATGAGCTACATAGGTTCATAACTGACAGTGGTGCTTCGCGCCGGGCCAGGGGACCGGCCTGTCCTGATCCCGGGTCATCACTGGCTACCGGGGGAGCCGGAGAAGTCTCCGTGCCTGCCCGCCCCGCTGGCGAAGCGGGCCGCTCCCTGGCCGGCCTGCTCGAGCGAGATCAGCCCGTGCCGGTACTCGGCGGCGATGGCGTCGTCTTCGGCGAGGCCGGCCTGGTCAAGCACCGACAGCCGGTCTTGCCGCAGGCAGGTCTGCGGGAAGCGGGCGAGGGAGGCTGCCAGTTCCTCGGCGGCCGACCTGGACTCGCCAGGCTCGACGAGGCGGTTCGCCAGGCCGATGTCGTAGGCCTCCCGCGCGGGCACCGGCCTGCCGGTCAGGATCAGGTCCATCGCCCTGCTCTGCCCGATCAGCCTGGGCAGCCGGAACGTGCCGCCGTCGACGAGCGGCACGCCCCAGCGGCGGCAGAAGACACCGAACACGGCGTCGGTCTCCACCACCCGCAGGTCGCACCAAAGCGCGAGTTCAAGCCCGCCCGCGACGGCGTATCCGGCGACAGCGGCGATGACGGGCTTGCCGAGCCGCATCCGCGTGCAGCCCAGCGGCGCGGGCTGGCCGGGGGGTGCCAGGTTGTTGCCGGACGGGGTGCCGACCGCCTTGAGGTCAGCGCCGGAACTGAAATGCCCGTGCTCGCCCCACAGCACCGCGACCGATGCCGTCTCGTCGGCGTCGAACTCGGCGAAGGCCGCGGCGAGGTCGGCGGCGGTGGCTCCGTCGACGGCGTTGCGGGTCCCCGGCCGGGACATGATCACGGTCGTGACCGGGCCTTCGCGCTCGACCCGGACCGTCACGGCAGGTTCCCGATCACGGTGGCCAGGCCCGGCGGCAGGATCGTCTCTGTCGTGGCGTCAAGCTCGGCCGGGGACCACCAGCGCCAGGCGGCGATGCCATCCGCTTGATGCATCCCGTCGACGTCGATCACGTCACGACGGGGGATCGCGACGCGGGCCAGGAAGAAGCACTGGTCGTGACGCACGACGCGGTCGCCGTAGTCAACGGTGAACTCGTGCGCGTAGACCTGGCCGCCGACCTGGACGTCGGTCCAGCCGGTCTCCTCGACGAGTTCACGGGCGGCGGCCGCCGCGAAGGACTCGCCAGGCTCGACGGCGCCACCCGGAGTCGTCCAGTGCCGTCCCTGCGGCGGACCGTCGTCATAGCGCATCAGCAGCACCCTGCCGTAGGGGTCCAGCGCGATGACCCGACCCGCCTGTCGTATCCGCACCGCCCCATTCTCGCAGTCGCCAGGCAACGCTACGGTGAGATCGGCGACGCCCCCGCGGCGACGCCCCCGCGGGGGCGCCTGGCAAAGGCCGGACCGGGTTAGCTCGGTACGTGTCCGTGGATCGCCTGGTACAGCGCCGGGCTGGGCGGAGACGGCTGATCCGCGGGGATCGGCGTCCGGCTCAGCCGGCCGTCGGCCAGTTCGTAATGACCGATCTCGCGCAGCGGCGGAGAGTACACGTGGACGGTGACCGCGCCGGACTCGTGATCCATGCGGTGGATCCCGTTACCGGGAAACGAGAACGACTCACCGGGCCCGTAATCGCGGATGAGCGGACCGGTGCCGAAGCACAGTGCCTCGTTCCACGCGCGGCCGGCGATGACGTACACGCCGACGCAGGAGCCGTCGTGGTCGTGATAGCCGGTATCGCGCGGCTGCCACCACAGGTTCAGCCACGCTTCGGAATGATCATCGCGCCACAGCAGCACCGCTTCGCCCGAGCCGTCCCGATCGAGCCGCGCCGGGTCGATGAGCGCGGCGGCGAGCCGGGCTCGCTCCGCGCATTCCGGTGGTGCCAGCGGACCGTCGCTGGCCGCGATCTCACGCAGCCGGGACTCGTCCCGGCCAGTCGCCTGGATCTGCATAACCGGCAATGCTACTAGGGAAAATAGGATTTTTCCGCACGGGGTGTGGCCGGCGGAGGAATAAGCGAGGAGTATAGTTAGTTCGCATAAAGCAACTAATCACATGCTCGCGTTTATTGGGGGCTTGCTCGTGCCACCGACCGGACCGCACTACAAGTGGATCGCGCTGTCTAACACCACGCTCGGCGTGCTGATGGCCACGGTCAACTCATCCATCATGCTGATCGCGCTGCCTGACATCTTCAGAGGCATCGGGGTCAATCCGCTGCAGCCTGGCAACACGACGCTGCTGCTCTGGCTGCTGATGGGGTACCTGGTCGTCACCGCGGTGCTGGTGGTGAGCTTCGGCCGGCTGGGCGACATGTTCGGCCGGGTCAAGATGTTCAACGCCGGGTTCGCCATCTTCGCGCTTTTCTCGGTGATGCTGTCGGTGACCTGGCTGCATGGCGCCCCGGCGGCCTGGTGGCTGATCGCCATGCGGATCTTGCAGGGGGTCGGCGGCGCCATGCTGATGGCCAACTCAAGCGCTATCCTCACCGACGCCTTCCCCGCCAACGAACGCGGCCTGGCCCTGGGCCTGAACCAGGTGGCCGCCATCGCCGGGTCGTTCATCGGCCTGGTCCTCGGTGGCATCCTCGGCCCGATCGGCTGGCGCTACGTGTTCCTGGTATCGGTGCCGTTCGGCGTCCTCGGCACGATCTGGTCCTACCTCAAGCTGCGTGAGCTGGGCGTGCGCAGGCCAGCCAAGCTGGACTGGTGGGGCAATGTGACCTTCGCCGCCGGCCTGATCGCCGTGCTCGTCGGCATCACCTACGGCATCCAGCCCTACGGCGGCCACACCATGGGCTGGACCAGCCCGATGGTGCTGACCCTGGTCTTCGCGGGACTGGCCGTCCTCGCCGTCTTCTGCGTGATCGAGACCAGGGTCGCCGAGCCTATGTTCCGGCTGTCCCTGTTCCGGATCCGGCCGTTCACCGCGGGGAACCTGGCCTCGCTGCTGTCCAGCCTGGGCCGCGGCGGTCTGATGTTCATCCTGATCATCTGGCTGCAAGGCATCTACCTGCCGATCCATGGTTACAGCTTCGAGCGGACCCCGCTGTGGGCGGGGATCGCGATGCTGCCGCTGACCGTCGGCTTCCTGATCGCCGGGCCGCTGTCGGGCTGGCTGTCCGACCGGTACGGCGCCCGGCCGTTCGCGACCGGAGGCATGCTGGTCGCGGCGCTGTCCTTCGTCCTGCTCGAACTGCTGCCCGTCGACTTCCAGTACTGGCAGTTCGCCGGGGTGCTGCTGCTGAACGGCATCGGCATGGGCCTGTTCGCTTCCCCGAACCGGGCCGGCATCATGAACAGCCTCCCGCCGGACCAGCGCGGCGTCGGCGCGGGGATGAGCGCGACGTTCCAGAACTCCGCGATGGTCTTGTCGATCGGCATCTTCTTCTCGCTGATCATCTTGGGCCTGGCGTCGTCGCTGCCCACGCATCTGATGCAGGGCCTGACCGCCCAGGGCGTGCCGGCCTCCGACGCGGCCCGGCTGTCCGGGCTGCCGCCGGTGTCGATCATGTTCGCCGCCCTGCTCGGCTACAACCCGATCAAGACGCTGCTCGGCTCGGCGCTGGACAAGCTGCCGCCCGGCCACGCGTCCTACCTCACCGGGCACAGCTTCTTCCCGTCGCTGATCTCCGGCCCATTCCAGCATGGCCTGGATGTGGCCTTCGACTTCGCGATCGCCGCCTGCCTGGTCGCCGCCGTCGCCTCGCTGCTGCGCGGCAAGCGCTACGTGCACGAGACGGACGGCGCCCCCAGTAGCACGGTGGTCACTGCCGAACTGGAGGCCGAGGAAGCCATCGGCGCAGTCCCGGCGCCGTAACGGCGACGACTGCGGTGCCGTAACTGACCCGCCCCGGTCGCCGTACGCGGTGCCGGGGCGCGCCCCCGCGGGGGCGCCCCCGCGGGTGCGTGCCGACGCCCCCGCGGGTGCGTGCCGACGCGGGCGGGCAGGGCTACGTGTGCAGTGCCGGGTCGAGGAGGAAGGCCCGCAGGGCCTGGTAGTACGGCTCGATCGTGGCGATGTCGACGTATTCGCCGTCGCCGTGCTGGCCGGCTCCGCCGGTGCCGAACGCCACCGAGTTCACACCGCGCTCACCGTAGAAGCGCGAGTCACCCGAGCCGTGCTTGCGCAGGAAATCGCCGCTGTATCCCTGGGCGCGGGCGGCGCGCTGGAGCGCGGCGATCTCCACGCTGTCCACCGTGGCGCGGTGCGGCTGGTCGGCGCTGTCCACCACGACGGTGACGCCGGGCTCGCAGAAGCTGTGCAGATAGGCCGCGATTTCATCCGTGCTCGCGCCGTACAGGTCGGTATCGGAGGCGGGGAAACGGATGTCGAGCCAGGCCTCGGCGTGCGCCGGGACCTGGTTGCGGGCCTGGTTGGTGGTGCTCACGCTGGCGAGGCTGACCGTGGTCCGCCACGCCTCCTCGGCCGGCACGGGATAGACGGCGAGCAGCCTGTCCACGGTGCGATTGAGCTTGAGCAGCGCGTTGTCACCGAGCCACGGGTAGGCGCCGTGCGCGCCCAGCCCTTCCGCGCGCAGCCGCACCCGCAAGATTCCCTTGGACTCGGTGACGATGTGCAGCCCGCTCGTCTCGCCGATGATGACGAACTCGCTGATGACACCCTGCTGGACCTGATGCAGCGTCCCGTCGCGGCCGCCGACCTCCTCGTCGGTGACCAACTGCAATCCGAGTGGATAGGGGAGCGACGCGGCGAGTTCGCGGAACACCTGCGCCTGGACCAGCCCGGACACCTTCATGTCCTGGGCGCCGCGCGCGTACAGCCGGTCGCCGTCCCGGCGCGGGCGGAAGTGGTCCGGTGCTGCCGGGACGACGTCCAGGTGCGCGTTCAGCACGACTCGGAACCGGTCCGGCCGGGACGGTCCGTGATACAGCAGGGCGCTCGGCTTGCCGCCGGACTCGAACCGCTCCACCGTGGCTCCGCCGCCGGCGAAGGCGAGCACGAAATCCAGCGCCCTGCGCAGCTCACCGGGCCGGTCGCTAGTCGACGGCACCGCGAGCAGGTCGCGGGCCGTCGCGAGGAACGCCTCGGTGTCCATCACTGACCGGCCCGGGCGTTCAGCCACGCGGTGGCGCGCGCCTTGGATGCCCGGCTGAGCCAGGCTTCCTGGACGACCTCGGTCAGCTCACCCAAGGTCAGCTCGCCGATCCGGCAGCCCCGGAGCAGCACGGACAGGTGCCCGTCGAAGTGCGCGGTCGTGAAGAACGGCGTCGCCTCATCCTGCAGGAGAGCCTGCTTGTCACCCTCGGTGGCGACCCAGAACACGATCACGTCGTCATACCGTTCACCGGTGACCGGATCCACCGCGTCCGGGCGCGGGGTGCGGAAGAACACGAACGATTTGCCGCCTACCTGGTAGACCTCGTTCCCGGCGCGGCCGCGTTCGACCGTGACATGCGGCAGGCCGGCGGCCAGCTCATGCACGTCCTTGATTCGAGCGCGGCGCGATCGTGACGCCATGCGCAGCAGCCTACAGCGGCCGTGGGGCCGAACCGGGGCCCAGGTCGCAGGTGTAAGCGGGACACCACGTCGGCGGACCCCGGCCCGGGCTATCCGGCTGCCCAGGAATGGGGCTGCCAATCGCCCGGCGCCCGGAACGCGTCTGCTTGAATCGAGCCCATGATTGAGCTTGTCGCGATAAGCGGGGACGAGGCGGCGCGGATGGCTGCCGGCGCACCGGCGGAGCAGGATAACTGGGCGCGGGGATTCCCGCGCGAGGACGATCGGGACGTGGCAGCCGTGGTCGCCGCTAGTGGCGGTAAATCGGGCGTTTTCGGCAGCTACTCGATAGTTGTCACCGGGCAAACCATCGGCACCGCCGGTTTCTACGGCCCGCCCGACGAATCCGGCCAGGTCACGATCGGATACGGGATGATCGAACCGGAGTGGGGCAAGGGCTACGGCACCGAGGCCGTGGCGGCCCTGATCGAGATCTGCCGGCGCGACGGTGACGTCGGCATGATCCTCGCCGACACCGATCTGGACAATCTCCCGTCGCAGCGGGTGCTGGAGAAGAACGGCTTCGAGCGGGTGCGCACCACGGGAGCGAGCCGCTACTTCGAGCTCAGACTGTCCCAGTTATGATGCGCGCCAGCGTCCGGAAAGCCGGAACGCCACGCGCACCATGATTGGAGGCGCTGGCAACTTGCCGGAAATGTTCTGATTGTCGGCCGGACGGGGCGCGGCCGGACGGGGCGCGGCCGGGCGGGGCGCGAGCGAGCGGGCGGGGCGTCAGGGCCGGGCGTCAGGGGACGGGGGCCGTGGCGGCGGCCAGCAGCCGCTCGCCCAGGACGCGGGCCGCGTCCTGGAGTTCGGGGCAGGTCAGGATCCGGAACGGCGCGCGGATCATCACGAGCTGCTCGGCATACCATGTCGGGTTCCCTGTGGTGCCGGTCAGCCGGGTGGTCTTGGCGTCGACGGGCTCCAGCTTGCCGATGGCGCGCGGGACGCACCGCGCCACCGAACTGACCGGAGCGTCGATGATGACCTCGACGTCGTACTCCCAGCCGACGGCCAGATGTTCTTCCAGCAGGGCGACCGGATCGAGGTCGGCGGGCGGGCTGAACCCGGTGCCGAGTACCTCCACCGCGCGGACCCGGTCGATCCGGTATGCACGGGTGGCCTTTGCGGCGTGCGACCTGCATAGCAGGTACCAGCGGCCGTGCCGCACGACGACCGCCCACGGGTCCACCTCGCTGGTCCATTCCGTGCCGGCCTCGGACCGGTAGCCGATACGCACGTGGCGGCGATCGATGCTCGCCTGGACCAGTGCCGTCGCGGTCTGCGGGTCGGGCCGGGCGGCGGAGCGATCGGGTGCGGGCCTGGTTGCCTTGCGGACCGCCTCGGCCTGCTCGGCCACCGCTTCGGGGAGCGCGTGCACGATCTTGCCGAGCGCCCCGCCGACCAGGCTGGCGGGATCGCCGGCGTCGTGGTGGCCGTCCAGCACGGCCATGACCAGGCCGAGGGCCTCGGTGGCGCTGAAAACCAGCGGTGGCAGCCGGAGTCCGCGGCCGAGGCGGTAGCCGCCGTAGGGGCCGCGGGTGGACTCGACCGGGATATCCGCCTCGCGCAGGATGCCGACATAACGCCGGGCCGCGCGCTCGGTGACGCCGAGCTTGCTGGCCAGTCGTTCCGCGGAGATGCCGGGGAGCGCCTGGATCAGTTCCAGAGCCAGGAGCGCCCGCGCGACCGGACTCGTGTCACCCTGCATGATCCGGAAGTTTAACGTCCGGAATCAGGCGGGATGGCCGGGAAGCCGAACGTGGTGACCAGCCGAGGGTCGGACGCTGGACCCGGGGCCAGGGTGTGACGAAACGATTACGCGCTGAGCCGGAGCGGGCAGGCGTCCGTTCCCTAAGTAGAACGGTCGCACGGCAGCGCGGCCCCGAGGTGCCCGGCGGAATACCCTGCGCCGCCGGGCACCGCTCTGTTTCCGGGATGACCTAGCAGATCGGACTCGTGCTGGGGCGCGCGGACTGGCCGTGCAGGGTGAGGGTGGCCGGCGGGGGAGCGGGTGCGGGGGCGGGAGTCGACGTCTGCGGCGGCGACCCGTACATCAGGACCGCGGTCTGCTGCACCGCGCCCGGCCGGAACGTGATGCCGGTGAGCACGGCGCTGTTGCCGGCGCTGTCGGTCACGTTCACCTGGAACGGCCCGCCGCCGGCTCCGCCGCGCGCGACCCAGTAGCCATCCGCGCGCGGGGTGAGGTTCTGGCCGTTGACCTGCACGCGGGTCAGCGGGTTGCCGTGGTTGAGTACCTGGATCGCCATGGAACCCCTGGTCGAACCGGTCTGTATCCGGACCGCTAGCGGTGCGGGCAGCGCGGGGTTCTGGGTCAGCTGGTACGAGACCGGCGCGGTGCCGTCGGCCAGTGGCTGGATGCGGGAGAACGCCGCGGTGCTCAGGTCCAGCTGGCCGGCGGAGCAGCCGGGGCAGATGTCCACGATCTCGGCCCGCACCGTGCCGCGCGGGCCGGTGATCGTCAGGTAGGCGCCGCAGTCGGTGCCGTTGCCGTACTGCCGGGGCGGGAGGCTCGCGTACAGGCCGTCGCCGGCGAGCGGCTCGATCGAGCAGCGGTCCCCGGCCTGCACCGGGTTGTAGAAGACAGCCGTCCCGGTATCCACTCCGGCGGCGGACATGGCACAGGACGAGGGCGCGAAGTGGACGACACCCGCCGCCAGGGCGATGACGCCTATCGCGGCGAGCGCGACGATCAGCCATGGCGCCCGGAAACGCGAGTGCGGTGTTGCGTGCATGCAGCCTCCCGGTCGATCAAATCGCACGGACGGCTGGCTGCATAGGGGAGTTAGGTGATTACTAACTGTAAGGTAAGGGAGTTC
>DASXDG010000295.1:0-5027 GCA_036490795.1 Streptosporangiaceae bacterium
CTGGCGGCCGTTGACCGCCTCGGCGACAAACTGGCCGGCTATCACGCCTACCACGCCACCCGCGCCGACCTGCTGCGCCGGCTGGGCCGCGGCCAGGAGTCGCGCTCGGCATACGACAAAGCCATCGAACTGGCAGGCAACACCGCCGAGACCGCCTCCCTGACACGCCGCCGCGACCAGCTGGGTAGCGCCCGCCAGCGGTCGTAGCGTTGAGACGGTGTCAGCTCGATATTGTTGACGTCTCTCACACCGAAGGGGCTGAATCCGGGTGCCACCATGAGGCCATGCCGCCACCCTAGAGGCCACGTCAGGCGCTAGGGTTGGCGGACTCCTCAAGCTACCCGCGGGCCGGTTCCCCCGCTGTCGGCGAACGGCTGGCCGCATTCTTCCGGTCGACTACTCCCCCGACCCGTCCCCTGCGCCGCAAAGCTGACCCGGCTCGCCGGCGATGGCCAGGGTGTCGCCGGGGCGTGTCCGGGAGTAGATCACGGACCGCCCGGCGCGGCGGCGCTGGACGAGACCCGCGTCAAGCAAGATCTTGAGATGCCGTCCCACCGAGCCGAGCCCCAGCCCGGTGAGCGCGACCAGCTGGGTGGTGCTCTTCGGGGTGTCCAGCGTGATCAGGATCCGCGCCCGCCCCGGGCCGAGGAGCGCGGTCAGCGGAGCGGGGACAGGTGCGTGGCCGGCGTCGGCGAGGACTCCCGCGCACAGGTATGTCAGTGCGTATCTGTGTGGTGCGGTCCACGACACCCATCCCCGGCCGGTTGTCACCGGGACGAACATCAGCTGGGCGGCGGAGATGTCCTGCGGCGGGTAGTTGTGGGCGTTGATCTGGAGGCGGCCGTTGCCCAGCCAGCGGATCCCGGGGCTCATGCCGTCCAGCGCGGCGGTCCAGCCGCCGTAACCGAGCCGGGCGGACCGCGCCAGTATGTCGGCCTCGATGATCCGGCGCCGCTTCGGCCAGTACGGGAGCACGCAGTCTGTCCACACAAACTGCAGCAGGTCAGCGAGGCGCGGACCCACGTCCAGCCGGCGCAGCGAGGCGGGTACCTGACCGCCCAGCGAAATCTCCAGGTCCGCGAGCACGCGCTCGGCGGGCGTGCTGCGAATCGGTGCCAGTGCCGCATCGAATGACTCCTCGCCCGCGCCGAGAGGGGCGGGCGAGAGGAAGTCCGCGATCCAGCGCGGTCCCAGGGCGGCGCGGACAGCCATGGCGGTGGCCGGGTCACTGGCCAGACGCTTCCGGAAGTTCGGCCCGTGCGCGTCCAGCCACGTCTTGTCCCCCGGATGGGCGGCTATCCCGCGGCGCAGGACAATCAGGCTCGCGGTGGTCTCGGCCAGCGGGGAGATGACGAAACGGCTGGCCGCCAGGGTGTCGGCGCTAACCTTCCACCAGCCCATGGTTTCGCCTCCATGCGAAACTTTACCGCCTGCCTCGGTGACCCGCCGAGGCTAGGCCTCATGCATACCTACCGCGAGCTGTTCCGTACCGCGGAGTTCACCCCGTTCTTCCTGGCCATCTCCGCGCAGGTGGCGGCGCAGACGATGAGCAGCCTTGCGCTCGGCACGCTGATCTACTCGGCGACCGGGTCACCATTGCTGGCCGCGCTGGCCATCTTCGGTCCGTCGCTCACGCAGGTGGTAGGCGCGAGCACGTTGCTGTCGGCGTCGGACCGGCTGCCGCCGCGTGCGGTGATGAGCGGTCTGTCCTTGGTCTTCGCGGCCGGCACCGCCGCGCTGGCCATCCCTGGGGTGCCCGTCTGGGCGGCCTTTTCCATCGTCGCCTGCCTCGGCCTGGGCGCGTCGCTGGCCGGCGCGGTCCGGTACGGGCTGCTCAACGAGGTCGTCGCCAAGACCGGCTACCTACTCGGGCGTTCGGTGCTCAACATGTCCGTCGGAGCTATGCAGATCTGCGGCTTCGCGGCCGGGGGTTTGCTCATAACAGCACTGTCTGCGCGGGGAACTCTGCTGATCGGCGCCGGTTTGTATGGCGTCGCGGCGGCGGTCGCACGGCTCGGCCTCACGCGCCGTCCCGCACGGGCGACCGGGCGGCCGACGGTCACGGACACCTGGCGGATCAACGCACGTCTGTGGTCGAGTACCGCCCGTCGTTATGTCTATCTCGCCTTGTGGGTGCCCAACGGACTGATCGTGGGCTGTGAATCGCTCTTCGTCGCCTACGCGCCCCGCCATGCCGGGCTGTTGTTCGTCGGGGCCGCGGCCGGCATGCTGGCCGGTGACACGCTCGCTGGCCGGTTCACCCCATCCCGGTGGCGGAAACGACTCGGCGCGCCGCTGCGGCTGGTCCTAGCCGCACCGTATCTGCTTTTCGCCGTACCGCTCGGGCTTCCCGTCGCGGTGGCAGCCGTCGCCGTCGCGTCAGCCGGCTACTGTGCGAGCCTGTTCCTGCAGGAACGCCTGATGGAGCTGACCCCGGACGAGCTGAGCGGGCAAGCACAGGGCCTGGCTTCCTCCGGCACCATGGCCATGCAGGGCATCGGGGCGGCGGTGGCGGGCGTGATCGCCCAGCGAACCTCGCCCGCGACCGCGATGGTAATCATGGCCGTGATCTCGCTCGCGGTCACGCTCATCCTGGCTCCTGGACTGCGCCCGGCCATTGCGGATGTCGCACCGGCACAGTGCGAGAACATGGCCGCTACACTGCCCGGTCATGAGTGATCCCGATGAGGGTGTGGCAGCTGACGGGACGATCAGGACGGGCGCGCGCCGGGACCGGGTACCGTCAGCTTTCGAGCCGGTGCTAGCGGATGCGGTGGCCCTGCTCGGCGACTCCGGCGCGTCGCTGTATGTCTACGGATCGGTCGTGACCGGCACCGTTCGTCCGCGATTGTCGGACGTCGACCTGTTGTCGATCGACCTCCCGGAGGCGGCCGCTCTCGGGCAGCGCCTCTCGGCGCGTTATGCCGCCATGTGCCGGGGCGTGGAGATCGCCGCGGCCACGGGGCAAGCTCTGGCAGGCGACACCGACGAGGCGTACGGCTTCCGGGTGTTCCTGCGTCATTACTGCGTCCACCTAGCGGGCCCGGATCCGTCAGCGGCGCTGCCGGCGTTTCCCGCGGACGCCCGGGCAGCCCGCGGTTTCAACGGCGATATCGGCCAGCACCTGCGGCGATGGCGGCAGACGCTCGCGTCCGGCACGGCGCCCGCGCACCTGCTCGGTGCCCGGGTAGCCCGTAAAACACTCCTGGCCGTCTCCGCGCTAGTCAGCGTGCACGACCGCACCTGGACGACGGACCGCTCACGTGCCGCGCAGCGCTGGAGCGAACTCGAGCCTGACCTCTGCGCCCGACTCGGCCTGCTGTTGTCCTGGGTCACCGGAGAACGCGACCCTGACCTGAGGGAAGTCGAGGTTGCTCTCGCCGGCGACGGGATCGTCCCCAGGATCGCCGGACGCTTCAGCCAGCTGATCGGCCTGTGGCCCGATGGGTCCGGTAACGCCTAAGGAGCTGCCGATCTCGGACTCATGCTGCGAGATTGCCTCGTAGCCACGGGCCGAGCGCTGAGCGGCGACCGCCGGCGGGAACCCGCCGTTGTCGGCCGTGCCCGCCTCCAGGTCACGGAGCTGGCCTTCCAGGTACGCCATCAGCCTGCTGCGGTACTCGCGCTCGAAGATCTGCAGGTCGCCCACGCGCCGCTCGAGTTCCTCGCGCTGCTGGATGAGCGAGCCAAGTGCCTGACGGTGCCGCTCCTGGGCGTCGCGGTCCAGGCTTTCCGAACGGGCACGGGCGTCGTTGGTGATCTGCTCTGCCTGGTGACGTGCCTTGCCGAGGATGTCGCTGGCTTCCCGCCGCGCCCGGCCAAGCGTCTCGCCGGCTTCGCGACGCGCATCGGCGACCGCTTGATCCGCGGTCTGCTGAGCGAGACTGAGCACGCGAGCGATGGAGTTCATGTTGGTGCTCTGCGTGTCCGCCATCATGGGTTCTGGCCGGCGCTGCTGCTCCGGCGACATGACCTGCGGCGGCGCACCGAGCATCATCGGCGCGGCCATCTCCGGTTCCTGTTCGGATCCCGACGCGGAGAACGAGGGAACAGCGGGTTGGCCCCCGCGCAAAGATTCCGCCAGCTTCGCCCTGAGCTCTTCGTTTTCCCGGACGAGCCGGTCGAGCTCTGCCTCGATCTCATCGAGGAAGGCATCGACCTCTTCCTCGTCGTAGCCGGGTCGCAACCGAGTGGTGCTGAACTGCTTGTTCCGCACATCCGCAGGTGTCAGCGGCATGTCGTCTCCTTAGGGGCCGGGACTCCGCCCTTCATGAAGTATCTGATCACATCAGGACGTCGTGAAGCAGGGCATTTCGGGTTCTCGGTAAAAGCTCCTATCCGCGACGCGTACCGGCCAGGAACGAAAAGCCAGGTAGAGGCGCTCAGCTAGTGTGACCGATGCGGGCAGGCAGATCCAGCCCAAGCACGCGATCGGCATACAGAAACGTCTCGAACTTGGTACCAGGCGCCACATCGTCCTCGGTAGTCACTCTGCGAAGCACCGCGAGGACGCCGGCGGCGTTCAGCTGACCGAGGGCGACCCGGAACGCGGTCACGCTCTGTGCGGGGACCGGCCGGGACGGTGACTCCGCCCATTGAGCGACCTGGCGCCGCCACCCGGCGAGGGCGGCCTGCGCGTCGGCGAGCATGTCTTCGCTGAGCTCGACGGGCTCGTGGAACGGGAAATCCATCAGGGCCAGCCGGATCGCCAGCGGATCAGGGCCGGCCAGAGCACCATCCAGCCCGCCGTCGGGGCCGCCCCCGCCCGGCAGCTGCGCCTGGGCGACGAGGAGCGTTTGCGCCGCCAGGTTCCCCTCCCCCGCTGTCACGCACACGTCGGCCCGCCCGTCCGCGGGTACCGGCCTGGCAGGCGGGTGGATGTTCAGCGCGTCCGCGGCATGGCCCGCGGCCGTCTCCTGTTCCGCTGACTGATCCGCGAACGTCCAGTTGGTCAGCGCTTGCAGCCCGCGCAGTTCGGCCACGCGCACCAAGATGTCCGCGGTCAGCAGCACGCGCAGCCCGGTAAG
>DASXDG010000296.1:0-15933 GCA_036490795.1 Streptosporangiaceae bacterium
GGGAGTGCAATGAGGCGCCCATGGTTACTGAGAGCGTATCGGCGACTGCTCCGAGTCCGGCCGTGGAGTCGCCTGGCCTCATGCGCCGCTTGGTGCACAGGCCGCTGGCGGTGGCGTGCCTGGCGTACGTCGCCGCCCTCATCGCCGTCGCCGTCATCGCGCCGATAGTCATGCCATCGGTTATCGGCGAGCATGCCGGGGATCTCCTGGCCTCCCGGCAAGGCCCTGGCATGCATCACCTGCTGGGTACGGACGCGCTCGGCCGTGACGTGCTGGCGAGGCTGCTCGTTGGCAGCCGGGTGACGGTGGTGGGGGTGGCCTACGCCCTGGTCGTGGTCCTGCTTCTCGGCGTGCCGATGGGAGTGGCGGCGGGTTTTATCGGCGGCTGGCTGGATCGCATCGTCGGCTGGCTCGCGGACCTGACCTTCTCCGTACCCGCGATCATCGTCATACTTGTCGTTCTGGCCGTCTACCCGCAGAGCATGCTCGCGGCGATGATCACGCTTGGCGTCCTGGCGGCCCCTGGCTTGATGCGAGTGGTCCGTTCCGCGACGCTGCCGATCCGCAAGGAACTCTACATCGACGCGGCGCAGGTCTCCGGGCTCTCGCGACCGTACATCATCGCGCGGCATGTGCTGCCCAGGGTTTCCGGCGCCATCATTGTCCAGATCTCTCTGCTGAGCGCCGTTGCCCTGCTGGTGCAGACCGGTCTGTCGTTCCTGAATCTCATCGTCGCGCCGCCGGCACCCAGCTGGGGCGGCATGGTCGCCGACGGCGTGACGTCTCTGGTGCTTCAGCCATGGCTTATCTGGCCTCCGGGCGTCGCGATCGCGGTAACCGTCGTCGCCTTCGGCCTGCTGGGAGATCAGGTCCGTGACGCGTCCGCCGAGGGCTGGGCGGCGGGGCACCGTCGCCGGCGAAAGCGCGCGGCAGTGACGAGCGTCGCCCCGCGGGCGGGCGGGCGGAAGAACAGCGCTGCCGCGCTCTCGGCTCCGCGGCAGGACGTTTCCGCCCTGCTGTCGGTCGCCCACCTCAGTGCCGCGTTGCCGTCACCGGCGGGTTCGGTCGGTGTCCTCGAAGATGTCACGTTCGATATCGGCGTCGGGGAGATCGTCGGCCTGGTCGGCGAGTCAGGGTGCGGCAAGACGATGACCGCTATGGCGATCCTCGGCCTGCTCCCGGCTGGTGGTCACGTAACCGGTGGCAGCATCTGGTTTGACGGGCAGGATCTGGCCGCCGGGACGGAGCGGGAACTGCGTCAGGTCCGCGGAAAGCAGATCGCGCTGATCTCGCAGGATCCGATGGTCAGCCTCAATCCTGTCTTCCGCGTTGGCTGGCAGCTCGCTGAGGCACTGAGATACCACCGCGGGCTTTCGCGGCGTGCTGCTCGGGCCGAAGCAGTGGAACTCCTCAGGAAGGTACGCCTGCCTCAACCAGAGGTAGTTGCGCGCCAGTATCCGCACGAGCTTTCCGGCGGCATGGCACAGCGGGTGTCAATCGCTCGCGCGCTGACCGGCGAGCCGCGGTTGCTGATCGCCGACGAGCCGACGACGGCGCTTGACGTGACGGTACAGGAAGAGATTCTCGATCTGCTGCGTGAGCTGCAGCGAGAGCGGAGGATGGGGATGCTCTTTGTCACCCACGACTGGGGAGTCGTCGCTGACATCTGCGACCGGGCTGTCGTCATGTACGCGGGCGAAGTGGTCGAACGCGCTCCGCTTGTACCCATCTTTCACGAGCCGCTTCACCCGTACACCAAGGCGCTGCTCAGCTCGAATCCCCATTACCTGTCGGGCGGGCAAGACCTGCCGACCATTCCGGGCACCGTGCCGGCGGCCGGAGCGTGGCCGGGCGGCTGCCGGTTTCACCCCCGGTGCGGCTACGCGACAGTCGAGTGCCGCACCGAGCCGGTCCGCATCGAGCTGCCGTCGCCGGGGCGCGAGACTCGCTGCATCCACTACGACGAACTCATCCCGACGCGGAGCAGTGAGCGGTCGTGACCGGCATGTCCGTATCTCCCCAGCTGCTTGACGTCGGCCAGCTGACCGTGGAGTACCCGTCCCGGCACCGGGGTCTGCCCACGCGGGCAGTGGACGGCGTCAGTTTCTCGATCGCCGAGCGCGAGACGGTCGGGCTGGTGGGCGAGTCGGGGTCAGGCAAGACGACCATCGGCAGGGCCATTCTCGGTCTGGTCCCGGTAAGCGAGGGAACGGTCAGTTTCGCGGGTCGCGACATCACGTCGCTGTCGCATCGCGAACGGCTGCGGATGAGCAATGATCTGCAGGCCGTCTTTCAGGACCCGTACAGCTCGCTGAACCCGACGCGGACAATAGGCCAGACACTCGCTGAGTCGCTGCGCGGCCGCGGGCTCTCGCGAGCGGAAGTGGCCGAGCGCATCCGCTTGATGCTGGGCAAGGTCGGCCTGCCGGCCGAGGTGACCAGCCGGTATCCCGTGAACTTCTCCGGCGGGCAGCGGCAGCGGATTGCCATCGCACGGGCTCTCATGGCCAATCCGCGGCTGGTCATCTGCGACGAGCCGGTCAGCGCGCTCGACCTGTCGGTCCAGGCGCAGGTGCTGAACCTGCTGCGCGAGCTCCAGGATGAGCTGTCGCTGAGTTACCTGTTCGTCGCCCACGACCTGCCGGTGGTCCGGTATCTCTCGCACCGCATCATCGTCCTGTACCGCGGTCAGATCATGGAATACGGTCCAGCCTCCCGGGTTTACGAGCACCCGGCGCATCCCTATACCCGGATGCTCATCGACGCCGTCCCGGTCCCGGACCCAGAGATCCAGCGCCGCCGGCGAACCGTCGCGACGTCGCGCCCCTCCAGCGAAACTGCCCTGGCTGTCACCGGCTGCCCGTTCGCTTTCCGCTGTCCGCACGTGGTCGACCTGTGCCGGACCACGCGCCCCGAACTCGAGGAAACGAGCCTCGGGTCCGCTGTCGCCTGTCACCGCTGGCATGAGCTCGCGGAGCGAGCATCCGCGCCAGGTCAGCCGGCCGGCACCGGAACTCTGGACGACCAGTCGGTGGCACGCTCGTAGCCGCGGGCAATTGCCAGCAGCCGCTGGTCCTCCATGAACCTGCCCACTAGCTGCAGCGACACGGGCATGCCGTCGGACCCGATCCCGCACGGCAGCACGACCGCCGGGTGGCCCGTCAGGTTGAACAGCGGTGAGAACCTGCCGATCCGCTTCAGCGGAGAGCCTTCCCCGCCCTTGACGCCGAACCCGTCGCTGGCGGCCTGGAACGCCGTCACGCCGACGGCGGGAAGGGCAATGACATCCACCGTGGTCAGCAGCTTCTCCACCTCATCGGTCATCGCGCGCCGGACGCGCTGTGCCCGCACGTAGTAGGTAGCCGGGATGAACTCCGCAGCCTGCAACCTGTTGCGGGCGACAACACCGATGGCGTCCGGCTGTGTGCGAAGCAGCTCCCGGTGGAAATCGGAAGCCTCGGCATCCATCACCACCCGGGCCGCGGTCCCCGCCGTGCTCAGATCGGGCAGTTCTATCTCCCGCAGGCTGGCACCCTCGCTGCCGAGGACCTCCATGGCGCCCCTGAACGCGCTGAGAACGTCCTCGGAAACGACGTCCTCACCAGACAGCTTCATAACTCCAACGGTGATACCCGCTAGTCCCCTGGTCAGGTCACCTTCGGCGGACTGGTCCGGTGCCGATGTCATTGCCGAGAGGACCAGCGACGCATCCCGGACGTTGCGCGACATGGGGCATACGTGATCCATGCTGTAGCTGACCGGGATGACTCCGCTTCCCGGCACCAGGCCAAAGGTCGGCTTCAGGGCAACGATGCCGCACAGCGAGGCTGGCACACGGGCCGAGCCGCCAGTGTCGGTGCCCAGACTGGCGAAGGATAGGCCGGCGGCTACCGCCGATGCTGATCCGCTTGAGGTCCCGCCGCAGGTCCGGCTTGTATCCCAGGGATTCCAGGTGGGTCCGTAGTCCGGGTGCGGGCCGCCGAAGGCCAGCTCCCAGAGGTTGTTCTTCCCCACCAGCACCGCCCCGCTGCGCGCCAGGTTAGCCCATGAACCCGCGTCCCGATCCGGCACTGACCCGGCAAGGACAGCCGATCCGCCAGTGGTCAGGACACCCGCGGTCTCGATATTGTCCTTCAGCGATACCGGGATCCCGTGCAGGGGCCCCCGGTATGAACCGGCTGCGAGTTCTTCGGTAAGAGCACGGCCTCGGGCCACGGCCTGCTCCGCGAACACGGAGATGAAGCAGTTGAGCACGGGGTTCGCCCGCTCTATCTCCGCGAGGGTGGCCTCCACCAGCTCAAGTGGTGACACCGTCTTGCTGCGCACAAGCTCCGCGACGACATGCAGGGGCAGGGAGCACAGAGTTCGTCCGTCCATCGGTCGCCGACCGCTACCCGGTGACCGGGGGAAGCCGGCTTGTCGTGGGCCGCGGATACTCCACCGCCATCGGCACGCCGTCGAGCGGGACGCGATCCAGTTGCGCTAGCGAACTCAGCAGGTCGCCGAGCTGCTGCTGGAGTTCTAGAAGTCTCCGCCTGGAGTGGCGGAGCCTTGTCGCGTCGGAGTAGCCCTCCAGTTTCACCCCAAGCTCCGCGGCCATTCGCTGATCCATCCGCCGTCCCATCGACCGAGCTATCTCGCTTGTCATAGGTAGTATGTCACATATAATGCAAAAGATCGAGTATGTCCGGGTCGCCCGCGCTTTGGAGGAATCGTGAACGAGCCACGGCCGCTCGCCCCCCGCGCGCGCCAGGAGGCGCTGCGCGCAGCTGTTGGCAGGCGCCGGGAGCAGCTCATCGAGCTGACAGCGGAGCTCGTACGCCGGCGGACGGTGCTCGGTGCCGAGGAACTTGGCCAAAGTCTGGTCGCGGAGCAGCTGACGGCCAGTGACTTCGCGGTGACGCGTATCGAGCCGGATGCGAGCCAGGCCCTGGCCGATCCCTATGCCGGCTATCCGGCGCTGCCGTATGCGGGGCGCAGTTCCGTGGTCGGGAAGCTGCCTGGGACCGGAGGCGGGCGTTCGCTGCACCTGTCTGGTCATGTCGATGTCGTGCCGGTAGATCCGGCCGATGACTGGACGTGCGATCCGTGGGGCGGGGTCGTCGCCGATGGCCGGCTGTGGGGACGCGGCGCCGGTGACATGAAGGGTGGCTTGGCCGCCTATCTCGTCGCGGCCGCGGCGATTGCCGAGGTCTGCGACGATCTCCGTGGCGACCTCGTGGTCTCCTCGGTCATCGAGGAGGAGTGCGGCGGCAACGGAATGTGGTCGGTTGTCAATGCCGGGCACAATGGCGACGCGACCCTGATTGGCGAGCCGTCGGGCCTGCAGATGATGCACGCCGGTACCGGTGTCGTGTGGGCGCGGCTCCGGGTCGCGGGGGCATCGGGGCATTCAGCGGCGGCCGGGCGCACCGGGTCTTTCGAGGAGCTGGCAGCTGCCGTTGCGGCAGTGCGGGACGTTGAGGCGGAACTTAACCAGGCCGCCGCGCAGTCTGTCTTCGGATCTGCCTCAGACTGGCCGTTCGGCATGACGGTCGGCCAGATTGAGGGCGGCGTCTGGACGTCTTCGGTTCCCGCTGAACTCACGGCGCGCGTTCGCCTGGGGTTCGGGCTCGATCACGATCCCGCGACGATCCAGGCTAAAATCCGTGCGGCCGTCTGCCAGGCCAGTCCCGAGACGCAGGTGAGGTTCGAGGCGTTCCGGGCACGAGCCTGGTGCGGCGATGCCAGCGGACCGTTCCCCGATCTGCTCGCCGCGGCCCACCAATCCGTGCTCGCGCGAGAACTTCGTCCCGGCGTCTTCACCGCCACCAACGATGGCCGCTACGTGACAGGACCGTGCCTGTGTTATGGCCCGATCGCGGGCAACTACCACGGCAAGGACGAATGGGTGGACATCGAATCGCTGGAGCAGACGGCGGCTGTCGTTGCGGCAGCCGCGGCATCTTGGCTTGCCTAGACCCGATCCGGAGGCGATCTGATGATTGTCGTGCTCACCGACGCCGCATTCTTTGACGGCACGAGTGACGAACTGCGCAGCGGACATATCGTTATCGAGGACGGGCGAATCGCCGACATCGCCGATTCGCAGCCGTCATCTGACGGCGAACGGCAGATCATCAGCGTGCGGGGACGAACGCTGATGCCTGGCCTGATAGACGCCCACGTGCATTCGTACTTCCCCGATGTGAACGCGACCGCGGGCGATCGGTGGCCGGTGACCATGGTCGCTCACTGGGCAGCCAGGATGCTGGCGGCATCGCTCAACCGCGGTTTCACGACAGTGCGCGACGCCGGCGGAGCCGACCAGGGCTTGTGCCTCGCGATCGAGCGCGGCTGGATCAGCGGGCCGACGTTGATCTATTGCGGGAAGGCGCTTAGCCAGACCGGCGGTCACGGAGACATGCGTGATCCGCACCAGGCCAGCTGGTGCGGATGCTCGGGCTATGTAGGTCACTCCACCCAGGTCGTGGACGGGCCAGAACAGGTGCGGCTGGCGATCCGCGAAGAGCTCCGCCAGGGAGCCGGCTTCATCAAGATCATGGGTTCTGGCGGGGTGGCGTCGCCGGCTGATCCCCTCGAGCGCTGTCAGTTCTCGGACGAGGAAATCTCCGCCGCGGTGGACGAGACCCGGCGCCAGGGCAGCTATGTGACCGCTCACGTGCATCCGGACGAGGCGATCAGGCGGTGTATTGAGCTGGGCGTCCCGTGCCTTGAGCACGTCACGCTGATCAGCGACTCCACCGCCGCCCTGGCGGCCGAGCGTGACGTCTCGGTGGTGCCGACGATGGCGGTGATCAATGCTCTCGCCCGGCATGGCCGCGAACTGGGCTTCCCTTCCGTCTCGCTGGACAAGCTCGCGATGCTAGAGCCGCTGGCCTTGCGGAGCCTCGAGCGACTGCACCAGGCCGGGGTTCGCACCGGCTTCGGCACCGACCTGCTTGGCGCGCTGGAACGCTACCAGTGCACCGAGTTCGCGATACGTGGCGAGGTCTGGGCACCGGCCGACGTGCTGCGGTCAGCGACCTCTGTGAACGCGGAAATTCTGGGAATCGGTGATCGGGTCGGCAAGGTCGCGCCCGGATACGACGCGGACCTGATCGCGGTCTCCGGCAATCCCCTCGTTGACCTCAACCTGTTCACCGACGATGGGCGTAATGTCCCGCTGGTCATCAAGAAAGGCCGGATCGCCAAGAACGAACTCTGACCGCGCTCCACGGCACGGCCCGCGGGGCTCCGCTGGCGAAGTGTTCATGATCACGAAGGGTTTGGTGCGTCATAGCGCCCACAACCCTTCGTGATCATGGGATACGGGGCTGGCCGGTGTGTCAGCGCGCGGCCGGTTCTGCGGCGGCGGCCTGCCGGGCGCTCGTCAGCGCCGTTTTCGCTGGCTTGTCCAAGGCGATGACGTGCACGTCGATGCCGAGCGGCCCCGCCTCGCGCAGCACCTTCATCACGTTCGAGCCGCCTCCCGTGATCTGCTGCCACCGGCTGCGCCGGCTTGAGCCGAGCTCGCCGCGAACACCACCTGGTACGACTCGATGCTCGGCCTGGCCATGCTGATCGGCCGGTTCCTGCCCATCGTGCTGTCGCTGGCCCTCGCCGGATCGCTGGCCGGCGCGCGCGTGCACGCGCGAACCCGCGCCACGCTGGACACCAGCGGGCCGACGTTCATGGCGTTCCTGATTGGCGTGATCGTCATCGTCGGCGGCCTGATCTACTTCCCGATGCTGATCCTCGGCCCCCATCGGCGAACGCTTTACCGGCTAGCCGAACGGGGCTGGCGCTGGCGCTGGCGCTGGTCAGGCGGTATTCATGCCCCGCTCGCCCGGGATAACGCGGAACATTGACTTTTCACGGTAGAAAACCCTGCTGACCGGAGAGTACAACCCTCGCAGCCCCGCTACCTGGTGCGATTGCAATCAGCAACGTGGTGCACACACAACTTTCGCGCGAATGCGGCCAACCCCGATGGGGCCCAGCTGTGAGCAGGTTTTTCTACCGCGTTGGGCAAATGTTCCGCGACGATCGAGGCGGCATTCGCGAGGCGGCCGCCGAATGCGCTACTCGCGTAAAGGTGTACGGCCCGTAGCGAACAACGTGGAGAGTTATCCCTTCGTGGCAGTTAGACCCTCGAAAATGGGGGGTAATCCGACACGAAGGGAAAGACCTCCACGTTATAGGACTGGCGGCGACCATTTCTTCCGTGAAGGTGGGGCGTCAGAGCCAGGCGGGCTCTGGCTTGAGCTCTGTGCCGCTGATCGGGAAGTCCCCGTTCGCGGGCAGGCTAACGGTGAATATCGCGCCGCCGCCGGAGTCGTTGCCCGCGTCAATCTGACCGCCATGCAGGCGCGCGTTCTCCCAGGCGATCGCCAGGCCCAGGCCACTGCCCTCAGAACGTGCCCGTGAGGTATCGGCCTTGTAGAACCGGTCGAATAGGTGCGGGATCGCGGTAGGCGGCAGTCCCGCGCCGTGGTCGCGGACATCCACGGTCAGCCGTGTACCGCCCTGGCTGTCTGGCTGGAGGCCAGCCGTCACAGTCACCGGGAGGTCGCCATGACGCAGGGCATTGCCGACGAGGTTGGCAAGGATGACGTCGAAGCGGCGGCGGTCCAGCGGCACGGTCAGCCCGGCGGGCACGTCAGCGGATACCTCCGTCCAGCTGCGCGTGCGAAGGCACCGGCCCACGGCGGTCGCGACGTCGGTGTCATCGGTCACAAGCTGTGCGGTACCCGCGTCGAAGCGGGAAATCTCGATGAGGTCCTCGACCAGCCTGTTGAGGTGAAGTACCTCCTGGCGGACCAGTCGGGCGGCGGTTGCGGCATCCCCGGTCAGTCCCGGGTGCTCGTGGAGAATGTCGGTCACCGCCGTCATCGCCGTCAGCGGAGTCCGCAGCTCATGGGACACGTCGCCGGCGAACTGCCGGGCGTGCGCCGCCATCTGCTGGAGCTCACCCACCTTTTCCTCCAGGGCGCAAGCCATCACGTTGAACGAGGTGACCAGCTCAGCGAGCTCGTCCCGCCCCCGTGGCTGGATCCGGACCGACAGGTCACCGCCGGACATGCGCTGCGCGGCCCGGGCCAGCCGCCGCACCGGCAGCAGAACCGGCCGGGACGCGGCGATGGCGATAGCGGTGATTATCGCGAGCAGCAACCCAGCCTCCACCCCGAAGAAGATCAGGGCGGTATGGGGCACCGGATGGGGTGCTGGCTGGCCGGGAGCACTGTGCACCAGGTTCTGCAACCAGCTAGGTCCCACCATCGCATCGTCCAGCCAGGCGGGGAGGTGATACGCCCCGATCAAGGTGCGGAGCCATGACGCGGCGAGGGCGGACAGCAGCGCCACCACGATGAACGCGACGATCAGGCGCTTACGCACAAGACATCCCTCCTCGGTTACACCGGCCCGAACCGGTACCCGAACCCTCGAACCGTCTGGATATAGCGCGGCTGGGAGGCATCAGCCTCGATCTTCGCCCGCAGCCGCTGCACACACGCGTCGACCAGCCGGGAGTCACCCAGGTAGTCGTGTTCCCAGACCAGATCGAGCAGCTGCTCCCGGGAGAACACCTGCCGGGGCGAGCCGGATAGGACCAGCAGCAGCCGCAGCTCGGTAGGGGTCAGCGGGACGTTCTGGCCGGCCCGCTGGACGATCAGCGAGCCGCGATCGATCATGAGTTCACCGTAGGTCTCCGCCGGCGAGTCAGTCCGGGCCGTGCGGCGAATCACGGCGCGGATCCGGGCATCGAGCACGCGTGGCTCCACCGGTTTCACCACGTAATCGTCGGCCCCGGCCTCCAGGCCCCCGACGATGTCCAGGTCGTCGCCGCGCGCGGTCAGCATGATGACCGGGATGTCGCTGCCACGGCGCAACCGCCGGCATACCTCGAAGCCGTCCAGTCCCGGGAGCATCAGGTCGAGCACCACCACGTCCGCGGCGGAGTCACGGAAGTCGCGAAGTGCCGCCTCACCGGTATCGGTGGCGCGCACCTGGTAGCCGAGACGGCGCAAGGCCAGTTCCAGCCCTTGCCGAGCGGCCGGATCGTCCTCGACCAGCATTACGGTAGCCATCACCTGCCATTATGCCGCCGCGCCCGCGCGCGGTGGCCCGTCCAGCGGGCCTCCTGCCGCGTGGCGGGCGGCCATGTGTCGCTGCCTCGACTACACGGCAGCGATGTCATGAACAGGTCCGAGGATTGTCGCAACCGTGTAACAGGCGACCCCGGGCCTTCTCCGGGCCGCCCCGCTGGGCCTCCGGCGTTCGCTGTGACACGGCTGTGACCTTAGCCGGACATACCGGCGAAACCGGGCACGCACCGTCGCAGGTATGCATCCAACGAACACCCGGTCCGCGCGCGGGCCCGCCCGAGAACGAACCGGCTACCGACGGCGCGGGGGATTCCTGGCGCTGCTGGCCGCGCTCGCCGGTCTGGCCGTACTGGCTTGCCTGGCTGGTTTCGCTGTGGCGGAGCTGAAGACATCTCCCTCTGGGCCGGTACCGCCGCGCCCCCTGGCGACGTTGCCCTACAGATCGGCAACGCCGCCGCCGGGTACGGCAGCTTCGCGCCAGGAGCGGCTGGCCGCGGTTCCGTGGCCGGCTGACGGGGTCTCGGCCGCTGACATCAGCGACCTCGGCGTGGTGGCCGGCCGTGGCGCGACCCGGCCGGTGCCTATCGCCAGCGTCGCCAAGGTGATGACCGCGTACGTGATCCTGCACGACCATCCCCTGCCAGGGAACGGATCGGGCCCGGATATCTCGGTCCAGCCGTCGGAGGCAGCCGCATACCCGTCGCAGGTCCGCGACGGCGACTCGCTGGTGCCCGTCGTCGCCGGGGAGACGATCACCGAACGGCAGGCGCTGGAGGCGCTGCTACTGCCGTCGGCCGACAACATGGCCTGGATACTCGCGCGGTGGGACGCCGGCAGTCAGGCCGCGTTCGTAGCGCGGATGAACGCCGCCGCGCGCCGCCTGGGCATGACCGGCACCACCTACACCGACCCTTCCGGCCTGGACCCGTCCACCGTCAGCACCGCGGCCGACCAGGTTCGTCTCGGCATGGCGGCGATGCGAGTGCCCGCGCTAGCCGCGATCGTGGCGATGCCCACGGCGCTGGTTCCCGAGGCCGGCGTGGTCCGTAACTACAACACGTTGCTGGGCCAGGACGGGGTCGTCGGCCTCAAGACCGGCAGCACGTCGGCCGCCGGTGGATGCGTTCTCATCGCGGCCTGGTCCGAGGCGGGCCGGCGCAAGACCCTGATCGTGGCCGCCGCTTTCGGCCAGCCCGGCACGGCCGAGACCATTTTGCCGAACGCATTGGGAGCCGGGGACACCCTTGTGCTTGCCCTGGATCGCGCACTAGGCCTCGGCCCGCCTGACATTTGAGGGCGCCCTGGAACCGATGGTCCGCAATGGGCTGGCGCCGGACCGGCAGACTATGCACGCCTGGGGGAAATCGTAGTCCGGCGCGGCGGGAGAGTGGCGCCGCTCAGCCGTGCTGGCGCCTCAGCCCGCCAGGAAATGTTCCGGGCGATGTCGAGAACCCGTTCGCGGCTCCGTCCCCGGAGTGAACACGGCCACGACGGGCCGTATGCGTAAGGAGGACCTGATGGCCAAGTACCTGCTGCTCAAGCACTACCGGGGTGGCCCTGATCCCATCGTCGACTACGGGTCGATGGCTCAGTGGACGCCGGACGAGGTCGACGCGCACGCGCAGTTCATGCGCGACTTCGCGGCTCGGCTGGAGGAGACGGGCGAGTTCGTCGACACCCAGGGGCTGGCGCCCGACGGCGCGTTCGTGCGATACGGCGGCGAGGGGCGGCCACCGGACCGCGCGGTGCAGCTGGCGGGGGAGCTGTCGGCGGCCCCGGGGCCAGGCGGCACGCCGATCTACGAATGGCTGGAGGTCCGGCCGTTTTACGGTGAATCGTCCACGGTCACCGAGTGAACGAGCCGCCGCCGCGGGACCTGGTACCCGCGGTGATCGGTGTCCTCGTCCGGCGCGGAGCCGCTGTACTTCCTGTGCGCTCACCCCTCCTTGACACCGGCGGCGTCCGTCCCGCTCATGCTGCTGCGCCATGCGCGACGCCCGGCACGGACCGGACCCGACGGCAGGCTCGTTCCCCTCGCCGGGCAGGACCGCAGCCGGTGGGACACCCGCCTGATCGCCGAGGGCGTCGACGTGCTCCAGACGGCCCTCGCCCGCGACCGATGGGGAGAGTTCCAGGCCCAGGCCGCCATCGCGGCGCTGCACGCCGACGCCCGGACAGTCGAGGAAACCGACTGGGTGCAGATCGTCGAGTGGTACGACGAACTGGTGCGGCTCACCGGCAGCCCGGTGGCCCGCCTCAACAGGGCTGTCGCGATTGGCGAGGCCGACGGTGCGCGGGCCGGACTGGCCGTCCTGGCGGAGCTCGGCTCCTCCCTGCCCCGCCCCGCCGCCGTCGCGGCCTATCTGCACGAGCGTGACGGTGACCCAGTGACCGCGGCACGGCTGTACGCCGAAGCCGCCCGAACAGCACCCAATCTCCCTGAACGCGACCACCTCACGCGACAGGCCGCACGGCTCAACCCGCAGCTGCGCAGTTGAGCGGCAGGCCTTAGGCGGCCGGGGACCAGTCCGGTATCTCGACGCACTCCACGAGCGCGCACGCCCAGTACCATCCGTACCCGATACCCGCCAGCATGACCCGATCGCCTACCGAGAGCTGTCCCTGCTCGAGCAGGTACGCCAGCCCGATGAACGGGTCCGCGGGGCCCACGTGGCCCGTGGTGCGGCCCAGTTCCCATGCGGTCTGGGACACATCGATGCCGAGTCCATTCACCATATGGGTGAGCAAACCGAGCCCGATGTTGGGGAAGATGAACCGGCTCACGTCGGAGATCTTCAGGCCAGCTTCGTCGAGCAGTCCGTGCACCGCGTCGGCGTGGCCCTGGTTGAGCCGGGCGACCACCTTGGGGCCGTCCATCTGCTTCAGGAACGCGTCGCCGCGCGCCTCAATGTCGACCGCGCCCTGCGCCGCGGGGCTGAACAGCGTGAACTTGCTGTCACCCCGGTTCATTGCCTCAAGGGTCGTGTCCGCGACGGAGTTGACCGCGAGCAGCCGGGCGAACCCCCGGTCCCGCGCCAGCACTAGTGAGCTTGCCCCGTCGCCGAAGATGATGTGCGCGCCCTCGGTGTGCCAGCGGTCCATACCGGGCGGCGCGTACCGCTCCGCGGTCGTGACGATCGCCGCGCGCCGGTCCGGATTGGCGACCAGATGGTCCGCCATGAGGTGCAGCGCGGATACCCCGCCCGCGCACTGCTGGTTCAGATCGATCGCCTGCGCCATCCGGTTCTCCCCGAGCAGCGCGTGGTGGATGTATGACGACGGCGACCACATGTCGAGGCCCTGATACCACACGGACGCGTGGAATAGCAGCGACACCTCGGCCGGGTCGACGCCCGAGCGGGCTAGGGCGAGCCGTCCCGCCCTGATCGCCATATCGGGCGGGGCGTCGTCGGGGCCCGCGACGGAGGCGGACTCGTAGGCGTAGGGCTCCTGCTCCCCGGGCTTATACCGGCCCTGTCCGATCGGCTCCCGTGGCGGAAGCCAGCTGGCCACCCCCGCCACATAGATGTCGTTGAATCGCATTAAAACTCCGCTCTAGGAACTCATGCCAGGCGCGGGCCGGCAGTTCTACCGGGCAGGTCCTTACTATCGGTCCGGCGGTTGCGTTCGAATCCGGCACGAGCACTCCGCAGCTATGAGGTTTCATCGGACATTGACACCCGACCCGATGTTTCGCATCTTCCTGAATGCTTTCTGATTCCCGCATAACCAGTAGCCGAGCGCAATCGGGGAGATGCGGCGCTGGTGGCCTGCTGCCACCGTCAGGAGCGTGGCTAGTCATGGCCGGTCCGTAACGTCGTGCCCGCCGGGCGCCGCCTGCAGCGAGTGACTCGCGGAACGAGGTGACCATGCCGAGGCTAAACCCCGGACACGTTCTAAAATCTCTGGTTCCCCGCTCGCGCGATCAGCGGTTGTTTCTGGTGGCGGCGTTTATCAACGTCTACGGGACCGGGCTGATTCTCACCGTCGCGACGCTGTACGGGATCAGGGTGGTGCATCTCACGGCGGCGCGTACCGGACTGGCCCTGACGATCGCCCTCCTGGTGAGCCTGATGGCCTCAATACCGACCGGCCGCCTGGCGGACCGGCGCGGACCCAAGGGTGTGTTCCAGCTAGCCCTGGTCGTGCTCGGCTGTACCTCCCTGAGCTACGCGTTCCTGGTTCACAACTTCGTCACTCTCCTGATCGTCACGATCGTGGACGGGTCAGCGCTGAACTCCTCGAGCACGGCCGGCGTGGCGCTGATGCGGCGGGTCGGCGGCGACGACGCGACCACGCTCCGGTCACAGGTGGTCGCGGTGCTCAACCTGGGCATCTCGCTCGGCGTGGCCACCTGCGCCATCGCGATCCAGCTCAACACCGTCAACGCGTACCGCGCGCTGTTCCTGGGAAATGCGATCGCCAGCCTGGCCGGCGCCGCGCTGCTCAGCCGGCTGCCCAGGTACGAGCCGTTGCCGGGTGCGCACCAGGTGTCGCCGCTAGCCGCGATCAAGGACAAGGCGTTCGTCGGCTACACGGCGCTGTCCGGCGCGATGACCATGCAGGGCCTCATCCTCGCCATGCTGATGCCAATATGGGTCGTGTTCCATACGAACGCGCCGCGGTGGAGTGTCTCGGCGTTCTTGATCATCAACACGCTCATTGTTTTCCTGTTCCAGGTGCGTGTGGGCAAGAGAGTGAAGACCCTCAAGGAGGGTGGCGCCGCGTTCCGCCGGGCCGGGGTGATCTTCCTGTTCAGCTGCTCGGCAATAGGTCTGGCCACCGGGCTGCCTGGCTGGGGCGCCCTGCTCCTGCTGGTCGGTGCCGTCGTGTTGCTTACCTACGGCGAGCTGTGGCAGGCCGCCGGCCAGTTCGCCCTCGACTTCGGTCTGGCGCCTGCGCATGCACAGGGCCAGTACCAGGGCCTGGTCTCAACAGGCAACTTCACCGGGGTGGCGCTGGCCCCTCTCGTCCTGGCCGGCCTGGTGCTGAGCGGCGGCCGGCTCGGGTTCATCCTGCTCGGCGCGTGGTTCGCCCTGCTCGGCATGACCGGTCCTGCCGTAGCCCGGTGGGGCGAGCGGACCCGCCCGGCCGCACCCGCACCCGCACCCGCCGAACCCGCGCCCGTGCCCGTGCCCGTGCCCGCGGTCGTACCCGCCGAACCCGCAGTCGTAACCGACTGACAGGCCGGTTGATCCCGCACGCCATGGCCTCCGTCTTTGCCGCTGGTCCGCTCACTGTGCCTGTCACGCGACCGTTTCCGCGCCCGTTTCGCCAGGTATGGGGGATGTGGCTCACAGGCAAAGGCCCTTAACCCGCGCCCCGCTGCAAGGCTGATCCGGGGATATCCAGAACAGCGAGTGCCTTCCTGCCCCGGCCGCAGCGCCGCCAGCGCGGTAACTATGTCCAGCACGGTGATTAATGGTGCTGTGAGCAGCCTTTTCTTCCGTGCTGGACATAAGTACCGCGCTGATTACCCGCCACCCCGCACAAACGCACCAGCGCCCGGCTCGGCGCCCGTCCCAAGGGGGCTCGCGGCCGCCTCCTCCTCGGGGGCTCGCGGCCGCCTCCTCCTCAAGGGGGCTCGCGTGCCGCCTCCTCCTCAAGGGGGCTCGCGTGCCGCAGGCACCATCCTGAGGGGGCCTGCGGCGCGCAAGCCCCCTTCGGGACGGTCGGTGTCGCTATCGGCGGCCCGCCCGCCGCGGACTGGGACGCAAAACGACCGCAGGGCACCCGGCCAGTGCCGGGTGCCCTGCGGGAGTGCTCAGACTGGGCTAGGCGTCAGGGCATGCAGGTCGCGTAGCCGGACGGCGCCGTCCCTGGCGGATTCGAGCTGAAGAACAAG
>DASXDG010000297.1:0-15003 GCA_036490795.1 Streptosporangiaceae bacterium
ACCTTTTCCGCCGTGGTAAGACGAATTACCGTGTTAGTGGCGCCCGCGCGCCGACGTCTGATGCCACCGAGGTGTATGCGGGATAAGTGGCACATGTGACTAGAAGTACGCGGCGTCCGCCTGCACCCCGCGCGCCGACACGCCGACGCGCCGACGCGCTGGAAATAAACTCGCACAACCCGCCCATAACCTTTGTATGCCTGCCTAATTTCACAGCGCGTTCACGCTGCTACCTAGACGTACAAAAGCCACGACGCTACCTTTTCAGGGGACTAGGAAGCATAAAGAGGGCAAGATGATCAGGGTCGAGCTGCTGGACAGGTTCAAACTCACGTACAACGACACGCCCATCCCTCTGCAGCCGATGCAGGCAGCCCTGATCACCGCGCTGTGGTGCCTGGGCCGCAGCGCCGAAACCGACCAGCTCGCGGACGCGCTCTGGGAGGTTCCGGCACAGGGCCGCAGGGACACCCTCCGCGCCCGCCGCGACCAGGTCCGCATTCACGTTTCGCGTACCCGCAGGGCGGTGGCGTCCAGCGCGGGCCCTTCCCGGGACGAGTTCATCACCACCGGGCAGCCCAACACCGGCCGGACCTTGTATCAGCTGACAAGATCCATCCAGTTTGACGCCGACCAGTTCCTCGCGCTCACCCGCAACGGCCTGCGCGCGCTCGCACTCGGCCAACATCATCGCGCGGCAGACGTTCTGACCTCCGCGCTGGACCTGTGGGGACCTGCCGCGCACGACCAGATCCTGGCCGGACTCGCGGACCGTCCTCTCGTTGAGGAGGCGATCACGCGGCTCAGGGAAGCCCGCAGAGACGCCATGGCCGGCTTGGGCAAGGCGGAGATCAGCATTGGCTTGCACCGAAAGGCCGCGAGCGATCTCAAGCCCCTGGCCCGCGACTGGCCCGACGATCTCGAGATCGCGTACTTGCTCGCGATCGCGCTGTACCGCAGCGGCCAGCCCGGCACGGCGAGCGAGACAGTCCGGCAGATCATCGTGACGGCACACGACGCCGGGGTCGATGACCGGGCCTTTCTCGAACTACAGAAATCCATCCTGGACGGCACCCTGCCGAACCGGGGGCCGCTCCCTGCCTGAGTACACAGCGCGTACACAGCTGGTACACGGGCACGGTGCGACGATCTTGTGAAGTAACGACCTGAATCGGAAAGGGTGATCATGCGGTTGGGCGAAGCGTTCGCGGCACCGAAGCTGAGGTTGATCGTGGCGGCGACGGCAGTCGCGTTTACCGGCATCGGCGTCGGAGTCGCGATGGCGGCAAGCACACCGTCCAAGACAGCCCTGGCGAACCAGCCAAGCGGCCAGTACGTGTTCGCGTGCGTGAGCGAGAAGACCGGCGCGGTGAAGTATTTCGAGTTCCGCAAGCCGCTCCCGCACCAGTGCAACGCGGGCGACGAACTCTGGCACCTGGCCGCCACCCCGGTCACCTCAACGACACCAACGGCGTGCCCGACGGCGACCGCGACAGCCACGGCCACCGCCACCGCCACCGCCACGGCGACCGCGACACCGACGGACACCACCACCGCCACGCCGTCGCCGTCGCCGTCCCCGTCGGTGACCGCGACTCCCTGCCCGTCCGCCACCCCGACGGACAGCGCAACACCGACGGCCAGCCCCACGCCGACCGAAACCGAGACGGCCGAGAGCACCGCCTGCGCGACGCCAACCGCAACGGCCACGGACACAACGACCGCCACGCCGAGCGACACACCGACCGACACCGCGACTGCCACGCCGACCCCGACACCCACTCCGACGCCGACGGACTGCACATCGCCGACAGACGAGCCAACCCCGAATGTGCTGTCGTCGGCTGGCCTTGGGACGTGGGGACCGCTCGCATCTCCTGAGCCGTCGGTCTCCTCGTAACGACCTCTTCTCTTGTCAGCACGAGATGCCGGTACAGCGGCGCGATCGGTGATCGCGCTGCTGTGCCGTGCGCCGAGAGCGGCCGTGGCCACGGTGCTGGTCCTCGTGCCCGCCGCGATCATCGCGGCCAGCTCGGTCGACACGGCTTACACCACACCGCACGCCGCCGCCGTCTCGCCGCACGCCGCCGCCGTCGTACCGCCCGCTACAGCCTCGCCCGGCACCGCCCAGCCCGCGGCGCACCACGCCCAGGCCGTTCCGGCGTACACGCCCGCACCGGCCGTCCTGGGGCCCGCACCGAGCAAGCTCACCGTGCCAGACCTGGCCGTGGTAGTCCCGGCCGGCCTCTCCGGCAGCCAGGTCTCTGCCATCTCGAAACTGCGCGGGGTGCGAGCGACCATTGCCGTCGACGGCGGACAGATCCAAATGAACGGGCACAACGCGACCGTGCTAGGCGTGCCAGTGGCGGCGTTCCGGGCCTGGACGCCGCCGCTCACGGCCGCCGACACCGGCGTGTGGACCGTGCTCGCGGCGGGGAACATCGTCACCGCGTCCGGCAGCGCGACGGCACTTGGAGTATCCCCCGGCGGCACCTATCCGGTCACCGCAGCGGTACGGACGTCGGTCGCGGTGATGGCGACCGCGTCGCTGGGCATCCCGGGGGTCGACGCGATCGTGTCCACCCAGCGCGGCACCCAGCTTGGCCTCATTCATAAGGTCGCCGTCCTGGTCAACGCCCCCGGAGCCGCATACAGCACGCTGGCGGCCCAGATCCGGCGGATCACCGGCCCGGCCGGCACGGTGGTCAACCTGGTCCCGGTCACCCAGCAAGCCGCTCTGCCGGTGGTCACCAACGTCCCGGATAGCACACCCAAGAACTACCTGCAGTTGTACCAGGCATCGGCCGCGGAGTACTGCCCCGGCCTGTCCTGGACCGTCCTGGCCGCGATCGGCCAGATCGAAAGCGACGACGGCACCAACGACGGCCCGTCCTCGGCCGGGGCGCTCGGCCCGATGCAGTTCATGCCCGCCACCTGGGCACAGTGGGGCACCAGCGGGTTCGGTGAATCCGGTTCGCCGGACATCATGAATCCCTACGACGCTGTTCCCTCTGCCGCCCGCCTGCTGTGCGCGGACGGCGCTACTCATGGCGTCGCCGGCCTGTCCCGGGCCATTTTCGACTACAACCACGCAACTTGGTACGTTAGCGACGTCCTCGACTTGGCCGCCGAATACGCCCGCGAATACCCGGAAGACAAAACTTGATGGGCAGAACAAGCACCCCTGTCACCGCCACCATCGTCCTCGCCTCCATGTACGCGGCGTGGCACTTCGCTGGCGCCATGCAAGGCACCGTATTCCGGGTCCACACCCCGCCGCCCGCGACCTCGGCGGTCACCACCACATCCATCACCGCCAGCGGCTGCGAGCCCCTCCCCGCTCCCACCCCGGCTCCGTCTCCCACGACGTCGGTTGCGATCTCGTCCGCGCCCCCCACCACCGCCGCGCCCACCCCCACTCCCAGCAGCACGGCCCAGCTATGCGTCGCCGTCCAGGCCGCCAAGGACAGCGTCGCCCGCGGCAAGACCGCCACCTGGACCGTTTCCGTCAACGCCGAGAACGGCCCGGCCACCGCTGTCACCGTGACCCTCAACAGCACCCCTGCCGGGCTGCCGGCCGTGTTCACCAGTTCCTGCCCCAGCGGCGGCGGCAGCGCCACGTGCACCGTGGGCGACTTGGGCACCGACGTAACGCCGAAGTCCTACCAGCTCCAGGCACAGGTTTCCGTCCCGGCCAGCGACACCGCCACCTCACTTGCCCTCGACGCGACCGCGGACACCAGCCCGTCCCTGACCGCCACCCCCGGTGCCAGCCAGGACATCGCCGTCACCGGCAAGATCCCCACGGCCAAGCCAAGCAGCAAACCGACGCCGAAGCCCGCCACCACCCATCCCACCCCGGCTCAGCCCACTCCGGCCCAGCCGTCCACGCAGCAGGCCGTCCCGCCAGCCAGCGTCCCCGCCGTAGGCGTACCGCCCGCCGTTGGCGTACCGCCCACGGTCGCCGCGCCGGTCACCACCACGGTCGCGCCCGGTAGCGTCGCCACGGTCATACCCCAGATCTCCCCGCAGGTCGCCACCACGCCAGCCAGCACGTTCACCTCTGCCCCCGCCGCTAACATCCAGGCCGCCGGCGCCGGCCCCACCCCCACGCAAACCGGTGACACGTTCTCGATCAGCATCGGCATGTCCGCCCAGACCGCCCAGGTCCTCGGCTGGATCCTGCTCGCCCTCGTCGTTACCCTCACCGCCAGCAAGCTCACCAGCAGCTACATCGCCCGCACCCGGCAGCCCCGTCAGCCCCGTCAGAAAGAACCCAAGCCGAGGCGAACCGGCCCGCGTATCAAGCGTCCCGCCCTGCGCCTGTCCTGGGCGCACCTGCCCAGCCTCAAACGGCGCCCCCGTCCCAACCGCACCGAACGCAGCGCCACCCGTGAACAGAACTGGAAACGCTATCTCGACAGCCGCAAATCGACTGCCACCAGCGATACAGCACAGGCAGTAGCACCAGACACGATCGCGGACGAGGCACAGCAGCCGCTGTTATCCGCGTCGCGTTTCGCACACTCCCACAGCCACGAAGGGCCTGATTTATGCTGCGCACGTTTTCCGCCATCGCCATCGGCGCGACGGTTCTCGGTCTGACCGCACTGCCCGCACTGCCGGCATCCGCAGCGCCCGCCAGCCACCCCAAGGTGCACGCCTACACGGTGCCATCGGTCACCGGAATCAAGGCCTGGGGCACCTATTCGTTCTCAGGCGGCAAGGCCCACATCACGGTATGCGTCAAGGAAACCGCGTCCAGCACGGCCTTCGGGCTCGCCGTGGGCACCGCGTTCAACGCCGCGATCACCAAGAACCAGAGCGTCCATACCGAAGTCATCGGCGCCGGCAAGCAAAAGTGCACGTCAATGGTGACCAAGTACACCGCCCACTTCTGGGTGGCGGCATCATCGGGCACCACCGGCGGCCAGCTGCACAACGGAAAGGCCCACAAGGTCTACTAAGCCGCCGCAGCGACCCCGCCGGACCCCAGTCACGGTCGTCACATTGGTCACCGACGCCACACCCACCCCAGGCGCCCCGCGCCGTCCGGCGATTACCACGGTAACTATCTCCAGCACGGTAAAAATCCATGCTCACAGCAACCTTTACGACCGCGTAGAGACCATTTCCCGCGCTAAGTGCCCCCCCCTCCACGCCAAGCGCCCCGCCCCAGCCCCGCGACGCCCCACGCCGACCCCGCGACCCCGCGACCCCAGACGCCCGCCGCCCCACGCCGACCCGCCCGCCGCCCGACCGCCCGACGCCCGGCGCCCGACCCGCCAATAGGTCAATTGCGCGATTGACATCGCTAGAGCGTGTCAATCGCGCAATTGACTAGGCCCGCACCCCCAACCCCGCGCCCGTCCCGGCCCGCACCCGGCCCGCACCCGCACCCGCAACCCCGCACCCGCCCCCGCAACCCCGGCCCGCACCCGGCCCGGCCCGGCGTCGACCGCGGGCGCTAGGTCGCTACCTTGGCCATGACCGAGTCGGCGTAGCGGTTGAGGTTGTCGATCTTGGCCTGGAGCGGCTCGGGGTCGGGGCCGACGACGTACGGCCAGCGGAACCCGACGATCACGTCGGTGACGCCTTGGTCTTCCAGCCGGCGGACGCCGTCGACGCTGTACGCGTCCATGGAGATCACCTGGATGTCGAACGGCCGGTCCAAGGTGCCGGCTTCGGCGCGGTAAGACGCCAGCTTGCCGAGCAACCCGGGCAAATCCGCCGGGTCGCCGCCGCCGTGCAGCCAGCCGTCGCCCACCCGGGCGGCGCGGCGCAGCGCGGCGTCGGCGTGCCCGCCGATCAGGACCGGGATCGGGTCGGCGGGCACCGGGGCGATCTTGATCGAGGGCATGTCGTAGGTCTTGCCGTGGAACTCGAAGAAGTCACCGGTCGACAGCCCTCGCAGGATCGCGATCGACTCATCCATCCGCCGGCCCCGCGAATCCCAGTCCGCCGCGAGCACGTCGTAGTCCTCTCGCCACGGGCTGGTGCCGACGCCGAGGACCAGCCGGCCGCCGGTCAGTACCGCGACAGAGGTGGCCTGCTTGGCGGTGAGCACCGGGTTCCGTACCGGGAGCTTCAGCACGAACGTGACAAAACGAATCCGCGACGTCACCGCGCCCAGCGCCGGGATCAGCGAGAACGGCTCGATGAACGGCTTGTCCTCGAGGAACTCCCTGCTGCCGTCCGGGTTGTACGGATACGTACTTGAAGAGTGCTCGGGATAGCAGATGCTGTCCGAGATCACCATCGAGTGGTATCCGGACTGCTCAGCCGCCCGCGCCAGCGGGGCGTAGTAGGAGGGGTCGGTCATCGATTCCGCATAGGTGAACCTCATGAGGACAAAACTAGAACAGGTTCTTGTTTTGGTGAAGCGAATGCAGCAAGCTGGTGCGCATGGATCTCGCTACGCTCGAAGAAATCCGCCAGGTGAAGTATCACTATCTCCGCTGCGTTGACACCAAGCTGTGGGACGAGATCGGCGACACGTTCACCGAAGACGCCGTCGTGGACTACGGCACCCAGGCCTACGGCAAGCCGCTGAAGATGAACGGCCGGGCCGAGATCGTCGAGTTCTTCCGCACTCAGCTCGGGCCGGAAATCCTCACCGTGCACGCGGCCGGGCAACCGGAGATCACCATCGATCCGGACGGGGACACCGCGTCCGGCATCTGGTCGTTCCAGGACACGGTGATCGCGACCAAGTACCGGGTCATGATCACCGGTGCCGCGTTCTACCACGACCGGTACCGGCGCGAGGCGGACGGCAAGTGGCGGATCGCTCACACCGGCTACGAGCGCACCTACGAGGCGATGATGTCGCTCGACGACCTGCCCAGTTTCAAGCTGATAGCGCAGCTCAATGCTGACCCAGCAGCTCACTGAGGCGATCGCCGAGGCGGAGCAGCTCATCGCGGCCGCCCCGCAGATCAGGACGCAGGCCGACCTCGCCGAGGGCTATGACTACCTGGCCGGCAGCATCGCGGCCTCGCTCCGGCTGGCCTGGGCCTACGAGCGCGACTTCCCCTCGTTCGTCCAGTCCACCGGCCCGGCCGCCAAAATGGGCCTGGACAATCCGGACACGCTCTACCTGCACGCCTACCTGCGCGACGACGCCGAATACCTGATCACCGGCCAGCGCGGCACCACCGCCGACCTCAGCTTCCAGATCCTGAACGGCGACTACTCCCCCGTCCAGGTACCGGACAGCCTGACCGCGTTCGACGACCGCGCCCTGGACATCGCGCCTGACGGATCGTTCGAACTGCGGCTGAAGCCAGCCGCGGGCGCGGCAATGCTCGCCGTACGCGAGGTCTACAGCAACTGGAATAACGAAAGGCGTGGCACGCTCCGCATCCGCCGGGCGGACCAGGTGGGCGGCGCCCCCGTCGTGCGCCGGGACACGTCCGTGCAGGCAAAGCGCTACGGCGTGGCCGGCAAGATCCTGCTGTCCCGGCTGCGCACGTTTCTCGCCTTCCCCGAATGGTTCTACCTGAAGCTGCCGGTCAACACGCTGACCGAGCCCCGGCTCACCCCGGGCGGGCTGGCCACCCAGTTCTCCTCGGTCGGGCATTACGATCTGGCGCAGGACCAGGCGATGATCGTGACCGTGCCGGCCGCGGGCAAGGACGTGGCCCCCTATCAGGGCATCCAGCTGGGCAGCGTCTGGTACATCTCGCTGGACTACATCAACCACCAGACCAGCCTGACCGCCGACCAGGCCCGGATCGACCCGGACGGGATGATGCGGTTCGTGATCAGCGAACGCGATCCCGGCGTCGTGAACTGGCTGGAGCGGACCGGGCACGACCGCGGCTACGTCCAGCTCCGCTGGCAGCGGCTGACCCGCGACCTCACCACGGACGACGGCCCGACCGTGCAGGTGGTGCCGGTCGCTGACGTCCCCGGCTGCCTGCCCTATGACCAGACAGTCTCGCCACCCGAATGGGCGGAACGGATCGCGGCCAGGCAGTCCGCCTGCGCCCTGCGAATGCTCGGATAGACAACCGTGCTCGGATACACACTGTGGATGCTGGGGTAAAGCTGATGATGCTAGAAGACAAGGTGGTCGTGATCCTCGGCGTCGGCCCCGGAGTCGGCCGGTCGATCGCGCTCGCCAGCGCCCGCGAGGGAGCCGACGTGGTGCTCGCCGCCCGCACCGAGTCGCGGCTGCGTGAACTGGCCAAGGAGGTCGAGGCCCTAGGCGGGCCAGCACAGCCCAGGCGCGCGCTGGTCGTGCCGGCCGACCTGACCGATCCGGACGCCGGTGAGCGTCTCGCCGCCGCGTCCATGGCCGAGTTCGGCCGGGTCGACGCGCTGATCTACAACGCGCTGGTCATGCCGCCGCTCAAGGACCTGATGAAGGTCGATCCAGCGGCCGTGCAGGACGGCTTCAGCGCGAACACTGTCGCGGCACTGAGGGTAGTACAACAGTTTGTTATGACAAAAAGCATCGTCTTTGTTAACTCGATGGTTGTCCGGTTCTCGCAGCGAACAATGGGGCCGTACAAAATGACGAAGTCAGCCCTGCTGGCAATGGCCAGCTCGCTGGCTACCGAACTGGGCCCGAAGGGCATCCGGGTCAATTCGGTGGCGCCGGGAAACATCCGGGGCGACTCGCTCGACTACTACTTCTCCTACCTTGGACATAAGCGCGGGGTGGACCCGTCGGTCATCGAGGAGGAGACGGCCGCGCGCAGTGACCTGCGGCGGCTGGTCGAACCCGACGAGGTGGCGGACGCGGTCGTCTTTCTCGCGTCGGATTTGGCGCGGGCCATTACCGGGCAGTGCCTGGACGTCAACTGCGGCGAGTATCACCATTGATTCCGTCGATCGAAGAGCTGACCGATAAGGCGATTTCGCTCACCGGCCTATCCGAATTCGGTGCGGACGACTTCAGTGACGGGCTCGCCGAGCTGCACGCCTCATTCGTGGCGGACGCGGGCCTGACCGAGGCCGGGGAAAAGGCGGCGCGCGGCATGCTGCGCGGGGCGCTGATCGCGCGACTGCTCAGCGAGGCCGGCTTCGCCTCTTACCCGGAGTACGCCGGCGTCCCGGTGGAGCGGCCCATCTTCGTGACCGGGCTGCCGCGGACCGGCACCACGTTCCTGCACCGGCTGCTGGTCGCCGACCCGGGGCACCAGGGGCTGGAAATGTGGCTGGCCGAGGCGCCGCAGCCACGTCCGCCGCGGGCATCGTGGCCGGACAATCCCGCCTACCAGTTCATCGCGGCGGGGGTCGCGCGGCACCAGGCCACGCACCCGGAGTTCGGCGCGGTGCACGAGGTGGGCGCGGACCAGGTCGAGGAGTGCTGGCAGCTGCTGCGGCAGTCGTTCCGGTCGGTGTCGTACGAATGCCTGTATCACCTGCCCTCGTACTCGTCGTGGCTGTCCGGCCAGGACTGGGCGCCGCCGTACGCGCGGCATCGCAGGAACCTGCGGCTGCTCGGGCTGAACGACGCGGGCAAGCGGTGGGTGCTGAAGAACCCGTCGCACCTGTTCGCGCTCGACGCGCTGATGACCGTCTACCCGGACGCGCTGGTGATCGTCACGCACCGGCCGGCGGTGACGTCGATCGCGTCCATGTGCTCGCTGGCGGCGCAGGCCTCGGCCGGGTGGTCGTCGGCGTTCACCGGGCCGGTCATCGGCCGCGACCAGCTGGAGACGTGGGCGCGCGGGCTGGCCCTGTTCAACGACGCGCGATCCAGGTACCCGGCGGCGCAGTTCTACGACGTGGCCTACGAGGACCTGGTCGCCTCCCCGCTGGGGACGGTGGAGAAGGTGTACGACGCGTTCGGCCTGTCGCTACCGGAGGAGGCGGCCGAGGCGATGCGCGCGCTGGTGCCTGCTGGTTCCGGGGCTGGCGGCGGTGGCGGCGGGCATCGCTATACGCTGGCCGACTTCGGGCTGACCGCCGAGGAGGTCAACCAGCGGTTTCCCGGCTGCTGAATGACCGCTGCTGACAGCGGATCTGCTGACGGCAGCACGGTGACCTGCCATCGGCCGGGCCGGGGCATCGTGGAGTTATGGCAGATGATGAGAAGAACCCGCTGTTCAGCTGGCGGATGCGCGAACAGCTCTATCAGCAGCGGATCCTCGTGCTCGACGGGGTGCTCGACGACGACAACGGGACCGTCCTCGCGACGCAGCTCCTGTCGCTCGCGGCCGAGGACCCCGCGGCCGGGATCGCGCTGTGGATCCACTCCCCCGGCGGTTCGGTCCCGGCGATGCTCGCGATCCGGGACGTGATGCGGCTGGTGCCGTGCGAGGTCTCCACGCTCGCGATGGGACTGGCCTGCAGCGCGGGGCAGTTCCTGCTGACCGCCGGCACGCACGGGAAGCGGTACGCGCTGCCGCACGCGCGCGTCCTCATGCACCAGGGATCGTCGGGCATCGGCGGCACCGCGGTGGAGATCGAGGTGCAGGCCGGCGACCTGCGGCACATGCGGGACACCGTGCTCGGCATCACCGCCGAGGACACCGGCCAGCCGTTCGACCGCGTCTTCGAGGACTCGCTGCACGACCGCTGGTACACCGCCGCCGAGGCCAAGGATTACGGGTTCGTGGACGAGATCGTGGAGTCGTTCGGCCAGGTCATGCCGATGGCGCGCAAGCACAAGATCGGACTAGCCGGGAGCAGGTCATGAGCAGCTACACGATCCCCAACGTCATCGCCCAGCACCCGCGTGGCGAGCGGATCATGGACGTCTACTCGCACCTGCTCACCGAACGCATCGTCTATCTCGGCACGCCCATCGACTCGGGCGTCGCGAACGCGCTGATCGCCCAGCTCATCCACCTGGAGGCGGACAGCCCGGACCAGGAGATCAGCCTGTACATCAACTGCGAGGGCGGCGATCTGTCGTCGATGCTGGCGCTCTACGACACCATGCAGTTCATCCAGGCGCCGGTGGCGACGTTCTGCGTCGGCCAGGCGGTCATGGCGGGCGCCGTGCTGCTGGCCGGCGGCGCGGCAGGCAAGCGTGCCGTGCTGCCGCACGCGCGGGTCGTGCTGCACCAGCCGGCCGCCCAAGGCCACCGGGGCACGGTGCCCGACCTGATCCTGGAGGCCGAGGAGGTCGTGCGGATCCGCGCCGAGATCGAGGCGGTGCTGGCCAAGCACACCGGCCAGTCCACCCAGACGCTGCGCCACGACACCGACCGGGACCGGGTCTTCACCGCGCAAGCCGCCGTCGACTACGGGATCGCCGATCAGGTCCTCGGCTCGCGGACGGACTGACCGCGGACCGATCTGGCGCGAAGATCATCGCATCGGGCGATGTCGCGGCCGACGCGTTCGGCTTCTGGCGCCCCCAGGGCGTCATATATCGACCGTGCGGACAGCAGATGGTCACGCCCGGGTTCGCTGTCGCCCACCGCCAGGCATACCCGGCCGAGCCCGTGCAGGGCGCAGGCTTGCTGGTCGCGGTCGCGTGTCTGCTGGGCGATGGCGAGCGCGCTGGCATGGGAGGCGCGGGCCTGTTCGGTGCGGTTCATGGCGAGCATGGCTTCGCCGAGGCCGTTGAGCGCTTCGGCCTGGCCGAGCAAGTGCTCCATCTGCCAGAGCTGCAAGACCGCCTGCTCGTGATGCCTCGCCGCTCGCTCGTGGTATCCCAGTCCGCACTCGGCCATACCGAGACGGGTGAGTCCTTCGGCCAGCCCGGTGTGGTCGCCGATCTTACGGTAGAGCGCCACGGCCTGCTGCTGGTACAGCACGGCCCGGCGGAGGTGACCTAGCCGATGCTCGATGACGCCGAGCCTGCTCAGGCTAACGGCCTGACCTTGCTGACAGCCGCTCTGCCGGTAGAGAGCGAGGGCCTGCCGCTGATGGCCGACGGCCTGCGCGTACCTGCCTTGCCGACGGTCGATGACACCGAGAACGCCGTGCGCTTGCGCCGCGGCGGCCTGATCTCCCGCCTTCGGGGAAAGACTGAGCGCCTGAAGGAGGTGACCGGCCGCCTGCGCGTAGAGTCCTTGCTGCATCTCCACGTAGCCGAGATCGGCCAGCGTGATGGCCTCGGAGTTGGCGTCGCCAGTACTGCGCGCGGCAAGGATCGCGTGGGTCAAGATGCTGGTCGCTTCCTCGTATCTGCCGAACTCCTGAAGGTACGGAGTGACTTCCCTGGCGAGCCGGATGGTGTGAGACCGGTTGCCCTGATCGGCCGTGGCTGCGATGGTGGCGGTGAGGTTGCTGGTCTCGCGATCGAACCAGGTCCTGGCGGCGACGCGGTCGGCCATGGCCGGGCTGCTTCCCGCCGACGGCTCTCCCGGCGGTGACAAGTTGCGCGCCGGGAAGAGCTGCCGCCCGCAGGCGGCGGCCTGGCACAGGTAGTAGTCGAATAGCCGGCCCATAGCCGCCTCGCGATCGCCGGGGTCGAACCGCGCGAGGACCTGGTCCCGTGCGTAGGCGCGCAGCAGGTCGTGCATGCCGAACCGGCCATCTCCGGCGTTGGCCTCCAGCAGGTGTCCGCGGAGCAGGCGGCCCAGATACCGGGCGGCCCGCGCGGGCTGGGCATCCGCCAGCGCGGCGGCCGCGGGCAGGTCTATGTCCTGACCAGGATGCAGGCCGAGCAGGCAGAACATACGAGCCGACGCGGCATCCAGGTGCCGGTATGACCACGACAGGACGGCCCCCACGGCGGTGCGCTCGTCCCCGCCCGCATCCAGGACTTCGAGGCGGCGGTGCGTATCGGTCAGCTCATCGACCAGGACGCCGACCGGGACTTCGCCGCGCGCGACGACGAGTTCAGCCGCCACACGCAGCGCCAGCGGAAGCCGGCAGCACAGCGTCACCAGCCGTGTCACGGCATCGTCCTCGCCCCGCGCGCGCTCGCCGATCAACGCGCGCAGCAGCTCGACCCCGTCGGCCGGGGGCAGCAGATCAAGGTCCAGCGTGTGCGCGCCTTCCCGTGCCACCAGGCCCGCGAGCGCATCACGACTGGTGACGAGCACAAGGCAGCCGGTACCGCCCGGGAGCAAGGGCCGGACTTGCTCGGCGTCGCACGCGTTGTCCAGCACGACGACAAGACGCTTCCCCGCCGTTACGGACCGGTACAGCGCGGCACGCGCGGTAAGGTCCGCCGGAAGCGGCGCACCAGTCACGCCCAGCGAGTGCAACAAGTCGACGAGCGCCTCCGCGGCGGACATGGGCTGCTCAGGGTCATAGCCGCGCAGGTTCACGAACAACTGCCCGTCAGGAAAACCCGCCGCGATCCTGGTCGCGCACTGGATCGCCAGCGCGGTCTTCCCGACCCCCGCGGTTCCGCTGATCACGCAGATCGTCAGTGAGGCGTCATCGTCTGCCGGAAGCGGAGCGCCCACTAGGTCGCCGAGGCTCGCGATCTCCCGTTCCCGCCCGGTGAAAGCCCGGGCCACCGCCGGCAGCTGGCGCGGGATAACCACCTGGGCTCGCCACGGCGTGATCCGGTCCGCCGCGCCACCGAATGCCTCGCGGGCCGCCGACCGGAACCACGTGAGTTCAGGCTCAGCCAACCCGAGTGCGATCGCGAGCTGACGTACAGACGCGGCCCGGGGCCGCAACGCACGGCCGCGTTCCAGGTCCGAGATGGCCCGGACGCTGAGCTGTGATCGCTCGGCGAGCTCCTCCTGGGTCAGCCGCGCCGCAACCCGGTACTCCCGGAGTAGATCACCGAACACGCTAACCGCTCCCGCAGGTCAGGCATTCAGTACACGTTATCAGTAACCGCCGCATATACGGACAGGCGCGACTGGGGTACGTCGATCCCGCGGAATCCTCAGGCGGCCAGGGCGAAGACCCCGGCGCGCGCCTGCGGTGCGGACGGCCCAGGCGCGGTGGCCCGCCGCGGCGCCGCCACCGGCATCGGCGCCGCCACCGGCATCGGCGCTGCCACCGGTTGCGCGGCCACCTGCATTGGCGCCGGCGCCTGTTGGGCGGCACCGGTTGCCTGTTGGGCGGCACCGGTTGCCTGCCAGCGGCGCAGGTCACCGGCGACCTGCTCGGTCAGGTCGATGAGCGTGGTGCCAAGCGCCCCGGCGACCGCGGCGATCATCTCGCTGGACGGTTCCTTGCGGCCCCGCTCGACCTCGGACAGGTACTGCGGCGAGATACCCGCACGCCCGGCCGTCTCGGTGAGCTTCTCCCCGTGCTCCTGACGGAGGGTGCGGAGCCGCTGGCCCAGCACCTCGCGCCACAGCGGCTCGCGCCCCTGGCGTTCGCGCCGCCGGGACGGCGCATCGGGGACGGCATAGAGTCGCGCACGGTCAGCCATAACCGCAGCATACGAGCGCCCAGCCGATTACGCGCCGCCGTTCTGCTGAGAGCAGATCGGCGCATCCATAGCGGCCCGTTAACCGGGTGGGCACCGTGGCCAATGGGACGGACCAGCTCGAATTAACGTGTCAGATTATCCCTTCGTGGAAGGCTACCCCTCGAAAACGGGGTGTAACTTGACACAAAGGGAAAACTCACCACGTTGTTGCGGGCCGGCCCGCCTTCTAGACGCATCGGATGTGATCCACGTGGTCACCGAGGAACTCGGGCCGGGTGATTCATACCCTCACGCCACCCAGGCGGGTCGCACGCCCGACCCAGGCTGGTCGCACGCCCGACCCAGGCTGGTCAAATGCGCAATCGACGCGCCCTAGCGAAGTCAATCGCGCAATTGACCCAAGTCGGGGGCGGCCCAAGCCGGGGGCGACCCAAGTCGGGGGCGGCCCAAGCCGGGGGCGGCTCGTGCGGGGCGGGTTAGTAGATGATTACCTGGCGGATTATGTCGGCGCGGCCTAGGGCGTTGAGGGCGGCGTCGACTTCGTCGAGGGTGATCCGCTGGGTAATCATGGCTTCCAGGTCGAGCAGGCCGGCTCGCCACAGGCGGATCAGGCGGTGGTAGTCGCGGCGCACGTCGGCGGAGCCGTAGAGGGAACCGCGGATGGTCTTGCCGTTCCAGAACAGCTCGAAGGAGTTGAATTCGACGACGGCGTCGGGCCGGCCGGCGCCGACCACGATGGCTGTGCC
>DASXDG010000298.1:0-10164 GCA_036490795.1 Streptosporangiaceae bacterium
CTGCCGTTTCCGCTGTATTCCCATGCCCTCGAGCAATAGTCGCCGGCCGGCATCTGCGCCGTGGAGTTCGGATTCTTCCAGGTGCAGGTTGGTGAAGTTGCACCACCGGCCAAATTGAATTGAGCACAGTTCTTAATAGTCCCCTTCGGCCCGTAGATCTCGATGTGAACTTCGGTGAGATTGATCGGGCTCCAATTGATGAGCTTCCCGCTGATCGAATTGATCTCCAGACCCTCGCCGATAACCTGCGTACACTCGGACCAAGTCCCGAGCTCTATACCCGCGGGATTGCAGTTAGAGGCGCTATCTGGGGTTATGCCACCCACCTGAGCCGGACCATTCGTAGCCGCAGAAGCGACGCCGGCCGGCAAGATAAGACCCGCCGCCATGAGCGCCGCGCCGGTCATGAAACCAATGCGCGCCTTGAATGAAAGCATGTTCCCTCGTTCCCTCGTTTACCAGACTGGCCTTTTGCCCCACTCCCCCCACGGCCATTATGTCGGCGCAATCTTCCCACTGTCAACATTTTCGAAATATCGCCATACGCCACCCGCCGGGAACTCCGAGTAATTCATTCAGTAACTAACATCAACACACATTCCCGAGCGAGGACCGGGCCCATGCAGGGCAAGCAGCAAGGGCGCCACAGGACACGTCGGCGCTCGCGGGCCGGTCTTTTGCGTATCCCGCTCAAGCCCTTGCAAGACATGCAAACAAACGACCCGCCGAGCAGCCGCCGCGGTGTCCGGTCAGGCCTGGATGAAGGCGAGCAGGTCGGCGTTGATGGTGTCGGCTTCGGTGGTGGGCATGCCGTGCGGGAACCCGTGGTAGGTCTTCAGCGTCCCGTTCTGCACGAGCGCGGCGGACAGCGGCCCGGAGTCGGCGTAGGGCACGATCTGGTCATCGTCGCCGTGCATGACCAGGGTCGGCACGCTGATCTTCTTGAGGTCTTCGGTGAAGTCGGTCTGGGAGAACGCGACGATGCCGTCGTAGTGCGCTTTCGCGCCGCCGGTCATGCCCTGCCGCCACCAGTTATCGACGATGGCTTCCGACGTCTCTACGCCAGGGCGGTTGAAGCCGTAGAACGGGCCCGCTGCCAGGTCCCGGTAGAACTGCGAGCGGTGCTTCGCGACCTGGTCCTGGAACCCGTCGAAGACGCTCTTCGGCAGCCCGCCGGGGTTGGCCTCGGTCTGCACCATCAGCGGCGGCACCGAACTGATCAGCACCGCCTTCGCCACCCGGCTCTCACCGTGCCGCGCGATGTACCGCACCACTTCCCCGCCACCGGTGGAATGCCCGACGTGGACCGCGTCATGCAGGTCCAGATGCGCGGTCACCGCGGCCAGGTCGTCCGCGTAGTGGTCCATGTCGTGGCCATCGGGAACCTGCGCGGAGCGCCCGTGACCGCGCCGGTCGTGGGCGACGACACGGTACCCGTGCAGCACGAAGAACATCATCTGGGTATCCCAGTCATCACTGGACAACGGCCAGCCATGACTGAATACAATCGGCTGGCCCGAGCCCCAGTCCTTATAGAAGATGTCCGTGCCGTCAGCGGTAGTGATCGTGGGCATGCGAGCCTCCTGCTACATCGGGTCCAGCGGACCATCAGTGGCGATGATAGGCCTTGTTGGCGATCCGCCACTGACCCTCGACGCGGACCAGCAGGAAGATGTCGGTAAAGGTCACCGCGCTGTGCCATAGCGTCATCGATGCCGTCGCGACCGACCCATGGACCTGCACGGCGTCAATCCGCCGTCGGTGAGCCGCCTCGTCTGCGGCCGGCTGCGCGGTGAAGAGCGCGCAGTAGTCATCGAGCCGCCAGGACACGAATTGCCCGTCCCTGATCCCCTCGACGTGGGCGGTCGGCAGGAACGCCTCGCGGAAGTGTGCCGGGTCGCCGGTGGCGTGCCCGCGAATATAGGCACGGAGCGGGGCGAGAACGTCATCGGCTACCGCCGGATCCGTTGCCGCCAGCGAAACGTCGGCGTCCGGACCTGCCGGACTGCTGGCCAGTTCGTCCGCGCTGCTCAGCGGGCTCTGTGACGCGTCGGCCAGCAACGCCATGTCCTTCGCCAGGGCGCCTACGGTGAACTGGGCCGGAGCCGGGTTGCCGTCCAGGAACGATCGCTTGCGCGAAACCAGGCCGCCGAGTTGCCCGAGTTCGAGGACATCGAGCACTTGCGCGCGAGGCAGGCCGAGCGCGTCGCCTTGCCGCAGCGAGTCGCGCAGGGCAACGACGGCGCCGGCGAGGCTGCTGTTGGCGACCAGTTTGAGCGCCGCCGCGGTAGCGGCATCGCCCACGGGCCGCACCGTCCCGAGCGCGTCCAGGACCGGACGGACGCGGGCGAGCGTCCCCTCGTCCGCGCCGACGAGTATCTGCAGGTCACCGTTGGCAACCGATGGTCCGGAGCCGAGCACGGGTGCGTGGACGTACGCGGCACCGAGCCGCTCCGCCAGTGCAGCCGCCTCGGCCGGCGCGATCGTGCTGGTGTTCACGACAATCGCGCCAGGCCGGAACGAATCGCCGGCGCGGTCGAGCACCTGCACGCATGCGGGACCGTCAAACAGGGCGAGGATGATGACATCGGCGTCCGCCACCGCATCGCCCGGGTCGCCGGCGGTCTTGACCGACTCCATCGCTCGGCCGGAACGCGTCCAGCCGGTCACCTCCCATCCCAAGCTGAGCAGACGAGCCGCCATGGCGGCTCCCATCCGGCCCAGGCCGAGAACGGCGATCGCGCGTGATGAGGTCATTGATCCAGGATGAGCCATCAGGCATCCCCGCGACAAGCGCACGCTTTGCACATAATCCATGCGAGTAACGCATATCGACGTATCTAAACGGGACGCAACACGGGCGGCGATCCGGGGACCAGGCGTTAGTTATGAGATATGGATGCCCTCCAGCCGTCGAAGGGCCGCCTCGGCGCCCGGCTCGCGGTCGCACTTATCACACTGGTCACCAGTGTCGCTCCCGCATCAGGCGCCCCGGGTTGCCGGCTGGTTAATGCGGTAATTCGGCTTTTCGCGGAGGAAAGAGCTGCTGTGAGCAGGGATTTTTACCGCGTTGGAGCTATCTTCCGCGCTAACGGCGCGGACGGCGGCGCTAGGCGACGCTAGCGGGCCGGCCAGCGGCGGTAAGCCAAAGAGGGTGCCAGCCACCCACGCGCGGCGCCGCTCATCAGTTGGCCCGACGGTCCCTGGGACCGCGTAATTTCGCACTAGCTGAGATCCCCGCATGTGTATGCGCGCGGCGAAGCCTGGGTATGAGGTACCACAAGTACCGATATTTATGCATAGTGTTGACGAGCTTCCAGGGGTTGACGCGGCGGCCACCTCGTTTGGTACGTTCGCAGCGTTACCTTCACCGTCCGCGACCGGAGGTCATATGGGCGATCGCAAGGTTCCAGTGGATGCGGAGCCAAGCGACGGTCTACCTGACCCCTCGTCAGGCCAGAACGGGAACAGCGGGCATTCCAAGGCCGACGCGAATCACGGGCTATCCGCCCGTGAGGCGGAGGTCATGTCGCTGATCGCGGACGGGCAGACGAACGGGCAAATCGCGCAGCATCTGTTTCTGGCCGAGAAGACCGTGAAGAACCACGTTCGCCGGATTTATGCGAAATTGGGCGTTGACCGCCGGGTAGACGCCATCACGCTGTGGCGGACGCCCTTGGAGTTACCGTAGGTCATCTCCAGCAGGCCTTCAGGTTATCCTCAGCGTCACGGGTGACAATACAGAACATGGAAACGCTGACCGATGCACGGCAGCGACCGGATGCAAGGCTGCTCGTGGTTGAGGACGAGCCGAACATCCTTGAGTTGCTGTCGGCTAGCCTGCGCTACGCGGGTTTCGATGTCGTCACCGCGGCAGCCGGAACCGAGGCGGTCCAGGCCGCTCAGCGTCACCGGCCTGACCTCATCGTGCTCGACGTCATGTTGCCCGATATGGACGGCTTCGACGTCATCCGCCGCCTTCGCGGCGGTGGTGCCCGCATACCGGTCGTCTTCCTGACCGCCAGGGACGCCACCGAGGACAAAATCCGCGGCCTCACGCTGGGCGGGGATGACTACGTCACCAAGCCGTTCAGCCTGGAAGAGGTCATCGCCCGGATCCGCGCCGTGCTCCGGCGGACCAGGGGCGACGGGACCGAGCCCACCCCACGGCTTACCTTCGCCGACCTGGAACTGGACGAGGAGAGCCACGAGGTGTGGCGGGACGGGGAGCAGATCAGCCTCTCCCCCACCGAGTTCAAGCTGCTCCGTTACTTCATGAGCAACTCCAACCGGGTGCTCTCGAAGATGCAGATCCTTGACCACGTCTGGGACTACGACTTCCGCGGTGACACCGGCATCGTGGAATCGTACGTGTCCGTGCTGCGGCGCAAGGTGGACAGCAAGGAGCCGCGGCTCATCCACACGTTGCGTGGCGTGGGGTACGTGCTGCGGCTGCCGTCTTAGCCGGTTCCGTCGTGGCAGCGGGGACAACTACCAGACGGCCGGGCCAGATGTGGCACCGGATCCGCAGCGTGTCCAACCGGACATCGCTGCGGACCAAGCTGGTAGCCGCGCTGCTGGCGCTGGTCATCGCCGCACTGGCCGTCATCAGCTTCGTCAGCATCAACGAGCTGAAGAGCTACCTCGTCCAGCGCGCCGACGATCAGCTTGTGTCCGAGAGCGCCCGCGCTGCGGGGAACCTGTATAAGTCGTCAAGCGGGATCCCCATCGGTACCGAGACGATCGCACAGGTCTTCACCCAGAACGCCACGTACGTCGGAACCCCGATGGCAACAGGGTTCCCCGAAGGTTCCGCGCCTACTGAGAGCCTCCCGGTCAGCTCTTCCTGGCTCGCGGCGAACGTCAACGGGTTCGCGACCGTTCAATACGACGGTGGCAGCTGGCGAGCCTACGTAGTCCAGGTCTCGCTTACCAATACGAGCACCCAGGCGCAAAGCCCTGGCTACCTGGTAACCGCTGCCAACCTGAGCGACGTCTACGGGACCGTGCGGCAGCTCACCGAGCTGGACGTCATCGTCAGCGTGGTCATCGTGGTCGTGCTGGCGGTCGTGGGATTCATCGTGGTGCAGACGAACCTGCGGCCGCTGGTGGAGATCGAGGAGACCGCCGAGGAGATCGCCGAAGGGCACCTGAATCGCCGGGTGCCCGAGCGCGACCCGCACACCGAGATCGGCAGCCTCGGCCGGTCGCTGAACACCATGCTCAGTCAGATCGAGACTGCTTTCCACGCCAGGGAACAGTCGGAGGCGGCCGCGCATCAGTCAGAGGAGCGGATGCGGCGGTTCATCGCCGACGCGAGCCACGAACTGCGCACGCCGCTGACCGCTATCCGCGGTTTCGCCGAGTACTACCGCCAGCGCGGCGGGCTGGTGCAGCAGTGGGACGACGACGAGGCGCAGTACATGACCGGCCTGTCCCCCGATGACCTGGACCGGATCATGCACCGGGTCGAGGCGGAGGCGGCCAGGATGGGCCTGCTCGTGGAGGACCTGCTGCTGCTCGCCCGGATGGATCAGCAGCGGCCGCTGGCCAGCAGCCCGGTCGACATGCTCTCGCTGGCCGCCGATGCGGTAGCCGACACGCGGATGGTGGCGCCGGACCGCGATATCCAGCTGTCCGTGCAGCCAGGGGCCGCGTTCCTCGTCGTCGGGGACGAGCCGCGGCTGCGGCAGGTCATCGGCAACCTGATGAGCAACGCGCTGACCCACACCCCAGACGGCACCCCGATCAAGGTCTCGATCAGCTCGGGAGTCGTCGACCCGCGCTCTGCGGAACAGGTTCCCGCCGTACTGCTTGATGTCCAAGATCATGGGCCGGGCATGACCGCAGAACAAGCAGATCGTGTCTTCGAGCGTTTCTACCGGGCGGATCAGGCCAGGGGCCGAGCCACGGGCGGCAGCGGGCTCGGCCTGTCGATCGTCGCCGCGCTCGTCGCCGCGCACCACGGGGTCGCGTCGGTGCGCACCGCCCCCGGAAAGGGTGCCACGTTCCGCGTCGCGCTCCCGCTGGCACCAGAGGCCCAGGGCTGGGCCGAGGACAGCGAAACAGGCGAGGACCACGACTCAGAAAACGTGGCGCCCGCCGAGGCCTGACTCAGCCCCAGCACTGCCAGGAATCGGCGACGCTGTAATCCGCGTAGCGAGCGAACGCGCTGTGGTCCGGGTAGAGGACCTGGCACGCCGTGGTCTCGTCGATGGTGGCGTTGCTCTTGCACGACACCTCGGTCGCGTTCGCCCCGTAGACGGCGGCGCCCCAGCCTTCCGCGGAGCAGTAAGCGCTGAAGTTCAGCGCGCCGATTTCACCGTGGGTGCTCCAGCACTGGATGGCGCTCACGAAGCCGAGACTGTAGTCAACCGTGACGTCGATGACCTGGGCATTGGACGGCCGGTAGGTGTAGCCGCACACGGCCTGCGTGGACAGGGGAACCGTCGTTTCCGCCGTGCAACGCCAGCCGTCGGCGTTGCCGCCAATGTTGTCGGCGTTCCCCTCTTTGATGCTCGCGCAGTAGCCGTCGAAGTTGGGCGAGCCCAGGCTGGCGGGCACCGGCACGACGGACGCCTTCGGCGACGGCTTGGCGGATGGCTTGCGGGTCGGCGTCTTCGAATGCTGTGGCGCCGGTTCCGACTTGGGATCGCCCGGATGCGTCGACGTCAGGCCGCCAGGGACCGAACCGGGCACGTTCGTTGTCGGGAGCGCGGGGAAGCTCAGGCTCGCATTCGGCTTCGGATGCGGACTAGCTGATGAGGTAGCGGCTGGGGTGATGGCGTTCTGCACCTGTGGCGCGCCACCGCTGGCGGCCGCGGCGGCGTGGAACCTCGAGCTGGCGGCCGCATGACCCTTGCCAGAGGTAGAGAGCACGTACGCGATGGCGACGACGCCTGCCAGGACGAGCGGGACCACGCCGAACAGCAGGACGTTCGTGAGCGTCTTGCGTCCGGTGCCCCAGAGAAAGAAGCTGTCGTCGTCCTTACCGCCGTTGCCCGCCGCCAGCGGCCCCGCTGCCGCCGGGAAGTAGCCGGCCGGCTGCTGGGACGCGTACCAGCCGATCCCCGTCGGCTGGTCACTCCCCTGTGCGCCCATACTGGCCGGCGGCGGCGGAGGAACGGGAGGGACGGGCGGACCTGGCGGACCTGGCGGACCTGGCGGACCGCCTGGGATGCCCGGACCGCCTGGGGCGCCTAGGATGCCTGGGGCGCCTGGGGCGCCGAACTGGCCAGGCCCGGGAGGGGGAGGCACCCACAGCGGCACGCCGCCCGGCTGCCCGCCGGCCCGCGGCAACGGAGGAGGCGGCAGCCGAGGCTGCAACTCGGGCGGGAGGGCCGGCACCTCGGGTAGCGGAGGCACGTGAGGCGGCGGCGCGGAACCGAACGCGGGGCTTCCAGCGCCGAACGTGGCCGGGGTTACGTCCTGGTTGTTGGCGTCTTGCTGGCCGCTTCCCGACTTATCCCGCTTGCTCACGATCGCGCCATCTCTCCCCGAGTGCACTCCGGTGTATGCCAGGTCAGGATTTTTCACTACATGCTCATGGCGGGATTATTGTATGGGCCGTCGCATCAGCAAGCCGGGTAGTTAGCAGTTCTGCAGCGCCGCCCCCGCCGCCTCAACGACCGCTGACCGGTACGACGCGCCGAATAGGCATGCGTGAACGAGCAGCGGATGCAGCTGATGCAGCGGGATGCGCGATCTCCAGCCCGGGGCGAGCGGCGCCACCGACGCATAGCCCGCGATGATCGCGTCTAGTCGCGGCGCGCCGAACAGCGCGAGCATGGCCAGGTCCGTCTCGCGATGGCCACCGTGCGCCGCCGGATCGATGAGCCATCCCCGGCCGTCCGGCCAGAGCACGTTGCCGCTCCAGCAGTCGCCGTGGACGCGTGCCGCCGGCTCAGCAGGGCCGGCCAGTTCGGCGAGCCGCTCCATGACGGTCTCGACCAGCGCCCCGTCCTGCGCGCGCAGCGCACCGGACGATAGCGCCATCCGCAGGAACGGCGCGAGCCGGCGTTCGGCATACCACTGCGGCCATGAACTGGCGCGCGTGTTGTCCAGCGGGAGACCGGCGATGTACCCCGTCCACGGGGCGCCGAAGGAATCCGCGCCGTAGGCGTGCATCCTCGCCAGGTCCGCGCCGAATGCGGACGCCGCTCGTTCGTCCGTCCCGCCGGAAGCGGGCACCATCGCGATGACCAGCGCCGTCCCGTCGACCCCGAGCACGTCCGGTACCGGAACGGCACCGGCCTCACCCAGCCAGCGCAGTCCGTGTGCTTCCGCGATGAGCGAGCCGTCGGGGTCGGGCGTGATCTTCGCGAATCCGTGCTGCCCGTCCGCGAACGCCACGTCCAGGTGCTGGTAGCCGTGCTGACCGCCAACCACCCGCACCGACCGGACATCTCGACCGGTCAGCCGGGCGAGGTGAGCGTTCACGATTGCGCGAGTCGCGCGATGATCGCCGGCATCGCCGCTTCAAGCAGGTCGAGCACGTAGTCGAAGTCCGCCGCGTCGCCGCCGTACGGATCGGGGATGTCGGTCACCTCGGTGAGCCCGGCCACTTCCGCGAACAACTCGACGTCGCCGCCCATCGCGCGCAAGTCCGCGAGGTTGCTCGAGTCCATCGCCAGCACCAGGTCCCGCGAACCGAACCACGACGGCTTGAACTGCCGGGCCCGGTGCGCCGATCCGTCGTAGCCGCGTCGCGCCAGCGCCGCCAGGGCGCCCCGGTTAATCCCCTGCCCGACGTGCCAGTCGCCGGTGCCCGCCGAATCGACGATCACCGCGTCCGCGAGCCCGGCCTTGTCCAGCGCACCGCGCAGCGCGACTTCCGCCATCGGCGATCGGCAGATGTTCCCGAGACAGACCAGGCAGACCCGGTACGGGTCAGACTCGGTCGGCAGCCGCGTAGTCACGGACACCAGCATGCCCCACATCGCGCACGGGGGCGCGATCGGGTCCGAACCGCTGGTCGAGCCGCTTGGCGACCCGGCGCCCGACGTTCTGCATGGGTCTTTCGACGAACAGGTAGGTGACCGACGACAGCGCGATGGTCACCAGCACGAACACGACTGCCATCCCCCATTTGGCCTCGACCGGATAGTGGTGGCCGCGCAGCACCGCATTGTCCAGCACTTCGATCAGCAGCGGATGGATCAGGTAGATCGAGTAGCTGATCAGGCCGAGCCAGGCTATCCAGCGCGGCATGGGCCAGTGCCGCAGGGCCAGCCCCGCGCCGAACGTCAGCCCGGCGAGGAACAGGGCGAAGAACCAGCGCCGCTCCCAGAAAACCTCGGCCGGAGGCCAGATGTGCCAGGCATGCGAGTGCCACAGCCCGGCCGCGATGCCCATCGCGATCGTCGCCGCCGCGACCGCGATCGCCCGCGACCACGGATACTGCCCCTGTTCGGCCCGGTACAGGGCGGTGCCGGTGAACATCAGCCCCATGATCGTCAGGGCTTCCCACGGGTAGATCCATCCGCCGTTGAACGCCAGCAAGATGATGGCGACCACTGCGGCCAGCACCGCGCCAACCAGTCTCGGCGTGCCGCGCAGCACCACGGCCGCGACGAGCCCGATGAGCAGGAGCAGGTCAGCCACCACCGCGACCACGGGCGGGCTGGACAGATGATGAGAGAGGTACTGCCGCGGCAGCACGCCGCCGAGCAGCACCGCCGCCACGCCGAACCCGACCGCGTACCAGCTGCTGCGCTTGTGTATCCCGGCGAGGAACAGCGCGGTAAGCAGCAGGTAGAAGATCATCTCGTAGGACAGTGACCAGACAACGTTCGGCAGGTTCGGCCCGGCCAGCACGTTGCTCATCATCAGCAGCTGGGCGAGCACGGATGTCCACGGGTCCGTGGCGGCACCGCGCAGCGACCCTTGGCCGATCGCCCACAGCACCACCGCGACCCCGACCACCAGCAGGTACAGCGGGTACAGCCGGAAGATCCTGCTCACCCAGAACGTGCGGACGCTGCCCTTGCGTTCCAGTGACGCGGGCACGATGTAGCCGCTGATCATGAAGAACACAAAGACGCCGTATTCACCCAGGTCCAGCCAGTGGTACACATGCGTGCGGAGCGTCGACAGCAGGTACGGGCTCAGATGGTCGAATACCACCGCCAGCGCCGCGATCCCGCGGAGCGCGTCCAACCACGC
>DASXDG010000299.1:0-29594 GCA_036490795.1 Streptosporangiaceae bacterium
GGCATCCAGTCACTGGACCGAACGCCACGATGGCAACTCAACGCGCTCGCTTTCTCCTTGCCATCGATGATCACGCTGGAAAGCCTTTGCCGCAGGCGTTTGCGGTCTATTTGCAGATCAGTTCGAAGGAATGTATATTCGAGCTGCGGTGCCAGGCGCGTCCTGGAGCCGATCTCAGATAGTACTGCCTGTCTTTCTTCCCCTGCCGGCAGTCTGATCAGTCCGCCGGGACTCAGTCCGCCGGGATGAGGAGGGCAGGCGCTTGAACCGTGCGTATGGCGAGCCTGTTGATGTGCAGGCTCGCGACGATGGCAGGCCGACGAGGTTCGTATGGAGAGGGCGACTCTACACGGTCCGGGCGATCGTCGAGCACTGGGTGATCAACAGGGAGTGGTGGCAGCAGCCAGAGGACGAACCGCGGCAACCTGAACTGGTGTTCTGGCGAGTGGAGGCGTCGCCGGGACAGGGCATGGCGACCGGTGTGTACGAACTGCGCCGGGAAATGGCGACCGATACCTGGACGCTGCGGCGGGCGGCCGATTGACCGGTTTCGTCCATCTGCACGTGGCGTCGTGGTACTCGCCTCGGTATGGAACGGCTAGCCCGGCGGCGCTGGCGCAGGCGGCGTCGGAACGGGGCATGGCGGGCCTCGCGCTGACCGATCGTGACGGTCTTTACGGTGCGTTCAAGCACGTCCAGGCGTGCGCGGCGGCCCGCATCGCCCCGATACTCGGCGCGGATCTCGGACAGGGCAACGGCACGAGGGTCACGGTACTCGCGCAGGGCAAGCACGGCTGGGCAGCGCTATGCCGCCAGCTCTCGGCTGGCCCAGGCCAGCCCGCAACGAGCCAGCCCGCAACGACCCAGCCCGCGACGACCCAGCCCGCAACGACCCAGTTCACGCCGGGTAAGGGGCTGATCGTCTTGCTCGGTCCGGACAGCGACGTGGGCCGCGCGGTGGCGGCGCGGCGTCACGACGAGGCACGGACGGCGCTCAAAGCCTGGCGCGAGCGGGCCGAGGTGGTGGTCGAGATCACCGACCATCGCGGGCCCGGCGATACCCGGCGGGCACGGGCGATGCTCAAGCTCGCCAGGGATACCCGGACGCCCGCCGTGCTCACCAACGCCGTCCGGTATCTCGATCCCGGTGACAGTCCGGTCGCCCAGGTCCTCGACGCCATCGGCGGTAACGTGCCGTTGGGTACTCCAGGACTGCCCGTGCACAACGGGCGGTCCTGGCTGGCCGGCCCGGCCGAGATGCGCGCCGTGGCCGCCCGTCTCACCAGCCGTCACGACGCGTACCGGCTTCTGGACGACACGGAGGAAATCGCCGGCCGGTGTTTCCTTGACCCGCGTGAAGATGTCGGCGTCGGCATCAGGCACCTGCCCGCGATGGACGGGGATCTGCGCCACATCGCCGAACGGGCACTCGCGATGTACCGCGGCGGCAAGCAGGCGGCCAGGCGCCGCCTCGATCATGAACTGGACATCATCGCCAGCACCGAACTGGCTCCCTACTTCCTCACCGTCGCCGACGTCGCGCGCAGGATCAGGGACAGGGGCATCCGCGTCGCCATCCGCGGCTCGGGCGCCGGCTGCCTGGTCAACCATCTGCTCGGCATATCCGCCATCGACCCGCTGGAGCATGGCCTGCTGATGGAGCGGTTCTTGTCGCAGACCCGCGAGACCATGCCCGATATCGACCTGGACGTCGAGTCGGCGCGGCGGATCGAGGCGTACCGGATCATCCTCGACGCCTACGGCGACGATAGCTGCGCGACGGTCGCGATGATGGAGACCTACCGGGCGCGCAGCGCGATCAGGGACGTCGCCGCCGCGTTCGGCCTGCCGCCGGACGAGACCGGCGCGATCGCGAAGGCGTTCCCGCAGATCCGCGCAGCGCACATTACTGCGGCTCTCGCCGAATTGCCCGAACTCCGCGACTCCAACCTTGCCAGCAAGGAACTCACCGCTGTGTTCCGTCTCGCCGAACGGCTGGACGGCCTGCCCAGGCACGTCGCCATGCACCCGTGCGGCGTGCTGCTGTCCGACGCGACGCTCCGCGACCGGACGCCGGTCACCCGCAGCCGCGTGGATGGCCTGCCGCTGAGCCAGATAGACAAGGACGACGCGGAGATCGCGGGAGTGATCAAACTCGACGTGCTCGGCGTGCGCATGCAGTCGGCGATGGCCTACACGCTCACCCAGATCCCCGGCGATCCGGTCGATCTCGACGCGGTACGCAAGGACGACGAGCCGACGTTCGAGCTGATCAGGCAGGCGCGGACGGTCGGCTGCTTCCAGATCGAGTCGCCGGGGCAGCGGGAACTTGTGACCCGGGTGGCGCCACGGGTGATCGGTGACCTGATCGCGGAGATCTCGCTGTTCCGCCCGGGTCCGGTGAACTCGGACATGATCACGCCGTATCTGGCCGTCAGGCACCGCGTCAGGCCGGCCAGTTATCCGCACGAGGACCTGCACCAGGTGCTGCGGGAGACCGGCGGCGTGGTGATCTTCCACGAGCAGGTGATGGCGGTCATCGACACGATGACCGGCTGCGGGCTCGCCGAGGCGGACCGGATCCGGCGGCGGCTTCCCGACGGTGAGGACGCCTTCCTCGAAGCCGCCGGGCGCAACGGCTACGACGAGGCCACGGTCAGCCGCGTCTGGGAGGTGCTCGCCGCGTTCGGCTCGTTCGGCTTCTGCAAGGCACACGCCGCCGCGTTCGCGCTGCCGGTGTACCAGTCGGCCTGGCTCAAGCGCCATCATCCGGCCGCCTTCTACGCCGGAGTGCTCACCCACGACCCAGGCATGTACCCCAAGCGGGTGATCGTCCAGGACGCGAGGCTGGCTGGGATCGAGGTTCTCGGTCCTGACGTCAGCGCCTCTTCTTCCGGCTGGATCATAACTAACGGTGGTGCTTCCCCCGGTCTGCGCGTCAGCCTGCGCGAGGTCAAGGGCATCAGTGACGCCGAGGTCACCCGCATCGTGGCCGGCCAGCCGTACCGGTCGCTGCGGGACTTCTGGGAGCGGGCGAGGGTTTCCCGTCCGGTGGCCGAACGGCTCGTCCTCGTCGGCGCCTTCGATGAGATGTACACCGAGCCGACGCGCCGCGACCTGCTCGCCCGCCTCGCCATCTTGGCCAAGCCGGGCCGGCCCGGCACCGCGATGTTCGACCTGCCCGGTGACGGCTTCGCCGACCTGGTGCCGGCCGGCCAACTGCGCGAGCTCGACCCGGCCGAACGCCTCGCCGCCGAGCTGGACATCCTCGGTTTTGAGCTCGGCGAGCACGTGCTCGGGCGGTACGCGGGCCTGCTCGGCGACCTCGGCGTGATCCGGTCCGATCAGCTGCATCGCCGCGAGCACGGCTCGGTGGTGCTGGTGGCCGGGGTGAAGATATCCATCCAGACGCCGGCGGTCAGGTCCGGCCAGCGGATTATCTTCGCCAGCCTGGACGACGCCATGGGGCTGGTCGACCTCGCGTTCTTCGAATCGGTCCAGGACCGGTGCGCGGCCACGCTGTTCGGCTCCTGGCTGCTGCTCGTCCGGGGCCGGGTCCGCCGGGTCGGCGACGGCGCGGCGACGATCAGCGCGCTCGACTGCTGGGACCTGACCGAGGTAGAGAAGACCGGGATCCCCGGACAGACGGAACAGGCACGCCCGGCTAAGTGGATCAGGCCGCTTGAGTACGCCAACGGGTTCATGCTCTCGCCATATGCGGAGACCGGCGCCCCGGGCACTTCACTGAAGTCCAAGCGATCCAGGCCGGCCTAACTCACCTCACGCGGCCGCGCGCGAATCGCTAGCCTTCTCCCTGTAGGTGCTCGATGTACCGTCCGGCCGAGCGCTTGACCGTGTCCTTCGCGTCGGAGTGAATCACCGGCACCCACCAGCCGCCGTAGATCCGGTCGAACTCGTAGCTGCTGACCGCCTCCCATACCCCGCGCACGGCCGGCTCGGCCAGCGGCAGGCGATTAGGAGCGGACCAGACGAATGTCACCCGGTCTTCGCCCGGTGTCACGAAGATCGTGTCGCCGGTGAACAGGACGCCACGTCCGTCCGCGCCCCCGGCCCAGTGCACCACCGCGCTGCCGGGAAAGTGCCCGCCGCACTGGATCACCGTGACGCCGGGCAGAGCGGCGAAACTGTCCGACCACGGCCGCACCAGATCATCGGGCCCGGTCCGCATCCATTCGGCGTCGGCGTCGGGTACCAGGATCTCGGCGCCGAACGCGCGGCTCCAGGACACGATCGCGCCGTAGAAGTGCGGGTGGCTGGCAGTCACATAACGCAGGCCGCCGAGCGCCTGGACGGCGGCTATGGCCTCGTCGTCGATGAACCCGGACGGGTCCCACAGCAGGTTTCCTTCCGGCGTCCGCACCACGAGTGAGCGCTGGCCGATGGCGAACGGCGGCTGCGCGCCGATCCCGGTCAGGCCCGGCTCGATCTCGCGTATATCGGACCGGTGGCCCGCCTGGATGAGCTCGGCCCGCGTGGTCCAGCGCTGGCCGCCGGGCGGCACCCACTGCCGCTCGTCCGCGCACACCACGCAGACAGGTGGCGGCGCCTCAAGATAGTGGTTTCCGCAGGTAGCGCAAATTACGAGGGACATATGAATATGGTAGAGACGGGAGTGGCGGGGTGCCCAATCGCCCTCGACGCGTATGCGGACGCCGACTCGCTGTGAGGAGTCTGTGAGCTCGCCACCCAAGCTGGCGCGCTATAAGCAGGTGCACTAGCATCAGGCCAACTAGGGAACGTATTCGCCGCCTGGGATTGGTGCCCCGTCCGCGGCTTCCTTCCAGCGGTAGAGACAGACTTGGAGTAGCTGTGCGTGTTCTGGTCCTCGGTGGTGACGGGTTTTGTGGCTGGCCAACGTCGCTGTACCTGTCGGATCGTGGTCATGACGTTACAATCGTCGACAACCTGAGCCGCAGGAAGATCGACATCGAGCTCGAGGTCGAGTCGCTGACGCCTATCCGGCCGATCGGCGAGCGGCTGCGGGCCTGGGGCGAAGTTTCCGGCAAGAAGATCGGTTACGTCAACATCGACCTGGCCACCGAGTACGACCGGCTGGCGGACGTGCTCGGCGAACTGCGTCCCGACGCGATCGTCCACTTCGCCGAACAGCGCGCCGCTCCTTACTCGATGCGCAGTGAGAAGGAGAAGCGGTACACCGTGGACAACAACGTCCGCGGCACGCACAACTTGCTCACCGCGCTGGTAGCCACCGGCCTCGACGCCTCGCTCGTTCACCTGGGCACGATGGGCGTCTACGGCTACGGGTGGTCAGGTACCGCGCCCATCCCCGAGGGGTACCTCACCGTGAAGGTGCCGACCCCGGATGGCGAACTGGAGCGGGAGATCCTGCACCCGGCAAATCCGGGTTCGGTGTATCACCTGACCAAGACGCTGGACCAGCTGCTGTTCGCGTTCTACGCCAAGAACGACGGTCTGCGGATCACCGATCTGCACCAGGGCATCGTGTGGGGCACCCAGACCGACCAGACGATCAAGGACGAGCGGCTGATCAACCGGTTCGACTACGACGGTGACTACGGCACGGTGCTGAACCGGTTCCTGATGCAGTCCGCCGTCGGCCACCCGCTGACGGTGCACGGCACCGGCGGCCAGACCCGCGCGTTCATTCACATCAGGGACACCGTCCGGTGTATCGAGCTGGCCTGCGACAACCCGCCGGAGTCCGGCGATCAGGTGCTAGTGCGCAACCAGATCACCGAGACCCACCGGGTACGCGACCTGGCCAAGCTGATCAACGAGATGACCGGCACCGAGGTCGCCTACCTGCCCAACCCCCGGCGCGAGGCGGAGGAGAACGAGCTGCGGGTGATGAACGACCAGTTCCTCGCGCTCGGCCTGCAGCCGACCACGCTGTCGGAGGGCCTGATGGAGGAGATCACCGAGGTGGCCGGGCGATACCGGGACCGCGTCGACCCATCCAAGATCATCGCTCGCTCGGTGTGGAAGGCCGGCATGGAGACATCCCCCGACCTGATGACCGAGATCTCCGAAGACAAGTAACCGCCAGCGCAAAGGCCCGCCGTGCCAATGCGCATGGCGGGCCTTTGTTTATGCAATGGCGCGATACCGGGGGGACGCAGCCGACGCGGGGGGAGTACCAGCGTTAGTTATGACTGACTGGTCTTGCGCCAGTTGACGGTGGGAAGCAGCGCGTCGACCCGCACGCGGTGCGCGTACTGCTTGGTGATGTCGAACAGCGACTCGATGAGCGTGTCGGACAACAGGTGCGGCTCTAGGCCCAGGTCAACGAGCTTGGTGTGGGTGACCTTGTAGTAGTGCTCAGGAGCCTCGACCCGCGGGTTGTCCAGGTGCTCGATCGTGACCTCGCCGGGGTACGCGCGCGCCACCGTGTCGGCGATTTCCTGCACGGACAACGACTCGGTCATCTGGTTGAACACGCGGAAGTCGCCGCGGTCCGCCGGGTTCTCGCAGGCGAGCTGGATGCAGCGCATGGTGTCGCGGATGTCGATGATGCCGCGGATCTGGCCGCCGGTGCCGTAGACGGTCAGCGGCTGGCCGAGCACGGCCTGGATGGTGAACCTGTTCAGCACCGTGCCGAACACCGCGTCGTAGTCGAACCGGGTCGCCAGCCGCTCGTCGATCGCGGTCTCCGGCGTCTGCTGGCCGTACACCACTCCCTGGTTGAGGTCGGTGGCGCGCAGGTCCCAGATCCGGCAGGCGAACTCCATGTTGTAGCTGTCGTGCACCTTGGACAGGTGGTAGAAGGACCCGGGGCGCTTCGGGAACAGCATCCGGTCCCGGCGGCCGTTGTGCTCGAGTTCGAGCCAGCCCTCTTCGATGTCGATGTTCGGCGTACCGTAAACGCCCATCGTGCCGAGCTTGACCAGGTGGATGTCGGGGTTCAGCTCGGCGATCGCGTAGAGCAGGTTGAGCGTGCCGATCACGTTGTTCTGCTGGGTGTAGACCGCGTGCTTGCGGTCGATCATCGAATACGGCGCGGCGCGCTGCTCGGCGTAGTGCACGACGGCCATCGGCTTGAAGTCCTCGATGACCTGATAGGTGAACTGAGCATCGCACAGGTCGCCGATGTAGTAGCGGATGTTCCTGCCGGTCAGCTCGCGCCAGACCTCGATCCGCGTCTGCAATGACGCGATCGGCACCAGCGACTCGACACCAAGCTCGTTGTCGTAGCCGCGACGGGCGAAGTTGTCGACGACCGCCACCTCGTGCCCTTGCGCCGACAGGTGCAGCGCCGTCGGCCAGCCGAGGTACCCGTCGCCACCCAGCACCATGATCTTCATTCGGGGGAACCTCCTATGTCATATCGGCGAGGGCGGTAACGTGCTCTAGGCACGAGCGACCGGAAGGGGCCCGCGGTCTCGTACCATGTAAGGTCGGCTAGCGAACCAAGGACGCTCACGTGGATCTCTCTGAAAACCAGCCCAAATCGACGTTGTCGAGCAAGCTGTGGACCAGAATACGCAGCAAGGTGGGCGTCCGGTTTACGCGTTTTGTTGCGGTTGCCGTCGTTTCCCTGGTGACTAGCCAGGTAGCGCTTGTCGTGTTCAACCACGTGGTGCACCTGACGGCGTTCATCGCGGGCTTCTGCGCCGCGGTGCTCGGCGCGGCGGTGAGCTACGTGCTGAGCCGCTGGGCGTGGGAGCGCAAGGGGCGACCGGACCTGCTGAAGGAGACGCTGCCGTTCTGGGCGGTGTCCGCGTGCGTATGGCTGATCCTGGCCGGGGCCAACAAGCTGGGCGTGTACCTCGTCCATGATTGGGGCCTGCACAAGGGCTGGAAAAAGGTCACCGTCGAGAACGGGCTCTACTTCGCGGCGAACTGCTTGACGTTCGTCGCACGGTTCTTCATCTTCCACTACGTGCTCTTTGCCGACCGGGGCGCGGCAGGTTCGGGTTCCCCGGAATCGGAGTCGCTCACCCTGGCCCCGACCGGGGACGAGCCGACCCGCTGACGCTCACGCCACCAGGTGCCGTAGATCACCCGGGCGAACCTGATCCCGTAGAACAGGTTGTTCACGCCAGGGATGTGCAGGTTGTAGAGCGGGTTGCTGCCCTTCTTGCTCTCACCCACCCGGCGCTTGTGGATGGTGGCGGGCACCTCGACCACCTTGTAGCCGTGGGTGATGACACCGATCAGCAGCTCAGAAGACTGGTACTGCGGCTGTTCCAGGCTGACCGCGCCGGTCACCGCGGCCCGCATGGCCCGCAGTCCGAACGTGGTGTCGCTGATCCTCTGCCCGGTGAGCACGCTCAGCGAGGTGGCGAAGAACCACGAGCCCGCGCGGCGGACCGCGTCCTTGGTCTCCTGGCTGCCCAGGCGGCGCGAACCGGTGGAGAAATCGGCCTCGCCGGCCACCACGGGGGCGAGCACGGTCTCGATTTCGGCCGGGTTGTACTGCCCGTCGGCGTCGGTGGTCACGATGTACTGCGCGCCGCCTTCGCGGGCGAGCCGGTAGCCGAGCCGCAGCGCGGCACCCTGGCCCCGGTTCACCGGCACCTCGCAGACCATCGCCCCGGCCTCGCGCGATTCGTCCGCGGTGTTGTCCTTGCAGCCATCGGTGACCACGATGGCGGTCGTGGCAAGGCCGCACGCCTGGGCGGGCAGTTCCTTGACGACCGGGCCGATGGCGCCTTCCTCGTTGTACGCCGCGATCACGATGGCGACCGGCGGAAGGTCGGTCGCCTTCCCCTGGTACGCCTGGGTGAAGGCGGACAGAGCCGCATCGTCGATCGCCTCATCCGACGGATTGGAGTAGATCATGCTTGCGTCCCTGGGTTGAGGTCTGAGCATATGGCTGCCGTACCGGCTTCCAGATCGTAACGAGGCCGGCGGCCGAGCGCCTTGATCACGGAGATACCGGTCATCTCCCCGCTCGCTGCCGGAACATGCCAGGAAACGGCCCCGCCAATCACAAGGACCGGGGAACGATTCGGCATGCGTGCTCCATTCGGCATGTTTGATTAGGGTGGTATGCGGGCGATCGGGTTCGCCCGGTTCTACCGACTTTGTCTCGCCCACGCTACTCGCAAGCCCTGAAAGTTCGCTGGTGAATCACTGGCAAGGCCGAGCAACGGCAACCGGCCCTAGTGTACCGCCTGGGTCGCCGCGCCCCGCCGGTACTGGGCGTGTGTCATGCTGTGCTGATCTGGCGACGCGGAGGAACTCGGCCATTGTGGCCGTGGCCGTGGAGGTGGCGTGACCGAGCTTCAGCCGAGCGAGGTTGATCCGGTAGAGGTCGAGTCCTACCGGATCCTGCGGTCGAGGGCCGACCTGAGCGGGCTGCCCCCGCTTACCCGCGCGATAGCGGAACGAATTCTCTACGAGACCGCCGATTTCGGCTTCCTGGCCGATCTGATGTGTGATGAGGCGGCGCTCGCGGCCGGCGTTTCCGCGCTGCGTCGCGGCGCCCGGGTGGTCGCCGATGACGGCATGGTCGCCACCGGCATCGGCGGGTACCCGGTGATCTGCAAGGCACACGAATCCCTGGCGGAGCGGCTCGCGCGGACCGCCGGGCTGACGGTGAGCGCGGCCGCGGTCAGGCTGGCGTTCGGCGAGGCGGGGCCGGGGGCGGTCTGGGTGGTGGGCACCTCACCGACCGCCGTCGTGGAGATCATGCGGCGTCAGGTCGATCCGGCCCTGGTGATCGGCATGCCCGCTGGTCTCGTCGGTGCGGCGGAGGCGAAACAGGCGCTCCGCGACAGCGGGCTGCCCACGCTGACCAACGTGTCGGAGCGCGGCGGTCCGGCGGTCGCCTGTGCCGCTTTCAGCGCGCTGCTCAGGGCGGCGAGGGCCTAGGCCGCCGGAAAGGGACATAGGGTACGGGTCCGAGAAGCCCTGATCGGAGAGACGCATGCCTATGTCTGAGGCGTACCCGGACGAGCAGCGGGAGGCCATCTACCGGGTGATCGCCGAGCGCCGGGACGTGCGGCGCGGTTTCCTGCCCGACCCGGTGCCGCCCGAGGTGCTGCGCCGGGTGCTCACCGCCGCGCATCAGGCCCCGTCGGTGGGCTTCTCCCAGCCGTGGGACTTCATCGTGATCACCGATCGGGAGCGGCGCTCGCGGATCGCCGCGCTGGCCAGGGCCCGCCGTGACGACTATGCCGCGGACCTGCCCGGGGATCGCGTGCGTGCCTTCGACCGGCTGAAGATCGAGTCGATCCTCGACACCCCGGTCAACATCGTGGTCACCTGCGACCGGACCAGAGGTGGCCGGCACACCCTCGGCAGGCATACCCAGCCGAGGACGGCGGACTTCTCCAGCGTGCTCGCCGTGGCGAACTTGTGGCTCGCCGCGCGCGCCGAGGGTCTGGGCGTCGGCTGGGTCAGCTTCTTCGGCGCGGACGAGGTGGCCGCCGAGCTTGGCCTCCCCGCCTACCTGGAAGTCATCGCTTATTTGTGCGTGGGATACGTCAGTGAGTTCGGCGATTCACCGGAGCTTGAGCAGAGCGGCTGGGCGCGACGACGGCCGGTGTCCTGGGCGGTGCACGCCGAGGAATACGGGCGTCGCGGGCTGCCGGGAGAGGATGCCGTGGACCCGCTGGCCGAGGCGATCGCCGCGATCGCGCCGCCGTCCGCGTCCGCCATGGCGGCGGCGCGGGAGCGGCAGGACAAGATGACCAAGCCGCGCGGCTCGCTTGGCCTGCTCGAAGACGTCTCGGTCCGGCTCGCCGGGCTGGCCGGGGAGTGCCCGCCGCCCCTTCCCTCGCCCGCCTGCGTCGCGGTCTTCGCCGGAGATCACGGCGTTCATGCGCAGGGCGTCACGCCATGGCCGCAGGAGGTGACGGCGCAGATGGTCGCCAATTTCCTGGCCGGGGGCGCGGTGGTCAACGCCTTCGCCGCTCAGGCCGGCGCCGAGGTCACCGTGGTGGACGTCGGGGTTGCCGCCGACCTCGACCCGGTGCCCGGCCTGCTGCCGCGCAAGGTGGGCAGGGGCACCGCGGACTTCACGGTCGGTCCCGCCATGTCCCGAGGCGACGCGGTGAGGGCGCTGACCGTTGGTATTGAGGTGGCGCGGGACCTGGTCGCGGCCGGCAACAAGTGCCTGCTCACCGGGGACATGGGCATCGCCAACACGACCGCGTCGGCGGCGCTGATCTGCGCCCTCACCGGTGCGGACCCGGCGCTGGCCACCGGCAGGGGCACCGGGATCGACGCCGCCACGTACGCGCGGAAGGTGGAGGTGGTCTGCCGCGGGCTCGCCCTGCACCGGCCGGATCCGGCCGATCCGGTAGCTGTACTCGCCGCGTTCGGCGGGTTCGAGCACGCGGCCATCGCCGGCTTCATCCTCGGCGCCGCGGCGCTGCGGGTCCCGGTGATCCTGGACGGGGTGATCGCGGGTGCCGCCGCTCTGGTCGCCGCCGCGCTGGCCCCTTCCGCCGTGGCCGCGTGTTTCGCCGGCCATCGCAGCGCCGAGCCCGGTCACGCGATCGCGCTCGACCACCTGGGGCTTGTGCCGCTCGTGGACCTGGGGTTGCGGCTCGGCGAGGGAACCGGCGCCGTGCTGGCGCTGCCGCTGGTGCAGAGCGCGGCCCGGGCGCTGCGAGAAGTCGCGACGTTCGACTCCGCGGGCGTTTCCGACAAAGCCCCGGCCGCTGGCGCTTCCTCGGACACATGATCAGAGGCCCGAGAGCCATCAAATCGGGATAGTGGCCCGTATCTCATGATCACGAAGGGTTTTACGTGCCATGGCACGTAAAACCCTTCGTGATCAAGTGCCGGAGCCCGATGGGGGCCCGTCCGCCAGGGGTATAAGGAGACGTGAACCGGAAGAAGGGCAGGCAAGTGCACCCGTACCTGCTGGGGCTTCGGCTGGACGGCCGCCGCGTGCTGGTCGTCGGCGGGGGATCGGTGGCGTCCCGGCGTGTGCCCGCGCTGCTTGACGCCGGTGCCGTGATCGAACTGGTCTCGCCGGAAGTCACGGTCTCGCTCGAGCATCTAGCCGCCGCCGGCAAGATCCAGTGGACCCGGCGGCCGTACCAGGCCGGCGACTGCGAGGATGCCTGGCTGGTCTGCGCGTGCACCAGCGACCGGGCGGTCAACCAGGCGGTGGCGGACGAGGCCGAGGCGAAGCGCGTCTGGTACGTCCGGGCCGATGACAGGCACGAATCCGCCGCGTGGACGCCGGCCCAGGGCGCGGCCGGCGACGTCAGGATCGGAGTGCTGACCGGCGAACCCCGGCGCAGCGCGGCCGTCAGGGACGCCCTCCTGAGGTTCGTGTCCGCGCCCGCCCGCCCGGTCGGCCCGGACGCTGAGCACCCGAAAGGTACTGAACACCTGAAAGGTACTGAACACCTGAAAGGCACGGTGGCGATCGTCGGCGGCGGCCCCGGCGACCCCGGGCTGATCACAGTGCGGGGCCGGGAACTGCTCGCCAGCGCCGACGTCGTGGTGACGGACCGCCTCGCGCCCCTCTCGCTGCTCGACGAACTGCCAGAGACCACGGAGATCGTGGACGCCGCCAAGATTCCTTACGGCCGGGCCATGGCTCAGGAACAGATCAACGCGACGCTGATCGAGCGCGCCCGGCAGGGGAAGTTCGTGGTACGGCTCAAGGGCGGGGATCCGTTCGTGTTCGGCCGGGGCGCCGAGGAGGTGCTCGCCTGCCTGGAGGCCGGGATAAGGGTCACCGTCGTGCCCGGGGTCACCAGCGCGGTGGGTGTGCCGACGGCGGCGGGAATCCCGGTGACCCACCGCGGCGTCGCCCAGGACGTCCATGTGGTGTCCGTGCACGTCCCGCCGGGCGACAAGCGGTCCACGGTGGACTGGAGAGCGCTGGCCGGGAGCCGGGGCACGCTGGTGCTGCTGATGGCCGTGGAGCGCATTGAGCCGATTGCTGACGCCCTCATCAGGTACGGACGGAATCCGGCTACTCCCGTTTCGGTAATCGCAGACGGTACCCTGCCGACACAGCGCACAATGAACTCAACACTGGAAAATGTGGCAGGCCTGGTAGCGCAGGAAGGTATCCGGCCGCCCGCGGTCGTGGTGATTGGCGAGGTCGTTGGCGTCGCGGCGCAGATAGCCGCGATAACAGAACTCACACGTGGTGTAACGGTGACTCCAGGGAGACAAACCGGATAAACTCCCCGTGCCAGGTGAGCAACCCCGCCAGGGGCCGAGGAGAACGATGGATAGTCAGGGCTTTGCAGCGTCGGCGTCGGGTGCCGACGGTGCTCGGCGGGCCCATGTTGTGGCTGCTGAGCACAGTGTCCCTGATGTGATCCAAGTGGCTACTGAGGTCGCCGCCAGTGGTGAGAGTCGGCCCGAGAGCGGGGATGACACCAGGGTGATGACTGCCCCCGGTCACCAAGCTGACACTGAGCGCGCTCCCCAGCCGCACGTGCGAGTAGACGCCCGGCTACTCGAGGCCGCCCTGCTCAACCTGCGTAAGAGGATCGCCGCGATCCCTCTCGTGTTCGAGATCGAGGGTTCCGCCGAGATCAAGGCAGAGCGCGGCAAGCTGCTCAGCCAGATCGACGACTACCTCCTGCCGAGGGTAAGAAGGTCCGCCGCACCGGTCCTGGTGGCGCTGGTCGGCTCCACAGGCGCGGGCAAATCCACGCTGATCAACAGCATCGTGGGCACCAAGGTAAGCGCGACCGGCGTGCGGCGGCCGACGACGAACAGCCCGGTACTCGCCTGCCACCCCGATGACATCGACTGGTTCGCCGAGAACAACTTCCTGCCCACGCTCCCGCGGGTCCGGCAGGAGGGCCTGGCCAGGCCCGGCCGGGACGGCCTGCTCGTGCTCGCCGCCAGCGAGGGCATGCCCAGGGGCGTCGCGCTACTCGACACACCTGACATCGACTCGGTGGTGAAGGCCCACCATGAGTTCGCCTACCAGTTTCTCGACGCGTCGGACCTGTGGCTGTTCATGACCAGCTCGAGCCGGTACGCCGACGGCCCGGTATGGGAGATCCTGCAGCACGCCAGGGACCGCCGGGCCTCGCTCGGCGTCGTGCTGTCCCGTGTGCCGCAGGCGCACCGCAAGGAGCTGACCGATCACTTCGAGGCGATGCTGGACGCCAACGGGATCAAGGCCGCCGACCGGTTCGTCATCATGGAAACCCCGCTGCTTGACGGCATGCTGCCACCAGATGCCTATCAGCAGGTCAGGGACTGGCTGACCGATACGGCGCAGCGTACGGACCGCCGTGTCGCGGTGCTCACCCAGACGATGTCCGGCGTTCTCGACACGTTCAAGTCCCGCGTGCCGAAGGTAGCCGCGCACATCGAGGCCCAGGTGGTGCTGCGCGGCCAGCTGCGCAAGGACGCCGCCGACGCCTACCAGAACGCCCTCTCCGAGGCCGACGATGGCTTGCGTGGCGCCACCTTGCTGCAGGGGGAGGTGCTGGCCCGCTGGCAGGACTGCGTCGCCAGCGGAGACCTGGAGCGGAAGAGCCGGACAACCAAGACCAGGGGGGCCAAGCGCGCCCGCCGCGGACCGCAGCGGGTCGCGGAGCTGACGTCGGCGCTGCGCGAGGCGCTGGAGTCGTTCATCATCTCGCTGGCCGACCGGGCCGCGGAGCAGGTGGACAGCCGCTGGCGGGAGAGCCCGGCCGGGGCACTGCTACTCGCGGACGCGGCTGCCGAGCGTGTCCGCGGTGAGCAAGTCAAGGAGATCTTCGAGTCGGCGTTCGGCGATAGCCGGCTGGCCGACAAGGGGCTCGGCGCGACCAGCGACCTGTCGGCCAGGGCGGCCCGCGCCGTGGCAGCCTGGCAGGATCACCTGTCCCGCCTGGCAGGTGACGCCGGCGAACGCAACCCGGAGGCGCTCGGCCTGGTGATGGCCGTCGCCATGCTGGCCGAGGGGTCGGCGGACGCGATCGCTGTCCAGGCGCAGGAGCAGCTCGGCGACAGGCCAGCCCGTACCGGGCAGGACCGCGCCGATCTGCTCAACAGGATCAAGCTGCTGTTCGACGAGGAGTTGCTCGGCTTCGCGGCGGTCATCGACGCCGCCGGGCCGTGCGACGACGTCGCGGCTATCAGGTTGTACCAAGCCGAATACTCCCTTGAGGCGGTGCGGTGACCGTCGACACCAGCGCTCCGGCGCGCGTCTCCGCGCGCCTTGCCGCGCTCGGCGAGCTGACCAAGCTCGGCGCCGCGCGTAAGGACGGCTTCGACGCCGGGCTCCTCGCCGAGACCGAGACCCTGCTGCGCCGGTCCGGTGAGCGCATGCGGATGTCCTCCTCGCACACCGTGGTGGCGCTGGCTGGGGGGACGGGCAGCGGGAAGTCGACGCTGTTCAACACCTTGTCCGGGGCGACGTTCTCGCCGCCGGGAGTGACCAGGCCGACCACCAGGCATGCGCACGCCTGCGTGTGGGGCATGGAGGGTGCCGCGCCGTTGCTGGACTGGCTCGGCGTGCAGCGCCGTCACCGCTATGCCAGGGCCAGCGCGCTCGATGACGGCGAGGCCAACCTGACCGGCCTGCTCCTGCTTGACCTGCCCGATCACGACTCGGTGGTGTCCGGGTCGCAGGCGATGGTCGACCGCATGGTGAAGCTCACCGACATGCTGGTCTGGGTGCTCGACCCGCTCAAGTACGCGGACGCCGCGGTGCACCAGCGCTACCTGATCCCGCTGGCCGGCCACGCGGCGGTGACCACTATCGTGCTCAACCAGTCCGACACGCTGAGCCCGGAGCAGGTCGGGGACTGCGAGGCAGACCTGCGCAGGCTGCTGGACTCCGAGGGACTGCTGGACACCCAGGTGCTGGTCACCTCCGCGACCACGGGGGCCGGCCTGGACGACCTGAAGGCGGTGCTCGGGGAGGCGGTGGCCGCCAGGCGCGCGGTCAGCGAGCGGATTGACGCGGACATCGACGTGCTGCTGGAGCGCTTCGCCGTCTACGCGGGTGACCCGCTGCCTGGCGTGCGGACGCGTGAGCTGCTCGCGATCGCGGCCGAGCTCGACCCCGATCCTCAGCCAGAGTCGGCTCGCCCGCCATGGGAGCTGTGGGACTCCGAAGCGGACGACGCGGACGACGATGCCGCCTCGACGGCTAAGCCACCCTGGGAGGCGGACGGCGCAGAGGAATGGGATCCGTGGGGGAGCCCGGCCGCCGCGCAGGCACAGCCCGCGTCCCGCCCGCCGTGGGAGGACGCGGCCCAGCGGAACGGCGATGTGGCGAAACTGGACCCAGTGTCGTTCATCCCGGTCGATCCGGCGGCCGCGCTGGCCGCCGCGTTCGAGAAGGCGGCCGGGGTCACCGCGGTGACCGAGGGGCTGCACGGCGCCAGGGAGCGCACCGCGGTGCGCTACGTCGGCTGGCCGCTGGCCAAGGCGCGCGGCGGCCCGGCGGCGCGCAAGCAGGAGCCGGCCGAGCCGCCACGGGCGCAGCGTTCTGACATAGACAATGCGATCACCGAGTTCGCGGACGAGGTGGGCGGCTCCTTGCCGGAGCCGTGGTCGCGGACGGTCAGGGTGGCTGCCAGGTCGAAGGCGGCACAGGCGCAAGATGCGCTGGGCAACGCGGTGGCACAAGGCCTGCCGCCACAGCACCGGGTCACCGGCTGGTGGCGGCTGATCGCGCTGGCACAGTGGCTGCTGATGCTGCTCGTCGTGGCCGGCGTGGCCTGGATCGGGGTGATCCTCGCGTTCGGCGAATTCCACGCCGCGCACAAGCCGCCATCGTCGTTGGTCGGGGACGTGTCCCTGATTCCCTGGCTCGTGGTCATGGTGGTCGCGCTGCTGCTGCTTGGCTCGCTCACCGCATCCTGGTGCCAGAACGTGGTGGTGCTCGCCGCGGACCGCGAGCGCGAGCAGGCGCTGCAGGCGATCCGCTCGCACATCACGTCCGTTACCAGGGACCTGGTACTCATCCCCGTCGGCACCGAACTGGCCGACTACGAGCGCTACCGCACCCAGCTGGCGACCGCCGGCGGCGCCGTCACCCCCTAGCCGGTTCGCGCCGCCGGTTCGCGTCGGCCGGTTCGCGCCGGCCGGGCTCCCGGCGCCGGTTCGCGGCGGCCGGGCTCCCGGCGGCAGACGCCTCGGTCACGGCTTCGGCCGAGGGGTCGATTAGCGCGGTAATTATGTCCAGCACGGAAGAAAAGGCTGCTCACAGCAGCATTAATCGCCGCGCTGGACATAAGTGCCGCGCTACAGTGACGGCAGCGCGGCCGGGGGCAGGAGGGCACTCGCTGGTCCGGATCTCCCGGGATCGGCCCTGCCGCGGGGCCCGGGTTGAGGCTTTGCCTGTGGGCCGTATACCCATAGCGGGCGAAACGGGCGCGAATACAGTCACGTGACAGGCAAAGTGCCCGGACCAGCCGGAGAGATGACCGCCGCGGGCGGTCTCCTGGCTCATCCATTCCGCGTTGGCGGCGGCGCCGTGGTCATCGAAGACAGAGCAAGCAAGCTGGATCATAACTGGCCGTGGTTCTTGCCCCATTAACGATGTAATCTTGTAATCATGACAGACGGTCACGCTCTCGACGCCTATTCACGAATTGTTGCCGGTGTCGCCGAACGCGTCACTCCCAAGGTCGCCAGCCTCCGGGTGCCGCGCCGGGGCGGCTCGGGCGAGAGCCTTGGTTCAGGCGTGGTGTTCACCGGTGACGGGTTCCTGCTCACCAACGCGCACGTGGTGGGTAACGCGTCCGCGGGCATCGCGTCGTTCTCCGACGGCACCTCCACGCCGTTCACCGTCGTCGGTGCGGATCCGCTCTCCGACCTCGCCGTGCTCCGGTCAAGCGGCACGGTGCCGGCACCGGCCGAGCTCGGCGAGGCCGACGAACTCGTGGTCGGCCAGCTCGTGGTGGCCGTCGGCAACCCGCTCGGGCTGGCCGGTTCGGTGACCGCCGGCGTGGTCAGCGCGCTGGGCAGGTCGCTGCCGGCGCGCGGGCGGACGATCGAGGACGTGATCCAGACCGACGCGGCGCTGAATCCGGGGAACTCCGGCGGCGCGCTCGCCGACTCGAACGCCCGCGTGGTCGGCATCAACACGGCGGTGGCCGGGATCGGCTTGGGCATGGCCGTCCCGGTCAACGCGACGACCCGGCGCATCATCTCCTCCCTCATCAATGACGGCCGGGTCCGCCGCGCCTACCTGGGCCTGGCCACCATGCCCGGGCCGGTGCCCGCCGCCTGGCGCGAGCGCCTGGGTCGCACCGCCGGCCTGCTCGTGCACCAGGCCGTGCACGGCAGCCCCGCCGAACGCGCCGGCCTGCGGCCCGGTGACCTCCTGCTCACTGCCGGAGGCAAGCCGGTGACGGTCGCGCAGGACCTGCAGCGCCTCATGTTCGCGGAAGCGATCGGCCGCCCGCTGCCCATCACGGTCATGCGCAACGGCGCCCTCGTCGACGTCATCGTCGAACCCACCGAGCTAGTACCCGCCGCCTGACCACCCCGCAAGTCGCCGCGCAGCCCACGCCGCGCCGCATGCTCGCGCCGCGCAGCCCACGTCGCGCCGCTCAGCTCGCGCCGCCGCCGCGCCGCATGCCCGCGCCGCGCAGCCCACGTCGCCCCGCTCGGCTCGCGCCCACGCCGCGCCGCATGCCCGCGCCGCGGCCCCGCGTCCATCTAGGGGTACGGGGCGCCACAACCCCGAAGCTCCATGCGGGCCCGGTTCCGGAACACGATCGACGACAGTCGAGTACGCGAGCAATTTTGTCCGATATGGTGGATTTGCCCGACCTGGGTGTGGTGGCGGTGGGGACCTGGGCGTGGTGGCGGCAGGGACCTGGGTGTGGTGGCGGCAGGGACTTGGGTGTGGTGGCGGCTGGGGCCCGGCGAGGTGAGGGCGGAGGTCCGCCGCTCGCTCGCCGATCTCAGCCGTTTCGCGCCCGGGGGTGGCGCGTGAGCACCTCGGGTGGTGGGGAATGATTGGTGAGATTGATCCTAAGAGGGGAGCACGTGCGGAAATGAGCCAGGGACCGATCCGGGCGCAGCGTGGCGCGCAGATCACCGCCAAGGGATGGCCGCAAGAAGCCGCTATGCGGATGCTCATGAACAACCTGGATCCGGAGGTAGCAGAACATCCGGAGCAGCTCGTGGTGTATGGCGGGTCCGGCCGGGCGGCACGGAGCTGGGACGCCTACCACGCCATCATCCGCTCCCTTACCGACCTTGAGGGCGACGAGACCTTGCTGGTCCAGTCGGGCAAGCCGGTCGGGATATTCCGTACGCACGAGTGGGCACCCCGGGTGCTGATCGCTAACTCCAACCTGGTGCCGCAGTGGGCCAACTGGGAGGAATTCCGGCGGCTGGAGCAGCTCGGACTCACCATGTACGGCCAGATGACGGCCGGATCATGGATCTACATCGGCACCCAGGGCATTCTGCAGGGCACCTACGAGACGTTCGCCGCGATCGCGGCCAAGCGGTTCGGCGGCACGCTGGCCGGGACGATCACGCTCACTGCCGGGCTCGGCGGCATGGGCGGCGCGCAGCCGCTCGCGGTCACGATGAACGGCGGCGTGGTGATCTGCGTCGACTGCGACCAGGCGAGCATCACCCGCCGGATCGAGCACGGGTACCTGGACGAGCAGGCGGACAACATCGACGACGCGATCCGCCGCGCGATAACAGCAAGAGATGCGGGCAAGCCGCTGTCCATCGGCCTGCTCGGCAACGCCGCCGACCTGTTCCCCGAACTGCTGCGCCGTGGCGCGCCGATCGACATCGTGACCGACCAGACGTCGGCGCACGACCCGCTCAGCTACCTGCCGAGCGGCGTGTCGTTCGAGGAGATGGGCGCGCTGCGCGCTGAGGACCCGGCCGGGTTCACCCGCCGTGCCCGTGAGTCCATGGCAGCGCACGTGGCCGCCATGGTCGGCTTCCTCGACGCCGGAGCCGAGGTCTTCGACTACGGAAACTCGATCCGCGGCGAGGCGCAGGTGGCGGGCTACGAGCGGGCCTTCGACTTCCCCGGTTTCGTGCCCGCGTACATCAGGCCCCTGTTCTGCGAGGGGAAGGGGCCGTTCCGGTGGGCGGCTCTATCGGGTGACCCGAAGGACATCGCCGCCACCGACAAGGCCATCCTCGACCTGTTCCCGGAGAATGAGCCGCTCGCCCGGTGGATCCGGATGGCTGAGGAGAAGGTGCACTACCAGGGTCTTCCGGCCCGGATCTGCTGGCTCGGCTACGGCGAGAGGCACCTGGCTGGCCTTCGGATCAACGAGATGGTCGCCAACGGCGAGGTCGGCGCGCCGATCGTACTCGGCCGCGACCACCTGGACTGCGGCTCGGTCGCCTCTCCGTACCGGGAGACCGAGGCGATGGCCGACGGGTCGGACGCGATCGCCGACTGGCCACTGCTGAATGCCCTGGTCAACACCGCCTCCGGCGCCTCCTGGGTGTCCATCCACCACGGCGGCGGAGTCGGCATCGGCCGGTCCATCCACGCCGGCCAGGTCTGCGTCGCCGACGGCACGGAACTCGCCGGGCAGAAGCTGGAACGTGTCCTTACCAACGACCCGGGCATGGGCGTGATCAGGCATGTCGACGCCGGCTACGACACGGCCTCGGCCGTCGCGACCGAACGCGGTGTGCGCGTTCCGATGGCGAACGGATGACGTTTAGCGAGCTCTGGTCCGGGCTGGAGCCGATCGGACGGTATGCGGAGACCGGCGGGTACCGCCGGTACTCCTGGACGCCGGCCGATGCTGAATGCCGCGCGTGGTTCACCGAGCAGGCGCGAGCGCGCGGTCTCACCGTGATTCCCGACAAGAACGGGAACCTATGGGCCTGGTGGGGTGAGCGGGGGCCAGGGGCCGTCGTGACCGGCAGCCACCTGGACTCCGTGCCGGACGGCGGGGCGTTCGACGGGCCGCTCGGCATCGTCTCGGGTTTCGCCGCCATCGATCTGCTCCGCGAGCGGGGCGCCGAGCCGGTCAAGCCGCTCGCGGTGACCGCCTTCGTCGAGGAGGAGGGAGCGCGGTTCGGCGTGGCGTGCCTGGGCACGCGGCTGCTCACCGGCGCGGTCGACCCCGACCGGGCGCGTTCCCTGACCGACGACGCCGGCGTCTCTTACGCGGACGCGATGGCCGGTGCGGGGCTCGACCCGGCCGGCATCGGGACCGACGATGACCTGGTCGGGGACATCGGCGCGTTCGTCGAACTGCACGTAGAGCAGGGCCGGGCGCTGGAACCGCTGGGGGAGGCGGTCGGCATCGGCGAGAGTATCTGGCCGCACGGCCGCTGGCGGCTGGACTTCACCGGGATGGCGGACCACGCCGGAACCGCTCAGTTCGCGGACCGCAAGGACCCGATGCTTCCGTACGCGAGCACGGTGCTCGTGGCGCGGCGGGTGGCCAGCGAGCGCGGCGCGCTGGCCACGTTCGGCAAGGTGATCGCGGAACCCGGTGGCGCGAACGGCGTTCCTTCGGCCGTGCACGCATGGCTGGACGTCCGCGCCGCGGAGGAAGAAATCTTGCGCGAGACAGTCACCACCGTTTGTTCTGAGGCAGAGAAAGCCTCCGCGGAACAGGGGGTGAGCTTCAGCGTGCGTCAGGAGTCCGCGACGCCGGTGGTCAGGTTTGACCGGGGGCTGCGCGAGCGGATCGGCGCGGTGCTCGGCAACGTCCCGGTGCTGCCGACCGGTGCCGGGCATGACGCGGGGGTGCTCGCGGCGCGGGTGCCGGTCGCGATGCTGTTCGTGCGTAATCCGATGGGGGTGTCCCATTCACCCGCCGAGCACGCGGACCTCGCCGACTGCGAGGCCGGAGTGCTGGCGCTGGCCGCGGTGCTGGAGGAGCTGGCATGCCGGTGAGACGGTGGCACGCAGAGTATGCCTGGCTGCCCGCGGGGCTGTCCAAGGACGTGCTCATCGAGGCCGACGGTGAGCGATTCACCGGCGTGACCACTGAGATCACGCAGGTGCCCGCGGACGCGAGGCGGTTGCGTGGACTCACCTTGCCCGGGTTCGCGAACGCGCACTCGCACGCGTTCCACCGCGCGCTGCGCGGCGCGACCCAGGCCGGCAAGGGAACGTTCTGGACCTGGCGCGAGATCATGTACGCGGTCGCCGCGCGGCTCGATCCCGACAGCTACTTCCAGCTCGCCCGCGCGGTGTACGCGGAGATGGCGCTGGCCGGCGTTACCTGCGTGGGGGAGTTCCACTACCTGCACCATCAGGCCGGCGGAGAACCCTACGCCGACCCGAACGCGATGGGGCACGCGCTGGTCTCGGCGGCCGCGGAGGCCGGGCTGCGGATCACCCTGCTCGACACGTGTTACCTGGCTGGCGGGCTGAACCGGGACGGCATCGTTCCGCTGTCCGGGCCGCAACTGCGGTTCGGCGACGGCGACGGTGCGGGCTGGGCGGACCGGATGGCGTCGTTCACCCTGGACGAGCACGGCATGCTCACGCCGCACGCGCGGGTCGGCGCCGCGATCCACTCGGTGCGCGCCGTGCCGCCGGAGCAGATAGGTCCGGTGGTGGCGTGGGCGCACCGCTACGGGTCGCCGCTGCACGCACACCTATCCGAGCAGGTCGCGGAAAACGCGGCGTGCATGGAGGTCTATGGCGTCTCGCCGACCAGGCTGCTGTACGACGAGGAGGCGCTGGGTCCGCGTACGTCGGTGGTGCACGCGACGCACGTGTCCGCGGCCGACATCGCGCTGCTCGGCGGATCGCAGGCCTACGCGTGCATCTGCCCGACCACCGAACGCGACCTCGGCGACGGGCTCGCGCCGTCGATGCGGCTCTCCTCGGCCGGCTGCCGGCTGACGGTAGGCAGCGACAGCCACGCGGTGATCGACATGCTTGAGGAGGCGCGCGGGATCGAATACGCCGAGCGGCTGGCGCGCCAGTCGCGTGGCGTCTTCGCCGCGCCGGCGCTGCTGCGTGCCGCCAGCGATGACGGGCATACCAGCCTGGGCTGGCCGGACGCGGGGGAGATCTCGCCGGGCGGGTGGGCCGATCTGGTCACCGTCTCGCTGGACTCGGTGCGGACAGCGGGTTCACCGGCGCTCGAATCGGCGGTGTTCGCCGCGACCGCGGCCGACGTGCACGACGTGGTGGCAGGCGGGCGGGACGTGGTCCGCGACGGTACGCACGTGCTCGTCCCCGACGTGCCCGGAGCGCTGGCCGCGGCGATCGCGGCCGTTCGGCCAGATTAGGCGCGTCCGGATAAAGCATAAAGCGTTGCGGCGGCGGTTCCAGCGCCAGATCAGCAGCGGGATGGTCGCGCCCGTCACCCAGCCCGCGGGGCCCGCGCCCGCCGCCGCCGCGGTGATCCGCAGCACGGCGGCTCCGGACGCGCTGGTGTGCAGGGCGGCCTGATTGAACGTCGACGGGATCGGCAGGTCACCGAAGCGCGAAAGCGGCCAGATGATCAGGAAGGCGCGGCCGGCCACTTCGTTCTCGGGGATCGTGCCGTAAAACCCGTCGGAGCCGTGATAGCGAGAGTCCTCGGATTCCGGCCGGTTGTCACCGAGCACGTACAGCCGGCCCGCCGGCACCGTCACGTTGACCGGGATCGTGGACGGTTCCGCGCCGGGGATCAGGAACGACTTCTCATCCAGCGCGACACCGTTGACCTCGAGCGGTCCGCCGTTTCCGTTGCAGTAGATGTGGTCACCGGGCAGGCCGATGACCCGCTTGATGTAGTACGTCGTGTCGCTGCGCAGCCCGACTGCTCCGAGCACGTCATCCCACCCGCGCTCGACCGGGTTGCCCGGCGGTGGCGGGATCGGGTTGCCGTTCAGGTCACCCCACGACCCGGCGCCGCTGAACACGATGATGTCGCCGCGAGCGACGTTGCGGAAGTGGTAGATGAGCTTGTTCACCAGGACCCGGTCGCCGACCATCAGTGTGTTTTGCATCGACACCGAAGGAATCTCGTAGACCTGGATGATGAAGATCTTGATGAGCAGGGTCAAGACGATAGCGGCGCCGATGATCGTGAACATCTCGCGCCCGAAACTCTTCTTCTTTTTCGCGCGCTCGGGCTTCGCGCGCTCGGGCTTGTCGCGTTCGGGCGCGTCGTGTCCGGGATCTTCGTCCGCGGGTCCAGTCGGGGTGCTGCCGGTTGCCGCATCCGCGCCACCAGTGAGGTCGGACGCGTCGTTCTCGTCCCTTTTATCTGTTATGTGCTCATCTGGCATTGGGTAGATTCCGTCACACTTCCGCTGGAAGGATCGCAACCATGACTGAGATTCCTGTGGTGAGGATAGGCGACGGGACCGGCATTCCGATCCTAGGCTTCGGCACCTGGCAGCTACATGGTCGGCAAGCGTACGACGCAATCCGGTGGGCGCTCGACGCCGGGTACCGCCATATCGACACCGCGACCATGTACAAGAACGAGGCTGAGGTGGGGAGGGCTATCCGCGACAGCGGCCTGGACCGCGGCGACCTCTTCCTCACGACCAAGCTTCCGCCGGGGAACGCGGGCCGTGAGCGGAACACGATCGAGGACTCGCTGCGCGCACTCGGCACACAGTACGTGGACCTGTGGCTGGTGCACTGGCCACCGCGCCGTAAGGGCGACTCCGAGCGGATCTGGCGGGCGTTCACCGGAATCCGTGACGACGGGCTGGCCCATTTCATCGGCGTATCCAACTACAGCACGGCGCAAGTCGATGAGCTGGCCGCGGCCACGGGACAGACGCCCGCGGTCAACCAGGTGCCGTGGTCGGTCGGCGGCGGGCACGACGCTCGGCTGCTGAGCGAGTTCCGCGAACGTGGCGTCGTGGTCGAGGGATACAGCCCGCTTAAGGACACCCGCCTCAGCAACCCGGTGCTGGTCCAGATCGCCGACGCGCACGCTGTCACGCCTGCGCAGGTGGTGCTGCGCTGGCACGTTCAGCTCGGCATCGTGGTGATACCGCGTTCCTCCAAGCGAGAGCGGATCGTGGCGAACGCCGACCTATTTGGCTTCGCGCTCACCGATCAGGAGATGGAACGGCTCAGCTCACTGTGAGCGGCGTATTGTGCCGTAACCGTCGGTCGCTGGCAAGAATCTGTCCACAGGATGCCCTTCTCTTAGCCGCTTATCCACAGGCCGGGCCGGTGCCGCGCGCCGCATCGCCCGAGCGCGCGACCGTAGACGCGGGCCCGGCGACGGTGGGTCGCCGGAGACGCTAGGAGGAGCGCAATGAGTCAGGGCGGGTATGTGACCCTCGTCGGCTATGTGGCACGAGAGCCGATGCTGCGCAGTACCAAGGACGGCACATCGGTCGCGGACGTGCGCATCGGCACCACGACGCGCTACCTAGACCGCGAGCTCGATCTGTGGCGCGACGGGGATACCAGTTATTACTCGGTCAACTGCTGGCGTCGCCTCGCCGACAACGTCCGGGCGAGCCTGCACAAGGGCGATCCGGTGATCGTGAAAGGCAAGTTCCGCACGCGCACATACACGGACAAGGAGGGGACGGTTAAGACCGAGGCCGAGATCGTCGCCGACACCATCGGGCACGACCTGAGCCGCGGCTGCGCCAACTTCCTCAGGCCGCAGCGCACCCGTCCGGAATCCTCCAGCGAGCTGACCACCGGCGAGATGTCCAGGAGCGGTGGCGATTATGAGGGCGACCCAGAGGATCCAGACGAAGACGTGACGGCTTCACGCGCGGATTTGCCGCCGTTCGCTGACCCTGGTTCTGGTCTGGAGCGATCTGCCGAGGAAGACGCGGAGGAATTCAGTGCGGGCGACGTCGACGCGGCGGTGGCCAGGGAACTGACCGAGCCCGAGGAGACCGCTCTGCCGTTCTGAGGCTGCCGTTCTGAAGTGGGACGGGGACGTGCTGAACCAGGCCCTTCCAATGGCGGCAAGGGGCCTGCCAGGCGGGGAGCCTTCCGGACCGGGTCCTGTACACCGAGGACCCTGCTGAGCAAGCAATTGCCCAGGTCACCGGCTTAGCTCCAGATGACGCCTCGCACCAAAGTCCCCTTTCCCTCGTATTAGCATGAATTCCGCACGGAGCGGATGCGTTAGACAGCATAACGTAGCTGCTCCGTGCGGTGCCGCCGGGGGGCCGCGAGGCCGAACATACTGGTTCACCGGGCCTCCGACACAGAACGCATCTATAATGTTACCTAAAGTGATGGCAGGCCGGGCCCTTCGCCTGGTCGTGCCCGGCAGGCAGGAAGGGCATGTCGGCAGTTCAAGACGCGATAACGCAGCGCCGGAGGGGGCTCCGGCAGCTCATCAGGTGGCCGTGGGCGTGGCCTCTGCTGGCGATGCCAATGTCACTGATCGTGTACGTGCTGGCCGTCATCGCCGCGAACCTGGCGCTCATCGGCTGGGAACTCGCCGACACCCACTGGCGGGCCAGCGACCTCGGGGTGGCGGCCGCGCTGATCGTGGCGGCGGTGGTGTGCGTCGAGGCGATCCGCAGACTCGGTCAGCCCTCGGGTGTATCCCGCGACCTGCTGTCGGCCTGGTGGCTGCCGATAGCCCTGCTACTGCCGCCGATCTACGCGCTGCTGTCGCCGTTCGTGGTCGGGATCGCGCTGTACATGCGCGGTCGCCGGACCCCCACCTACCGCCGGGTGTTCAGCGCTGCCGCGCTCGGCCTCGCTGGCGCGGTGACCTCGGTCACCTTCCACCGGATCTGGCCGACGGACGGGCACCTGTCGCTGAATGGCGCCCCCGACTGGCTGACCCGGCCCCAGGTGGTCCTCACCGGCGTCGCCTGCGCGATCTTGTTCAGCCTGGTCAACACCGGCATCGTGGCCGTGGCCGCTCACCTCGCCGAACCCGAGGCCCCGCTCTCCGAAGTCCTGTGGGACAGGGAGAGCCTGCTCCTCGACCTGACCGAGACCTGCATCGGCATCCTGGTCGCGATCACCTGCGCGCTCAGCCCGCTACTGCTCCTGGTCGCGCTGCCGCCGGTCCTGCTGCTCCAGCGCAGCCTCATGCACCAGCAGCTGCAGGCAGCCGCGCGCACCGACTCCAAGACCGGCTTGCTCAACGCCGCCGCCTGGCAGCGCGAGGCCGACGCCGAGGTGACCCGGGCGCTGCGCGCCGAGTCCCCGGTGGCCGTGCTGCTTGTCGATGTAGACCATTTCAAGCGCGTCAACGACAGCCATGGGCACCTCGTCGGGGACGAGGTGCTCAGGAGCCTGGCCGGCGAGTTGCGGCAGCAGGTCCGCGACTCCGACGTGGTGGGCCGGTTCGGCGGCGAGGAGTTCACCGTCCTGCTGCCCCGCACTGAAGCCAACGAGGCACTGCAGATCGCCGAACGGCTCAGGCGCAGCGCGAGCACACTGAGCATCCTGGCTGGTGAGGCCCGGATCGGTGTAACGATTTCGATCGGCATCGCGGTGCTCGGGTCGCACGGCCGGGACCTATTCGAGCTGCTGGCGGCGGCCGACCTGGCCCTCTACCGGGCCAAGGACAAGGGCCGTAATCAGGTTTGCCTCTATGGCGGCGACGAGGCCAGCGACGCCAGGCCATGAGCGCGTTCGGTTACCACGGGTGAAATCCCGATAAGCTGGAGGCATGCCGGAGTACATCTACACGCTGCGTGCCGTGCGTAAGGCCCACGGCGACAAGGTCATTCTCGACGAGGTCACCCTTTCCTTCCTTCCGGGAGCGAAAATCGGCGTCGTCGGCCCGAATGGCATGGGCAAGTCGACCCTGCTCCGGATGATGGCTGGAAAAGAACAGCCGTCCAATGGCGACGCCAAGCTCATGCCCGGTTTCACCGTCGGCATCCTGGACCAGGAGCCGGAGCTGGACAACTCCAAGACCGTCCTCGGCAACGTCGAGGACGCGGTCGCCGATATCAAGAGGCTCATCGACAGGTACAACGAGATCGCCGAGCAACTGGGGACGGACTACTCCGACGCGTTGCTCGACGAAATGGGCAAGCTTCAGGAGCAGCTCGACCACAAGAACGCCTGGGACCTGGACAGCCAGCTCGAGCAGGCGATGGACGCCCTGCGCTGCCCGCCGCCTGACTCGGAAGTCACCAACCTGTCCGGTGGCGAGAAGCGCCGGGTGGCGCTGTGCAAGCTGCTGCTGGCCCAGCCCGATCTGCTGCTGCTGGACGAGCCCACCAACCACCTGGACGCCGAATCGGTGCTGTGGCTTGAACAGCACCTGGAGAAGTACCCGGGCACCGTCATAGCGGTCACCCACGATAGGTACTTCCTGGACAACGTCGCGCAGTGGATCCTCGAGCTCGACCGCGGCCACGCCTACCCGTACGAGGGCAACTACTCGACCTACCTGGAGACCAAGGCAGCCCGTCTCAAGGTCGAGGGCGCCAAGGACGCGAAGAAGCAGAAGCGCCTCGCCGACGAGCTCGAATGGGTGCGGTCCAGCGCGCGCGCCCGCCAGACCAAGTCCAGGGCGCGGCTTCAGCGCTACGAGGAGATGGCGGCCGAGGCGGACAAGAACCGCAAGCTGGACTTCGAGGAGATCCAGATCCCGCCGGGCCCGCGCCTGGGCAACCTCGTCGTCGAGGTGGAGGACCTGGTCAAGGGCTTCGGTGACCGGATGCTGTTCGAGAAGCTGTCGTTCAGCCTCCCGCGCAACGGCATCGTCGGCGTTCTCGGTCCGAACGGCGTCGGCAAGACCACGCTGTTCAAGATGATCGTGGGCGAGGAGAAGCCGGACGCGGGGGTTATCCGCATCGGCGAGACCGTCTCGATCTCATACGTCGACCAGACTCGCGGCCGCATTGACGCCAGCAAGAATGTCTGGGAGGCGATCTCCGACGGCGAGTCGTTTATCCGCGTCGGCAACGTGGAGTTTCCCAGCCGGGCGTACGTGGCGGCGTTCGGCTTCAAGGGGGCCGATCAGCAGAAGCCGGCCGGCGTGATGTCCGGCGGTGAGCGGAACCGGATGAACCTCGCCTTGACGCTGAAGCAAGGCGGGAACCTGCTGCTGCTGGACGAGCCGACCAACGACCTGGACGTGGAGACGCTGGGCAGCCTGGAGAACGCGCTGCTCGAGTTCCCCGGCTGTGCCGTGATCACCAGCCACGACCGCTGGTTCCTCGACCGGGTCGCGACGCACATCCTGGCCTGGGAAGGCGGTGCGAACTGGTTCTGGTTCGAGGGCAACTTCGAGTCCTACGAGAAGAACAAGATCGAGCGCCTGGGCGCCGAGGCCGCCCGCCCGCACAGCGTGACCTACCGCAAACTCACCCGCGACTAGAGTTTCTCATGATCACCAAGGGCTGTACGTGTCATAGCACGTCAAACCCTTGGTGATCATAACTAACACTGGTGCTCGGGGAGGGCTCGTGGCGATCGTCCCGGATGGTAAGGACTGGACGTGGGTGCTGCGCCGCCCGTGTCCCGAGTGCGGGTTCGACGCGAGTACGTTCGCGCGCGAGGACGTGGCCGGAACGGTCGTCGCCAACGCGGCCGCTTGGCACGACGTGCTGACCGGGCCAGATGACGTGCGGACCCGCCCGGCGCCGGACCGCTGGTCGCCACTTGAGTACGGTTGCCACGTCCGCGACGTGCTCGGTATCTACGACTACCGGCTCGGGCTGATCCTCACCCAGGACGATCCGCTGTTCCCCAACTGGGACCAGGACGAGACCGCGGTCGCCGAACGCTACGGGGAGCAAGATCCGGCGACGGTAGCGGCTGCACTAGCCGAGGCGGCGGATGTCATCGCGGCGCATTTCCGTGCGGTTGCCGGCGACCAGTGGCAGCG
>DASXDG010000300.1:0-30745 GCA_036490795.1 Streptosporangiaceae bacterium
GCCACCCGCCACCGGTAGTTATGCTCAAATCTGTTTTCGTCAGCGTGTCGGGGGCGAGATTGCAGCGGCCGTGTGCCAATACTGGGTCGCATGGGCCTGGTTTCCATGCTGCTGCTAGGGATCGTGATCGGTGCGGCCATCGGCTACCTGTTCGCCAGGAGCCGGGTCGCGGCGGCGGATGAGCGTGCCCGCGGTGCGCAGGAGAAAGCGGAGCTGATCGAGGGGCAGCTCGGCGCGCGTTTCGCGGCACTGTCCGCCGAGGCGCTGGACGCGAGCACGGCGCGGTTCCTCGAAGTTGCCGAGGGCCGGCTGGGAAGCCGGCAGGCCGCGGTTGAGCATCTGGTCGAGCCGCTGAAACAGACGCTGGCGCGGGTCGAGGAGCAGCTGCGCGAGTCCGACCAGGCGCGGACCAGGTCGCACGCGGCGCTCGCCGAACAGGTACATCTGGCCAGGCAGACCTCCGAGCAGCTCCGCGATCAGACAGCGGCGCTGGTCACAGCGCTGCGACGGCCGGAGGCGCGCGGGCGCTGGGGTGAGCTTCAGCTCCGGCGCGTGGTCGAGCTGGCCGGGATGAGCGCACGATGTGACTTCGATGAGCAGGTCACCGTCGACTCCGGCGCCCTGCGGCCGGACATGGTGGTGCGGCTGGCAGGCGGCAAGAACATCGTGGTCGACTCCAAGGTGTCGCTGGCCGCCTACCTGGAGGCAGCCGAGGCCTCAGACGAGGCCACGCAGGCGCTGCGGCTCGACGCGCACGCACGCCACGTGCGCGATCACATCGACCGGCTGTCCGCCAAGGCCTACTGGAGCGCGCTGAGTTCATCGCCGGAGTTCGTGATCTTGTTCATCCCGGGTGAGGCGTTCCTCGCGCCGGCCCTGGAACGCGACCCCGGGCTGCTCGAGTACGCGATCCGCAGGCGAGTGCACATCGCGACGCCGACGACGCTGATCAGCATGCTGCGAACCGCGCAGTATGCCTGGCAGCAGGAGGCGCTCTCCGACAACGCGCGGGCCGTCTTCGACCTGGGCCGGGAACTGTACGAGCGGCTCAGCGGGCTGGGCAAGCACATGGACCGGCTCGGCCGTTCGCTGAACTCGTCGGTGGCCGCGTTCAACCAGACAGTGGGCTCACTGGAGAGCCGGGTCATGGTGAGCGCCCGCCGGCTGAACGACCTCGGCGTGACCGACAGCACGCTCACAGCACCCGAACTGGTGGAAGAGCAGGCACGGGCGCTATCCGCACCAGAGCTCGTGCTTGATGCTTGACAGAGAGTGACTGTAAGGTCACCCTGTGCACGACATGGAGATGCTCGGCCAACGGGTGGCAGGCGCCGAGCACACCGCTGAGCTGGAACGGCTACCCCCCACTGCCGCACCCAGGCCCGGGGCGCCCGGGCAGCTTGTTCCGACCCGGCGTGCCCCCACCCGGCCAGACCCACCTCCCCGGCGTGTCGGCCCGGTCCGGCGGGGTGCGCGGCGAGGCAGTCCGGCGGCGTTCGCGCTGACTGCCCGGGGCTCGGTGACCGGGCTGTTCGCCGCTTGCTTCCTGACCCAGTTGTTCGCCGCGGCAACCGGCTGGTCAGCGATCTCCGACATGGCGTTCGTCGGCGGCTGCGGCGCGGGAGCCTGGTACACGAAACGAGGTGCCCTGCTGCCGCTCGCGGTGAGCCCGCCGCTGATCTTCTTCCTGACCTGCCTGCTAGTCCAGTGGCTCACCACGTCCGGCGGCATCATGCTGGCGACCGGGATCTTCGTCGCCCTGGGCACCTCGGCGCCCTGGCTGTTCCTCGGCACGGCGCTGACGATCGTGATCGGGCTCTATCGCGGCCTCGGCGGAGAGGTCCACGATCTCGTCATCGACCTGCGCGACCTCGTGTTCGGCCGCTAGCGGCGCAGCTCACGGGGCGGGGCGAAGGACATCCGCTCTTCTACCGCCTCGACTTCCTCCACCTCAGTGAAGCCGCTTGCCGCCAGCTTCTCGAGAACGTCGCCGACGAGTTCCTCGGGCACGGAGGCTCCGCTGGTGAGACCCACGGTGCGGACGTCATCGCCGAGCCAGCCAGGGTCGACCTCGCTCGCGCCATCCACCAGATACGCGGCCCGGGCGCCGGCGTCCTTGGCCACCTCGACCAGGCGGACCGAGTTCGACGAGTTCGTGGAACCCACCACCAGCACCAGGTCAGCCTCGGGGGCGATCAGCTTGACCGCCGCCTGCCGGTTCTGCGTGGCATAGCAGATGTCGTCGCTCGGCGGGTTAAGCAGGTTCGGGAACTTGGCTCGCAGCGCGGTCACCGTCTCGACCGTCTCGTCCACCGACAGCGTGGTCTGGGACAGCCAGACGATCCGCTCCGGATCGCGGACGCTGATGTCGCCGACGGCGGCGGGGCCATCGACCAGCCGGACCCGATCCGGCGCCTCCCCCGTCGTGCCGACGACCTCCTCGTGGCCGGAGTGACCGATCAGCAGGATGTCGTAGTCCTTCGCCGCGAAACGCCTAGCCTCGTTGTGCACTTTCGTGACCAGGGGACACGTGGCGTCGATGGCCATCAGATTCCTGCTTTTCGCCTGTTCCCTGACCTCCGGCGCGATGCCGTGCGCGGAAAAGACGGTGACGGCTCCCTCGGGCACCTCGTCGAGTTCGGTGACGAAGATGGCGCCGCGTTTCTCCAGTTGACCGACAACATAGGTGTTGTGCACGATTTGCCTGCGGACGTAAACGGGCGGACCATACCGTTCCAGGGCCGTCTCGACGGCCTGCACCGCCCGGTCTACTCCGGCGCAATAGCCGCGGGGCTTGGCGAGCAGGACGCGTCGGGGACTGTCGTCACGCATGTTCCCCATGGTAGGCGAGCGCCCGTAGCCGCCGGGCCGGCGGGTGTTGCAGGCGCCGACCTGCGCCGTCGCGGGCACCGGCCTGCGGTGTTGCGGGCGGATGCTGTGAGCGGCAGGATAGCCCGGCAGGGACCGGCTATTCGTAGGAGAGTGACATGCGCGTCCCGCAAGTGAGCGAACGTATCAAAGAGGCCCCCGTACAGGCCCTTCGTGGCGTCCTGGCCGGCATCGGCCAGGTGTTGCTGTTTACCGACAAGCTCCGGAACAAGAGCGCCACTGACGAGGCGGCCCCGGCGGCTTCGGCCAGCGGTGCGGCTTCGGCCGCGGACTCTGGTCCGGAATCGGCGTCGGCTTCCGCTACCGCTGAGGCGGTTGTGGTCACGTCGGCTGAGGACGCGGCGAAGGCCGCGCCGGCGGCTGATGCGGCACCGGCGGCCAAGGCCGCACCCGCCAAGGCCAAGGCGACCTCCGCTAAGACCACCGCGGTACCCGCCAAGACCAAGGCAGCGTCTACGGCCAAGGCACCGGCGAAGACCGGGACGACGGCGAAGGCCACGGCCGCGAAGGCCGGGACAGCAGCTGCCGCGCCCGCGAAGGCGAAGGCGGCGCCCGCCGCCGAGGCCGAGGCCGCGGCACCCGCGGAAAGCAAGGCAGCGGCACCCGCCGAGCTGCCGATGCCCACCTACGACGACCTGACCGTCGCGTCGATCCGGGCGCGGCTGCGGAACCTGACCGCCGCCCAGGTCGCGACGCTGGCGGACTACGAGCAGGCCCACGCCGCCCGGTCCGAGGTCATCGCGATGTTCGAGCGCCGGATTGCCAAGCTGGAGGCCGAAGGGTAGGGCAATAGCCGCTCTCGGCTCGTTATGGCAGAGCTCCGGGTCGTTCGACACGCTGAACCACCCGCAGTGGCTGCGGCTGGTGACCTGGTTGCAGGTTGCGATGGAAGCACCACTGCTAGTTATTGTGGCCGCCTCTTCGGGAGCGCGGGCACGGCACGACCTGCCCGCAGCTGGCAAAGAGGGCCCAATGTCACCCGTTAGCCGACTCTGTCACCCGTTCCCGTGTTTGAAATCGGAACAAATGCCATGTCTACTCGCGAGTACGGGTGACAAGGCAAGGTAGCGGGTGACAAAGCCGGATGGGATGCCCGGCTCGAAGACGGAAGCGCAGCCCGTGGGGCTCATCAATCACACGGGCCAGGTGGTGCCAAGGCCCAGACCGGCTTGCGGGAGACCCGGGGGACGGGACGGGCGATGGCAGGGCACTTTCGGTAGCGACTGTGAGACGGTGAGTGTCGCGGCGCACGCGCGCGGCGGCGGGCGCGAGCCAGCGCGGCGGAAGGGGGAAGAGTGGCGCTTGAGACGTCGGCGGAACAGCCGGTACCGGTGCGGACGGTGCTCCAGCTGGTGGGGGGCTGGATCGGGCGGCTGGGGCGGGTGTGGGTGGAGGGTCAGATCGCCGAGCTCACCCGCCGGGGCGGAAGCGTGTACCTGACGCTGCGCGACCCGATCGCCGCCGTTTCGGTCCGCGTCATCGCGGCCCGCCAGGCCTACGACGACGCGGGCGAGCCGGCCGAGGGAGCGCGCATCATCGTCAACGCGCGACCCGACTTCAACGCCAGCCGCGGCTCGTTCGCGCTGACCGCGCTGGAAATCCGCGCGGTCGGGGTGGGCGAACTGCTGGCCAGGCTGGAAAGGCTGCGCCGCGAACTCGCCGCCGAGGGTCTTTTTTCAGCAGAACGAAAGCGCCCGCTTCCCTTCCTTCCGCATGTCATCGGCCTCATCTGCGGACGTGACTCGGCAGCGCAGCGGGACGTGCAGGAGAACGCTGCCCGGCGCTGGCCAGCGGTCCAGTTCCGGGTCGAGCAGGTCGCGGTGCAGGGGTCGTACGCGGTCGCCGAGGTGACCGACGCGCTGCACCGGCTGGACGCCGACGCCGGCGTGGACGTGATCGTCATCGCCAGGGGCGGCGGGTCGATCGAGGACCTGCTGCCGTTCTCCGACGAGTCGCTGGTCCGTGCCGTGGCGGCATGCCGCACGCCGGTGGTGAGCGCGATCGGGCACGAGCAGGACACGCCGCTGCTCGACTATGTCGCGGACCTGCGGGCATCGACGCCCACCGACGCGGCCAAGCGGGTGGTGCCGGACGTCGCGGAGCAGCTCAAGCAGGTCAGGGAACTGCGCGGGAGGGGCCGGCGGTGCGTGACCGGCTGGCTGGACCGGGAGACGTCCTGGCTGGAGTCGGTCAGGTCCCGGCCGGCGCTGGCCGACCCGGTGCGCGAGCTTGAGCGCCAGGCAGAGCAGGTGGATGCGCTGCGGCGGCGGGCCAGGATGTGCGTCGACGCGAACCTCACCCGTGGCAAAGACGACCTTTCCCACATAACGGCCAGGCTGCGCGCGCTCTCCCCCGCCTCGACACTGCGCCGCGGGTACGCGATCGTGCAGCGAACGGACGACGGGAAAGTCGTACGGGAAGCGGCCGAGGTGAAACAGGACGACGAGCTGACCGTGCGGCTCGAGACAGACCAGATCACGGTCCACGTTTCTTGAGCCAGCTCAGCGGACCGATAGAGTAATGCCCGTGCCAGAGGAAACGCTCTCCTACGAGAAGGCGCGCGAGGAACTCACCGCGGCGGTCAAGCGGCTGGAGGCCGGCGGCCTATCCCTCGAGCAGTCCATTGAGTTGTGGGAACGCGGCGAGAAGCTGGCCGCCATATGCGAGCAGTGGCTCGATGGCGCCCGGGCCCGGCTGGTCGCGGCCATGGCCAAGCAGCGAGACGAGGGCAGCGCGGACGCCGAGGCGCCTTTTTAGACGTCGCGCCCTATCCGCGCGCTCTCTGACGCGCGTTTAATAACCGCCTGGCCGGGCAGTTTCTGTGCGTATCGGCAGGTGAGCGCGGATGAATCCAGCTGAATGGGTGGTCAGGCGGCTGGACGGTGCGCAACAGCGTTTTACGCCGGCCGCCTTTATCTTCGCAGTGCAGAAGAAATTCGGCGACGACAATGGTGGCGTACTCGTTACGAACCTGGCGTTTACCGCGTTTCTCTCGCTTTTCCCGCTGCTGCTCGTCCTGATGACGATCCTCGGCCTGGTGTCCTCGGTGGAGCCGTCGTTCCGCACAGACGTGGTGGACGCGGTATCCCAGCAGATCCCGCTCATCGGGCGGACGCTCACCGAGAACGTGGACCAGCTCAGGCGATCCAGCGTGATCGGCCTGATCGTCGGCCTGGTCGCGCTGCTCTGGGGCTCGACGGGCCTCGCCCAGGCCGGCATCTTCACCATGGAACAGGTGTGGAATCTGCCGGGGCCGGACCGGCCAGGGTTCGTCCAGCGGCTCGGCCGCTCCGGTATCTTCCTCGGCCTGCTCGCCTTCGGGGTTATCGTCACCACGCTGCTGACCGGCCTCAGTACCTACGGGCACAACACGGCTTGGCTGGTCATCCCCGCCCAGATCGCTGCCGCGCTGGCGAACGTGGGGATGTTCGTCGCGGCGTTCCGGATCCTGACACCGAAGGCGGTGGTGGTCCGCCGCCTGCTGCCCGGCGCCATCGTCGCCGGCGTTTGCTGGACGCTGCTCCAGGTGCTCGGCACCTACCTTGTGCACCACTTCCTGCGCACTGACTCCGTGTACGGCGTGTTCGCCACCGTGCTCGGCCTGATCGCGTGGATTTACGTGGCGGTCCGGGTCATCGTCTACTCCGCCGAGGTCAACGTGGTGCTCGCCCGCCGGCTGTGGCCAAGGTCCATCGTCCAGCCGCCGCTGCTCAAGGCGGACCGGGAAAGCCTCACCCTGCAGGCCCTGCAGAACCAGCGGCGGAAGGAACAGCACGTCGAAGTCACCTTCGACGAAACCGCCTAGCCGGGATCGCCTGACTAGGATTACCGGGTATGGACGAGCACGAGCCGGCGACGCACGCCCCTGACCGCAACCTGGCGCTGGAACTGGCCAGGGTGACCGAGGCCGCCGCCATGGCGGCAGCACGCTGGGTGGGCAGAGGCGACAAGAACGGCGCGGACGGCGCGGCCGTGAACGCGATGCGGCTGCTGATCAACTCGGTGTCGATGCGCGGCGTCGTGGTCATCGGCGAGGGCGAGAAGGACAACGCCCCGATGCTGTTCAACGGCGAACAGGTGGGCGACGGGACCGGCCCCGCCTGCGATGTCGCGGTCGACCCGATCGACGGGACGCGGCTGTGCGCGAACGGCATGTCCAACGCGATCGCCGTGCTCGCCGTGGCCGAACGCGGCTCGATGTACGACCCGTCCGCCGTCTTTTACATGTCCAAGCTGGCCACCGGCCCGGAGGCGGCGGGAGTCGTGGACATCACCGCACCGCCGGCGGCCAACATCGCCGCGGTCGCCAAGGCCAAGGGCGGCAGCGCCCAGGACGTGACCGTGGTGATCCTGGACCGTCCCCGGCACGCCGACCTGGTCACCCAGGTCAGGCAGACGGGCGCTCGCATCCACCTGATCACCGACGGCGACGTGGCCGGCGCGATCATGGCGGCCCGCGAGGGCACCGGAATCGACCTGCTGCTCGGCATCGGCGGCACCCCGGAAGCGATCATCGCGGCGTGCGCGCTCAAGTGCCTGGGCGGCGTCATCCAGACCCAGCTAGCCCCGCGCGACGACGCGGAGCGGCGCAAGGCGCTGGACGCCGGGCACGACCTGGACCGGGTGCTGACCACCGATGACCTGGTGGCGTCCGATGACGTGTTCTTCGCCGCGACCGGTATCACCGACGGCGAGCTGATGGAGGGCGTCAGGTACAGCCGCGGCGGCGCCACCTCACACTCGCTGGTGATGCGGTCCAGGTCCGGCACGATCCGCAGCATCAAGGCCGAACACCAGCTGTGGAAGCTGCGCGCCTACTCGTCCATCAACTTCGGCTGATTCGCGGCCAGCGGAACCGCTTGGGTTTTGGCGGCGTATGCACGACCAGCTTGCCGCCGAGGATGAGCGCCTGCACGTTGATCACCGGAGTGTCCTGGCCTGCCTGCAGCGCCGCCGCTCCGTAGTTGCGGCCGACCGACTTGCTGCCGAGGAACGCCCGCCCGGTCACCTGCACCACGATCCCGTCCGGCACGTAGAAGTGAACCTGGCCGGCCAGCGCGTGCACGAACACCTTGACCTGGCTGGACCGCAGCAGAGCGTCGCGGAAGTCCACGACGACCGTCGACCGGACCGCGGTTACGGTCAGTGACTCCGGTACCACCCACCGGCCCTCCCTCCGGGCCGGGCTGAAGATCCCCGTGATGACCCGGCCCGCGTCCAGGTGCACCACCGGGGATTCGGCCAGGTCCGTGGTCAGCCCCGCGAGTTCACCAAGCGTCTTCGCGGAACAAGCGCTCGATAGTCGTTCCGAGAATTCATCTTGAGTCAGTCGTCCGTCCGATACCGCGGCGGTCAGCACGGTGATCACCCGATCCCGGTCAGCATCGGATGCCCGCAGGTCACGAGCGGTCATGTGCATGACAGTACCGGCCCCGGCATGCTAACCATTAGTGCATGACGGACATCGACATCGACACTGACCAGATCCGCCTGGTCAGGTTTCTATACGCCGACCACGGCGGGATTATCCGCGGCAAGGCCGCAGGCACGTCGCGGCTGCAGGAGCGGGTAGCCAGCGGCATCGGGCACACGGTGGCGATGATGGCAATGTCCATGCTCGACCATCTGGCGTCGGTGGACGGTATGGGGCCGGTAGGCGAGGTGCGGATCCTGCCCGATCCGTCCACCTATGTGGCCCTGCCGTACGCGCCCGGAGCCGGGGCCATGCTCTCTGACCTGGTGCTACCCGACGGGACGCCATGGGACGCCTGTCCGAGGACGTTCCTGAAGCGGGCCATCGCCGAACTCGCCGCGGAAGGCTACGGCGTCGACGCGGCGTTCGAGCCCGAGTTCAGCGTCGGTTACCGTGAGTCATCGCCGGCCGGGCCGGCCATCCCGGACCGGCTGGTCCCGCTCGAAGACAGCCTGTGCTACTCCTCGACCGGCTTCCACCAGGCGCACGACTTCACGATGGAACTGGTCGACGCGCTGATGGCGCAGGGGCTCGAGGTCGAGCACTACTACCCCGAACTCGGCCACGGCCAGCACGAGCTCTCCATCAGGTACGCGGACGCGCTGCGCGCGGCGGACAACCAGGTGCTGTACCGGGAGACCGTGCGCGGTGTCGCGTTCCGCCGCGGCCTGTGGGCCAGCCTGGCGCCCAAGCCGATCCCCGACCAGGCGGGCAACGGCTGCCACCTGCACATTTCGCTGACCTCCAGTGACGGCTCGAACGCTTTCGTGGATCCCACCGACCGGTACGGGCTGTCCGAGGTGGGCTACCACTTCATCGGTGGCGTGCTCGCCCACCTGCCCGCGCTCGTGGCCCTGACCTGCGGCAGTGTGAACAGCTACCGGCGGCTCGCGCCGCAGATGTGGGCTAGCGCGTTCACCTGCTACGGCATGGATAACCGGGAGGCCGCGGTGCGGATCTGCTCGGCCCTGCGAGGCGACCCGACGTCGTCGGTGAACCTGGAACTCAAGCCGTCGGACTCGACCGGCAACCCGTACCTCGCGCTCGGCGCGTTCATCCACGCGGGCCTGGACGGGATCCGGTCCAAGATCGACCCCGGCGAGGCAGTCAACGAGGATCCGGCGGTCATGTCCGACGCGGAGCGGGCACGGCTCGGCGTGCACCGGCTGCCCGCCTCGCTCAGCGCCGCGCTGGACGCGCTGGTGACCGACCAGTTGCTGATGGAGGCACTGGGGCCGTTGCGTTCGTCCGCGTACCTGGCGGTGAAGCGGTCGGAGGCAGCCCACTTCGCCCAGTCCACCGATCCGTACTACGAGTGCTTCCAGCACTTCAGCAGGATCTAGCGACAGGCATAACTACCCGCGGTTATCGGAGCAGTCGTCACTGTAGCCTCTTAGTTCCGGTGAGGTTACAGTGTCTGGAGTGCCCCATGACCGAATCGCCTGCGAACACCGTCGCGGGTAATGCAGCGTTCAAGATCGAGCAGCGCGGCATCGATCTGATCCCTGATGCCGAACGCACGATGAAGCCGAGCGGCCTATTCTGGTTGTGGACGGGCGCGGTCTTCAACGTGCTCGCCGCGCGCTTCGTCCGCGCCGAGGCGCGCGGCGAGGCGGCCGGCGAGGCGCGCGGCGAGGCGGCCGGCGAGGCGGCTTTATCCGCCTGGTTCGGGCTCCGGGTTCTCGTGCCCGGACCGGAAGATGGCCTGGGCGGGCTTGGCGATGACACCCAGCGGCTTCGCCACGTCCTCCAGCGACTTGCCCTCCGCCGCGACGCCGAGGAACGCGGCCACCAGCCCGCCCAAGATCATCGCGATCGCCCCGACCAGGTAGCCCGCGTAGAGCGTGTTCCGGTCGTGGCCGGTGCCGATCAGATGGCCGTACCAGTGCGACCCCAGCGTGCCGAAGGCCTGCGCGATCGCGAAGAAGACCGCGATCGCTTTGGCCCGCACCTCAAGCGGGAACACCTCGCTGACCGTCAGGTAGCCAGCGCTCGCCCCGGCGCTCGCGAAGAAGAACACGACCGCCCAGCAGATGGTCTGCGTGGTCGCGGTCAGGTCACCCTCCTTGAACAACTGCGCGGTGACGATCAGCAGAACGCCAGCGATGATGTACGTGCTGGAGATCATCTTCTTGCGCCCGATCGTGTCGAACAGGTGCCCGATCGTCAGCGGCCCGGCTAGGTTGCCGGCCGCGAACGCGAAGAAGTAGTAGCCGGTATCGGTGGCCTTGACGTGGAAGTAGAACTCGAGCACGAGGCCGGACGTGAAGAAGATCGCGTTGTACAGGAACGACTGGGTGATCATCAGTGACGCGCCGAGCACCGACCGCCCCGGGTAATGCTGGAACAGCACTCTGAGCAGGCGCAAATAACCGATCTTCTCCGTCGGCCTGATGTCCAGGGCCTGGCTCTCATCGACCGGTGGCAGTGCGCCCTTGGTTCTCGCGACATCGGCCTCGATCTCCGCGATCGAGGCTTCGGCGGCTTCCTCCCGGCCATGCATGATCTGCCAGCGCGGGCTCTCCGGCAGGTTCCGCCGCACGAAGATGATGACTAGTGCGAGTACCGGGCCGGCCAGGTACGCGTATCGCCAGCCAAGGTCGGGCGCCACGTTGTTGAGCACCCACAGCGTGACGATCGTGCCGAGGATGGCCCCGGCCCAGTACGTGCCGTTGACCGCGAGATCAACCCGGCCCCGGTACCTGGCCGGGATCATCTCGTCGATCGCGGAGTTGATCGCCGCGTATTCGCCGCCGATGCCGGAACCCGCTATGACCCGGGTGGCATACAGGAAGAGGAACCACTTGCCGCCGACCGGCGTGGCCGCGGTCAGCCCGCTGCCCACCAGATACACGCCCAGCGTGACCATGAACAGGTTCCGGCGGCCCAGCTTGTCCGACAACTGGCCGAAGAACAGCGCCCCGATGATCTCGCCGATCAGGTACCAGGTCGCGATGTCGGCAACCCCGCCCGCGGACATGTGCAGCGTGGACTTCTGCGTCAGGTCCGGACCGACGTTGCTGGCGATCGTGATCTCCAGCCCGTCAAGGATCCACGCGACGCCGAGGGCCATCACCAAACGGGTATGGAATCTCGACCAGGGCAACCGGTCGATCCGCGCCGGGATAAGGCTCCGGATCGGCGCGGTCACGGTTTCAGACGACGTCGTCATGGTGCTCCGTTCTCGGGACGGTGCACGGCGGGCAAGTCCGTGGTCCTACCCGCGTACCATGGTGAACTTGTTTAAAACCTTGTCAACGGGACGTTACGTTGCGTCAGGGACGAGGCAGCAAGGGCTTGGCCCGGCTGTCAGGGCCCGACGCGAGCATCCTGGATTTAGCGCGGTATTTTTGTCCAGCACGGAAGAAGAGGCTGCTCACAGCAACCTTTTCCGCCGCGTTGGACATTTCTACCGCGTTAGTGGCGCCTGCGGAGGTGGCTCGGGAGGCACGCACTCCACGGTTGGTGCCAGTGTGTCTATTGGTGCTGAAGTTGCCAACGGTTCTGGCCAGCTGCGCGCCGCCCGCGGTGGCCCGCGCGGCCGCGCGGCCACCGTGGCTACCGGCGCCAGAACTTGACGAAAGGTTTGTGCTCGCGCCGCGCCTGCTTGGGCACGTTGGCGTCCTGCTGACGGCGGGGCGCTTGCTCAGGAATGCCGGCGTCCTCCGGACGGCGGGCCTGCGCCGACGAGGACGCGGTGGTGAGCGGCGCACCGGACCTGAACAGGCCCTCGCCGGGCTTGGCCACGACCGAGAGCGGCTTGGCGACCTCTTCGAGGGATTTGCCTTCGGCATCTACGGCGAAGAACAGCGCGATCAGGCCGCCCGCGATCATCGCGCCCGCCCCGAGCAGGTACCCCCAGTAGAGCTTGTCCGGGTCGTGTCCATCGCCGATCAGGTGCCCGTACAGGTGCGACCCGAGTGAGCCGAAGCACTGCGCGATGGCGAAGAAGATCGCGATCGCCTTGGCCCGCACCTCCAGCGGGAACACCTCGCTGACCGTCAGGTAGCCGGCGCTGGCGCCCGCCGAAGCGAAGAAGAAGATCACCGTCCAGCACAGTGTCTGCGTGGTGGCGTTCAGCATGCCCGCCTTGAAGAACTGCGCGGAGATGATGAGCAGGACACCGGACAGCAGGTAGGTACCGGAGATCATCTTCCGGCGTCCGATGCTGTCGAATAGGTGCCCTATGGTCAGCGGCCCGAGCAGGTTGCCGGCCGCGAACGCCATGAAGTAGTACGGCGTGTCCCCGGTCGGGACGTTGAAGAAGAACTGGAGCACCAGGCCGTAGGTGAAGAAGATCGCGTTGTAGAGGAACGACTGGGTGATCATCAACGCGCCGCCGAGCAGCGCCCGGGTCGGGTACTGCCGGAGGAGCACCTTCGCCAGCGGCCAGTAGCCGATGTCCTCGGCCGGGGTGATCTCCAGTTCCCTGCTCTTGTCCACCGGCGGCAGCTTGCCCCGGGTCTGCTCGACATCGGCCTCGATCTCGGCGATGGAGGATTCGGCCTCCTTCTCGTGGCCGTGCATGATCTGCCAGCGCGGGCTCTCCGGCAAGTTGCGCCGGACGTAGATGATCACCAGCCCGAGCACCGGACCGACGAGGTAGGCGAGCCGCCAGCCGAGCTTCTCCGCGACGTTGTTGATGAACACCAGCGTGACGATCGTGCCGAGGAAGGCGCCAGCCCAGTAGGTACCGTTGACCGCCAGGTCCACCCTGCCCCGGTACTTGGCCGGGATCATCTCGTCGATGGCGGAGTTGATCGCCGCGTACTCGCCGCCGATGCCGGCGCCGGCCAGGACCCTGGTGGCGTACAGGAAGATGAACCAGTGCCCGCCGGTCGGCGTCAGCGCGGTCAGACCGCCGCCGATCAGGTACACGGCGAGCGTGATCATGAACAGGTTCCGCCGGCCCAGCTTGTCGGACAGCCAGCCGAAGAACAGCGCGCCGAAGACCTGGCCGAGCAGGTACCAGGTGGCCATGTCGGCGACCGCGCCCGCGGACATGTGCAGCGTATCGGCGCGCGTCAGGTCCGGCCCGACGTTGGCGGCGATCGTGATCTCAAGCCCGTCAAGCACCCATGCGACGCCGAGCGCCATCACCATCCGGGTGTGGAATTTCGACCAGGGCAGCCGGTCGATCCTCGCCGGGATCAGGCTCCTGATCATGGGCCTGCTGCTGGCGGTAGGCGCTGGTGCGGCCATCGGATAGTCCCCCCATCTCTCCGCTACCGCTTTACCCAGCGTAACCATTATTAACTCTTTTATCAGAACGGCACGTGGTGTCTCGATCACCCACAGAAACGGTGCAGGCATCCGGCCCGGGAACGCCGTGAGCTCCGGTCCGTATCGGACCGGAACTCACAAAGCTTGGCGGCGACGCCGCTGCTAGGCCGGACGCGGACGGGGGCACCGCGGGCTTAGCAAACATCGTGCGGACGGGGGCACCGCACGGCGCGGCGTCGCCGCATAGCGCCAAGATACAAGAAGCCTCAAATATGTACAAGTCGTGACCGCAAAGACACCGAGGATCGCTTTCCCAGCAGGCGAGAAACCCATCAGGCGCGGCCCCCGGCTCAATGCACACGATTGCAGTCCCGGCCCGGAGAGTTCTACGGGGGCACCCGGTGCGCTTCGCGGCCCGCGAAACCCCACCTGAGGGGGCTCGCGGACCGCGGAGCTCCTTGCCGGCCGGGCGTACGTGGCGCCGCAACCCCCTGAGCGGCCGAGGGCGGTGACGGAGCTAGGGTGATGGGCAGGAGCTAGCGGGAGGGTGCCCCAACGTGGCGGAGTTCGCATTCACCGAGTTGCTGCCGACAGGTCCGGATGCGACCGAATACCGGCTGGTCAGCGATGCCGGGGTGCAGCGGCACAGCGGCCTTGGCAGAGACTTCCTCGAGGTCGATCCGGCGGCGCTGACGTTGCTGACCTCGACTGCCATGCACGACATCGCTCACCTGCTACGACCTGCGCACCTCAAGCAATTGCGGTCCATCCTCGACGATCCCGAGGCCAGCCCGAACGACCGTTACGTGGCACGGGACCTGCTGAAGAACGCCTGTATCGCCGCGGGCGGCGTGCTGCCGATGTGCCAGGACACGGGAACCGCGATCGTCATGGGCAAGCGCGGCCAGCAGGTGCTGACCGACGGGCGTGACGAAGAGCACATCGCACGCGGCGTCCATGACGCGTACACGAACCTCAACCTCCGGTATTCCCAGCTCGCACCCCTCACTATGTGGGAAGAGAAGAACACCGGAAGCAATCTGCCCGCCCAGATCGAGCTGTACGCGACGGCAGGTTCGGAGTACAAATTCCTGTTCATGGCCAAGGGCGGCGGTTCGGCCAACAAGTCGTTCCTCTATCAGGAGACTAAAGCCGTGCTGAATCCGGCGCGGCTGCTGGCCTTCCTCGAGGAGAAGGTCCGCTCGCTCGGGACGGCGGCCTGCCCGCCCTACCACCTGGCGATCGTCATCGGCGGGACCAGCGCCGAGTTCGCGCTCAAGACCGCCAAGTACGCCTCGGCGAAATACCTGGACGCGCTGCCGACGTCCGGCTCGGCCACGGGGCATGGCTTCCGTGACACCGAACTCGAGCAGCAGGTGCTGGACATCACCAGGAAAGTCGGGATCGGGGCGCAGTTCGGCGGCAAGTACTTCTGCCACGACGTGCGCGTGGTACGGCTGCCCAGGCATGGCGCCTCGTGCCCGGTGGCCATCGCGGTGTCCTGCTCGGCGGACCGGCAGGCACTGGGCAAGATCACCGCGGACGGGGTGTTCCTCGAGCGGCTGGAGACCGATCCGGCGCAGTACCTGCCCGAGCCCACGACGCAGGACACGTCGCAGGACGTGGTCGCCATCGATCTCAGCCGGCCGATGGGCGAGATCCGGGCCGAGCTCGCCAGGTACCCGATCCGGACCAGGGTGGCGTTGACCGGGCCGCTGGTCGTCGCCCGCGACATCGCGCACGCCAAGATCGCCGAGAGACTGGACGCGGGCGCGCCGATGCCGGACTACCTGCGCGACCATCCGGTGTACTACGCCGGCCCGGCCAAGACTCCCGCCGGGTACGCGTCGGGATCATTCGGCCCGACCACCGCCGGCCGGATGGACTCCTATGTCGCCCGGTTCCAGGAGGCGGGCGGATCGCTGGTGATGCTGGCCAAGGGCAACCGCTCGCCGGCCGTGACCAAGGCATGCGAGCAGTTCGGCGGCTTCTACCTCGGGTCAATCGGCGGCGCGGCGGCCAGGCTGGCGCAGGACTGCATCACCTCGGTGTCGGTGCTCGAGTACCCGGAACTCGGCATGGAAGCGGTGTGGAAGATCGAGGTAAGGGACTTCCCCGCGTTCATCGTCGTGGACGACAAGGGCAACGACTTCTTCGCCGACACGACCGGCCCGCTGCTGAACATCGGGACCAAGCCATGACTACTGGGCCTACCAGGACCGAGCACGACTCGATGGGCGAAGTCGAGGTGCCCGCGGACGCGCTGTGGGGCGCGCAGACGCAGCGGGCGGTGGAGAACTTCCCTGTGTCCGGCGAGCGGATCGGCCGGGACATGATCGGGGCGCTGGCCTCGATCAAGGGCGGCGCGGCGGTGGTCAACGGGCGCCTCGGCGTGCTCGCGGCGGACATGGCCGACGCCATCCACGACGTGGCCGCCGAAGTCGCCGTCGGCGGGTATGACGATCAGTTCCCCATCGACGTATTCCAGACCGGATCGGGCACGTCGAGCAACATGAACGCCAACGAGGTCATCGCGAGGCTCGCGACCAAACGACTAGGAAGCGAGGTCCACCCGAACGACGACGTCAACGCCTCGCAGTCGTCCAATGACGTGTTCCCGTCCGCGATCCACCTGGCGGCCACCCGGCTGGTTGTCCGGTACGTGATGCCCGCACTCGATCACCTCGCCGGCGTACTCGAGGCCAAGGCCGCGGAGTTTACCGACGTGGTGAAGGTCGGCAGAACCCATCTGATGGATGCGGTGCCGGTAACGCTAGGCCAGGAGTTCGGCGGCTACGCGGCGGCGGCGCGGCTGGGCGTGGCACGGCTGCGCGACACGCTGCCCCGGCTCGGCGCGCTGCCGCTGGGCGGCACGGCCGTAGGCACCGGGCTGAACGCGCCGGCAGGCTTCGCCGGTGCGGTCATCGCCAGACTGGCCGACGACATGGACCTGCCGCTGACCGAGGCGGCGAATCACTTCGAGGCGGCGGGCGCCCGCGACGCCCTGGTGGAGACGAGCGGCGCGTCGCGCGTAGTCGCCGTTTCGCTCTACAAGATGTGCAACGACTTGCGCTGGATGGGCTCCGGACCGGTGGCCGGCCTCGGCGAGATCCGGATTCCGGACCTGCAGCCCGGCTCGTCGATCATGCCGGGGAAGGTGAACCCGGTTATCTGCGAGGCGGTCTGCCAGGTGTGCACGCAGGTGATCGGGAACGACGCCGCGGTGGCCTTCGGCGGGGCGGCCGGGAACTTCGAGCTGAACGTGATGATGCCGGTCATCGCGCGGAATCTGCTGTCTTCGCTGCGGCTGCTCGCCGCGGTGATCCCGCTGCTGGCGGACAAGTGCGTCGCGGGTATCGGCACCGATGCCGCCCGGCTGCGCCGGCTGGCGGAGTCATCACCGGTCATCGTGACCGCGCTGAACCGCTATATCGGCTACGAAGCCGCCGCCGGCGTGGCCCACGAGGCACTCGACACCGGGTCCAGGGTCAGGGACGTGGTGATCGCGCGCGGCTACGTGGAGCGAGGCGAGATCACCGTCGAGGCGCTCGACGCGGCGCTCGACGTCGAGTCCATGACCAAGAACACATAAGTCATCCAGGTTTCCCTGCCGCTTCACTGCCGGGGCCAAGCCTGTACGCGATGGGCGTTTATCGGGGCACGCTAGGCTTTGCGCCAGGGAGTGATATCGGAGCGAAGGGGGTCCGGCGGTGAGCGGCGTTCATCCGGGCCGCCGAGGCGCTAGCATACGCCGAGGCGAATGCCCCCGCATCCGCCTCAGGACAGCACCTCCTCAGAAGGCAGTAGGCCAATGACCCCTTTGGCAGACACGGGACGGGTCATCGCCGGCCGCTATCGCCTGGAGGCGCCCATTGGCCGTGGCGCTATGGGCATCGTCTGGCGAGCCCGCGATCAGCTCCTCGACCGCGACGTGGCCGTCAAGGAAGTTCAGATGGCCGACACGCTGACCGCTGACGAGCGCGCCAATGCCTACCAGCGCACGTTGCGGGAGGCCAAGACGGCCGCCCGGCTGTCTCATCCTGGCGTGGTCTCCGTCTACGACGTCGCGGACGACGACGGGCGCCCGTGGATCGTCATGGAGCTGGTCAACGCCCGGTCGCTCGATCAGGTGCTGGCGGTTGAGGGGCCGCTGTCACCGCGGCAGACCGGCGAGATCGGCAAGCAGTTGCTGTCCGCGCTGTCGGTCGCGCACAACGCCGGGGTGCTGCACCGCGACGTCAAGCCGTCCAACGTGCTGCTGGGCAACGACGGCCGGGCGGTGCTCACGGACTTCGGCATCGCCACCTTCCAGGGCGACCCGAAGCTCACCCAGACCGGTATGGTGATGGGCTCACCGGGCTTCACCGCACCCGAGCGCATCCGCGGCGGCGACGCCACACCCGCCTCCGACCTGTGGTCGCTGGGGGCGACCCTGTATGCGGCGGTCCAGGGACACGGGCCGTATGAGTCGCGCGGCGGCGCGATCACTACGATGTCCGCGATCATTAACGAGGACGCGCCGTCGGCGCCCGCGGCAGGCCCGCTCAGCCAGGTGATCGAGTCGCTCCTTCGCAGGGAGCCAGCCGATCGCCCGGACGCCGCCACCGCCTCCCGGATGATTTCCGACATCCTGCCGCTGCTGCCCGACAGTCCGGGCGCCGACGGCTACGTGCCGACGTCGCTGTCCGCCATGACGCCAGGCGGATCGGCACAGGCGGCACAGACCTCGATGGACCTGGCGAGCCTGGAACCCGCCACGAGCAACGAAACGCCCGCACCGCGGGCGCACGCGACGCCCGCGACCTGGGGGGTACCGGCTTCGTCCGCGGCCCCGCCGACGAAACCGCAGCCCAGCCGCGACGACACCCCAGGTACGGTGCGCGACCCCGGAGGCCCGGACAGTCAGGCGCCGGACTTCTCCTCCTGGTATTCCACGCCTCGGCCGGCCGAAGGGTCCGCCGAGCGAGGCCCCTCGTTCTCCGCGCAGCAGCCGGCGTACACGGCACAGCCGTCGGCTTACGCGGGCCAGCAGCCGCAGCGCGACGTCGCGGCCTGGCCGGACGCCCCGCCCAGTTCGACTGGCGGGAGCAGTCCGCCGGGATCGGGTGGCGGGAGCCGGCGCTGGCTTCTGGTCCTGCTGGCGCTGGTCATCATCGGCGCCGGAGCGGGTGCCGCTACCGTCATGCTGCTCCGGCACTCGGGCGGCGGCGGCAGCACGGGCACCTCGTCTGCCTCGTCCCCTGGTACGCCGAGTTCGCCGGGAACACCCACCGGCGCGAGCACAGGATCCGGTTCGTCCGAGCTTGCCCAGGCCATCAACCACCCGCTGACCGGGTCGCTGCCGTCTGGTTACACCAGCTACTCGGAGCAGCCGGGCACGGGGGGCACCAAGGCTGGTTTCAGCCTCTGGTACCCGTCAGGCTGGAGCGCCGCGCCGTCGCCGACTCACGCCTACGAGACCTACTTCAGGGATCCGGGCCTGAACGCGTTCGTGCTGGTGGACCTCACCCCGCACACCTTTCCTGGTGACATGGCTCGCGAAGCGAGGTACATCAGGCGCAATTCGGCCAGCGTGCACCCCGGCTACAAGCAGGTGGGCGCCATCACGAGCTATCCGATCCGCGGCTGGCCCGCTGCCTCCTGGAGATTCACCTACACGGAAAACGGCACCACCCAGGAGGTACTAGATCTGCTCTGGGTGGCTGACACTCCGGCGAAGCAGTCCTACGCCATGTATTTCACCGCACCGGCCGCGTCCTGGGCGAGCCTTCGCCCGATGTTCGACACCATCGCCCAGTCGTGGGCGCCCGTTACCTGACAGACCTGGCAGCAGGCGGTGCCCGTCACGGGCACCGCCTGCTGTTCAGCGACAGGAAAGAGGGTCAGTACCAGCCGGTGGCCTCTTCGTGCTCCCAGGCGCCGCACGGCGATCCGTAGTCCGCCCGGATGTACTCCAGGCCCCACTTGATCTGGGTGTAGGCGCTGCTTTCCCAGTCCGGCCCGGCGCTAGACATCTTGGAGCCGGGTAGCGCCTGCGGGATACCGTAGGCACCGGAGCCGGGGTTGTCGGCGTACACGTTCCAGCCGCTCTCCCGTTCCCACAGTGGCTGCAGGCAGGAGAACTGGCTGCTGGACCAGCCGAACTTGCCCAGCATCGCCTGCGCGACGTGCTGAGGCGTTCCGGAGACCTGAGCGGCCATCTCCTTCTTCTTCTTCTTGGCTTCCTCGGCCGCCTTCTTCTTCGCCGCGGCCTGTGCTGCGGCCTTCTTTGCCGCCGCCGCCTTAGCTGCCGCCGCCTTCTGCGCCTCAGCCTGCTTGATCAGCATGGCCCTTACCCGCTGCTCCTCAGCAAGGATCTGCTGAGACGAGACGGTGAGCGCGGACTGGGAAGCGCCCACGAGCTGAGGCCGGGTAACCGATGTCAGCTGGGCCTGGCTCGCCGAGGCTGCGCTCGGCCAGGTCGCCGCGGCCGCGGTCGACGCGGCGGCGACAGTGAACGCACCACTCGCCACGATGGCCACCAGCTTGGACCGGTTACGAACTTTACGATGCCGTGACAAGGTGGCCCTTCGGTTTCGCGTGTCACGCGTTCTACGTTTCACCCCTGATCAAGGACTGCCTTGAGTGCAGGATCTGCGCGTGGACGTGGCGCGGGGCAGGGCGCCGGCTAACTCGGAGGGTTGCCGTCTCACGGGCGGGGTGCTGTCGGCTATCAGCCTCGCCGAACAACAATGGGTTTTGTGACCGAATTCCGTGTGACCAAGGTCACGGCAGATGCGTCACCTGTAATGAAGTCGTTAGAAACCCGTTGTTAACCTAGGCCTTTACGAAGAATCCGAGCGCCCGTTTCTGCACTATGACGAAGCTCACACAGGCTCAAAAATCGCCCATTATCTACCTTTAAGCACCAGACCGGACAGTGCAATTAAATGGCACGAGAGTAACAGGCGAGTTACTCAGTGCTAAATCTTTTACATATAGCCAATGGCCGGTTACATGGCGTTTAGTAGTAGCCGTTCGCTTCCTCGAAATCCCATGCCGCACATGGATTTCCGTACTGGGCCTTGATGTATCCGAGTCCCCATTTGATCTGGGTGGCCGGGTCCGTCTGCCAGTCCGCGCCCGCGCTGGCCATCTTGTCGCCAGGCAGCGCCTGCGGGATGCCGTAAGCACCGCTGGGGTTCTCGGCGTACACGTTCCAGTTACTCTCCCGCTGCCAGATGTCGTACAGGCAAGAGAAATACTGCTGCGGCGGGAAGCCGAAGCTGCCCATAATGCTCTGCGCGATAGCCTCCGCGCCGGTGGGATCGGACGGCGCGGCGATGACCGGGGCAGTACCACCGACCGATGTCGCGTTCGGATTGCTGACCGCCGCCTCCCCGGGCGAGGCGAGCTTGGGCTTGGTAACGGAGGCGAGCGTGCCGGCCGCCGCGGTCATCGCGATCAGTTGCTGGCGCTCGGCCTCGAGCGCGGTGAACGCCCGCGAGCCCGGGATGATGCCGAGGGCGTCACCTACCGACGTGGACTCCGGGGACATGAGGTACGCGGAGACCGCCACCGCGATCACCGCCACGGCCGCGATTACGGCCACGGGGAACACGATGCCAGTACGCCGGATCAGGCCCCTTTTCCGCCGTGAGCTGCGTGCCCCGGTCCGGTGTCGCGACAATGCAGTCCTTTCCGCCGGCCACGTGCCCGCGGTCGCGCCGGGGTCAGCCCCGGCTATGGCTGCCTCGACCGCGCCGCACTGGCCGGACCGCCTCCGCTGAGTTGCTTCGGCTGGACTGCCGTGACGGGCGACCGCGTCTCGGCGTGCGGGCCCCTCGGCACCGTTCACCGCCGGACGCCGCACCAGACCTGATGCGCCGCCTAACCCGCCGTGCACGAGTACCGCTGGCGCCCCAGAATGCCAGAAAGCCCGGCCGGACGCCCGGAACTCGGCAAAGAAAGTGTCGCTTGAGCCAATCACGGCCCAATAAACCCAGCAATCCCGGCGCGGCATGGCAGCCCGGGAATGTCAGTGGCGGCCGATAGTGTGCCGACATGCGCGTGCAGCTGCCGGATCTGAGCGCGGACTCCCTCGAGGACATCGTAGGCACCGAGTGCTACGAACAGGCACTGCGGTACGTGCGCCAGCGCGCGGTGATCCGTCGGGTCTGGGTGCCCGCCGAGAACGCGCTGGGCGGCATGGTCCGCGGCAGCGCGGGCGAGCTGTACATACCAACGATCTACTTCGCCGGTGACCAGGTAAGGTCCGCGCAGTGCAGCTGCGCCGCCCGGAATGGCTGCGCGCACGCCGCCGCGCTGCTGATGGCCGCCGCGGACCAGGGTGCCGATACCGAGCAGGAACCCATCGCTGACCCGGACTATGGCACCCGTGCGGACCATGGAGCCGGTCCAGGGTCGAGGCAGCGGGGAACGGGCCGGCTAGAGGCACCATCGCGGCGCCCGGCCTCGTGGCAGCGCTCGCTGGACTCGCTGCTCGACGACGTGGCGGAGCCTGGGCATGCCGCCGCCATCGAGACCCCGCTCGCGGTCGAGCTCACGCTGACCCAAGAGCGCCTGATGGCGCGCCTGCTCCAGCCCGGGAGGAACGGCACCTGGATCTACGGTTCGCTCAGCTGGGCCCGGCTGGACAGCTACGACTATCACGGCGGGTACCGGACCGACCAGCTGCGGCTCCTCCGCGAGCTGTACGCGCTGCACCGCAGCCGGACGAACCCTGCCTATTACTACTATTCGGGCAACGATGAGCGGCTGCTCGAGCTGTCCGCCTTCGACTCGCCGCGGCTGTGGCCGTTGCTTGACGAGGCAGGGCCCGCCGGACTACGGCTGCTGCATGCCGGACGGCGCGAGCCGGTTGGCCGGTACGAGACCGCCGAGTTCTGCCTGGACGTCACCGAGGCGGACGGTCTGTCGATCAAGCCGGTCATCCGGATCGGCGACGACAGCAGCAGCGTTACCAGGCCGGCCATCGGATTCATCGGCAGCCCGGCGCACGGCGTGATCTACGCCAGCAGCACAGAACCGTTCCGGCTGGCCCGGCTGGCCCGGCCTGTGCCAGCCGGGCTAACCGATATGGCACTGAACGGCGAGCCTCTGCTCGTTCCCGCCACCGAGGCGGGCCGCTTCCGGGCCGGCTACTACCCCAGGCTCCGCCGGGCCGTCACGGTGATCTCCGCTGACGGCACGTTCACGCCGCCCGAGGTATCAGCTCCGACCCTTGTCCTGCGGGCGGCCTACGGCACCGGCCACGAGGTCGAGGTGGACTGGGAGTGGCTTTATCAGGTCGCCGGTGCCGAGCAGCGCGTGCCGCTCGGGTCTGTGCCGGGCAGTGGCGACTACCGTGACCGGGAGGCTGAACGCCGGATCCTGGACCACCTGCCGCCCGCGCTCAGCACGACCACCGCCCAGTTCAGCGGCCTGGACACGATGCGGTTCAGCACCGAGCTGCTGCCGTCCCTGCGGGACCAGCCAGGGATGGCCGTCGAGGTCACCGGCGCTCCGGCCGACTACCGCGAGGCGCCAGCCGTCATCGCCGTGTCCACCCAGGAGCGCGCCGGCGACAACGACTGGTTCGACCTGAGCGTCACGATCACGGTGGACGGGCAGAGCGTGCCGTTCACCGACGTGTTCACCGCGCTCAGCCGCGACGACACGCACCTGCTGCTCATGGACGGCACCTACTTCTCCCTGGAGAAGCCGGAACTGCGGACGCTGAAGAAGCTGATCGAGGAGGCCCGCGCTCTGCGCGATCCGGACGGCCCGCTCACCATCAGCCGGTTCCAGGCGGGCCTGTGGGACGAGCTCACCGCGCTCGGCGTCGTCGGCCGCCAGGCGAAGGCGTGGCAGCAGCAGGTGCAGGCGCTGCTCACCGCTCTGACACCGGAGCCGGCCGACCCGCCGGCCTCGGTGAACGCGGTGCTCCGCCCCTATCAGCTGGACGGTTTCCGCTGGCTGGCGTTCTTGTGGAAGCACGGTCTCGGCGGCATCCTGGCCGATGACATGGGGCTGGGTAAGACGTTGCAGATGCTGATGATGATCAGCCACGCGCGGCAGGCAGACCCGGACGGCCCGCCGTTCATCATCGTGGCGCCCACCAGCGTCGTGCCGAACTGGGCCGCGGAGGCGGCTAAGTTCGCGCCGGACCTGACCGTGGCGACCGTTACCAGCCGCGGCCCCCGGCTGAGCACGCTGCGCGAGACCGCGGACGCGGTTGTCACCTCGTACGCGCTGCTGCGCCTGGACATCGAGGACTACGCGGACCACGAATGGTCGGGACTGCTCCTCGACGAGGCGCAGTACACCAAGAACCACCAGTCGCAGATCTACCAGTGCGCGCGCAAGCTGCCCGCGAGGATCAAGATCGCGGTCACCGGCACACCGCTGGAGAACAACCTGATGGAGCTGTGGTCGCTGCTGTCAATCACCGCGCCAGGCCTGTTCCCGAATCCGGAACGGTTCAAGGAGTACTACGTAACCGGCATCGAGAAGAAGCGGAACGGCGAACTCCTCGCCCAGCTCAGGCGCCGGATCAAGCCGCTCATGCTGCGCCGCACCAAGGAGCAGGTCGCCAGTGATCTGCCAGCCAAGCAAGAGCAGGTCCTCGAGGTAGAGCTGCACCCCAAGCACCGCAGGCTGTACCAGACCCACCTTCAGCGCGAACGCCAGAAGATCCTCGGGCTGATCGGCGACATGAACGCCAACCGCTTCACGATCTTGCGCTCGCTCACCCTGCTCCGCCAGCTCAGCCTGCACCCGGCCCTGGTCGATACCGCGGACGGCGGCATACCGTGCGCCAAGATCGACACGCTGATCGACCATGTCAAGGACGTCGCCGCCGGCGGTCACCGGGCGCTGATATTCAGTCAGTTCACCGGTTTCCTCGGCTACGTCAAGCACCGGCTTGCCGCCGAGGGCATCGAGTACTGCTATCTCGACGGCTCGACCAGGGATCGAGGCTCGGTTTTGAACGCGTTCAAAACCGGGTCCGCCCCGGTCTTCCTGATCAGCTTGAAGGCCGGCGGGTTCGGCTTGAACCTGACCGAGGCCGACTACTGCTTCATGCTCGATCCGTGGTGGAACCCAGCGACCGAAGCGCAGGCGATCGACCGCACCCACCGCATCGGCCAGACGCGGAACGTGATGGTCTACCGCCTGATCGCCAAGGACACGATCGAGGAGAAGGTCATGGCGCTCAAGGTCCGCAAGGCCGAGCTATTCGCCAGCGTCCTGGATGAGGGCGGGACGTTTGGCGGCGGCCTGACCGCGGAGGACATCGAGGGACTCTTTTCATAACCGGAGCCCCGGGCCGATACGGAGCCCGGGCCGATACGGAGCCCGGGCCGATGCGGAGCCCCGGGCCGATTGCGCGATTGACATCGCTAGAGCGGGTCAATCGCGCAATTGACCCGGGTTCTCTGACCCCGGACGTCGGCTGGCCAGGGAACATCCTCACCACACCCCTGGCCGCCTATCGGGGCGAAGTGCCACAATCTGCACCATGGAGAGTCCCCTGTCGCCGCTGGAGTTCGCTCGCCGGACCCGCCGCCTGCACGCGCACCGGGAGGCAGTGGTCGATGGAGACCTGCGGCTGACCTATGCGCAGTTCTTCGATCGCTGCGACCGGTGGTCGGCCGCACTCGCCGCACTCGGCGTCGGTCGTGGTGACCGGGTGGCCACGATCGCACCGAACACGCACGCCCAGCTGGAGTCGTTCTACGCGGTCCCGCAGCTAGGCGCGGTGCTGGTGCCGATCAACTACCGGCTGACCGCGCAGGACTTCGTGTACATCGTGAACCACTCCGGCGCCACGGTGGTGTGCGCGCACAGCGACTACCTCGAACTGCTCGACAGCGTGCGCGACCAGCTGCCCGGGGTCAGGCACTTCGTGGCCTTCGAGGGCGCACCGCGCGACGGCTGGCTGGACTACGAGGAGCGGATCGCCGCGGCAGAGCCGGTCTTCGACCGGCCCGAGCTCAGCGAGCGGGACCTACTCTGTATCAACTACACCAGCGGCACCACGGCCCGCCCCAAGGGCGTGATGATCACCCACAGGAACGCCGCGCTCAACACGATCGGCACCCTGCTGCACCTGCCGATGGCGGTCGGCGACAGGTACCTGTGGACGCTGCCGATGTTCCACGCCAACGGGTGGACGTACACCTGGACGGTAACCGCGGCCGCATGCACCCACGTCTGCCTGCGCAAGGTCGATCCCGCCACGGTCTTCGGACTGATCCGCGAGGAGCGGGTGAACTGGCTGTGCGCGGCCCCCACCATTCTCATCTCGCTGGCCAACGCGCCCGACCCCGGCGATGTCCCGGCCGGGGTGCACGTCGTGACCGCCGGAGCCGCGCCGGCCGCGGCGACCATCGAACGGCTGGAGGGCAAGTTCGGCTGGGAGGTCACCCAGGTCTACGGGCTCACCGAGACAGCACCGTTCATCACGGTGTGCGCACCGCTGCCCGAACACGAAGGCCTCACCCCATCAGAACGCGCGGTCATCAAGGCCCGCCAGGGCGTTGAGTTGCTCACCTCCGGCGAGCTGATGGTGGTGGACGCCGCCGGCCAGGAGGTGCCGGCAGACGGCCAGACCAGCGGCGAGATCGTCGTCCGCGGGAACGTGGTCATGGCCGGCTACTACAACGACGCGGAAGCGACCGAGCGGGCCATGGGCGACGGCTGGTTCCACACCGGCGACGCCGCCGTGGTGCATCCGGACGGCTACACCGAGATACGAGACCGGATCAAGGACGTGATCATCAGCGGCGGGGAGAACATCTCCTCTGTCGAGGTGGAAGGCGCGCTGCTGCACCACGTGGCTATCGCGGAGGTGGCGATCGTCGGCCTCCCGCACGAGAAGTGGGGAGAGGCACCGCACGCCTTCGTCGTCCTCGGCCAGGGCGCCGCGGCGACCGAGGCCGAGATCATCGCGTTCGCCCGCGATCGCCTGGCCCACTTCAAGGCCCCGCATACGGTCACGTTCGTGACCGAACTACCCAAGACCGCCACCGGCAAGATCCAGAAATACATCCTCCGCCGCGGCGCCCCCAACCTCACCGCCCAGTAAATCCAACCGGGTCAATTGCGCAATCGACACGCTCTAGCGAAGTCAATTACGCAATCGACCCATCGGGGGCGGGGGCGGTGGGCGCCGGGGCGGTGGCGACCCGTCGGGGCGGGGCGACCCGTCGGGGCGGGGGCGCCGGGGCGGGGGTTACCAGTCGAAGGCGTCGGCCGCTGTCCGGTAGCTGTACAGTTCGGACTCCTCGAACCAGAGGGCTACCTCGTACTTGGCCTCGTCCTTGTTCCCCGAGGCGTGCACGAGGTTGGCGACCGGCTTGCCGGTCGCCGTCGCCACCGCCTTGGACTGGTGCGCGAAGTCACCACGGATCGAACCGGGCTGCGCTTCGTTCGGGTAGGTGGTGCCGACAAGCTTGCGAACGGTTGCCACCGCGTCCTCGCCCTCCAGGACGAAGGCGATCACGGGGCCACGCTGCATGAAGCCGGCAGTGGCGTTGTAGATGGCCGCTCCGAGGCGGTCCTCGAGATCGAAATAGTGCTTGCGGGTGAAGTCCGCGTCCATCGTCCGCATCTTCATCCCGACGATCTTCAGCGACGAGTCCTCAAACCGCTGGAGGATTCGGCCCGCCAAGCCGCGCGCGACGGCATCCGGCTTCAGTATGACGAGGGTGCGCTCCCGCAGCTCCTGAGAGTCGGTCACGGGTGTCCTTTCGTGTCGGCCACAGCAACTCTGCTGTGACCTCGGCGACTTTGATATCGCCTGGGCGACTTTGGGTACTGGCCTGGGCGAATGGTGCCAGGGTAGCGGTCAGCCATGGTAACCAGGTACGTGACGTGGGCGAGTCACGCTTGCTGTTATGACAATGAGAGCAGGCATTGACAACAGGCCGGCGGTGCCCTAGGTTCGCGAAACCCATGGAAACCCGCTCCACGGTGCTCGCGGCCATCCTCGCCGGCGGCCAGGCGACGCGCGCCGAGCTGGCCTGCTCGACCGGGTTCAGCCCGCAGTCCGCGTCCGAGGCCGTCGATGCCCTGCTGGCCGAAGGCCTGATCGCGCAAGGTGGCGACCTTCTCACTGGTAGCGCCGAACTCGGCCTGGTCTGCGGCGTCGACCTGGGCGGGAGCAACTGCCGCTTTCTCGTCGCGGACCTGCTGGGCAACCCGGTCCAGGTCAGCCACGAACTAACGCCGATCACCATCGGCGCGGAGGCACTGGCGGAGTGGCTCGCCGGGCGGGTCACCGCCCTCACTGGCGGCCTGGACGCCCGGTTGCGAGCGGTCGTGGTGGGCCTGCCCGGGATGGTCGCCGCGGACGGGAGCGCGATCAGCGGGGCGCCGAACGTGCCGCAGATCCAGGGTGAGGGATTCGCGCGACGGCTCACTCAGGCGATCCCGGCTCCGGTGCACCTCTACAACGACTCAGACCTGGCCCTGCTAGGCGAGTTGCGGTTCGGCGCGGGTCGCGGACTGACCAACGTGGTCATGTTCACGATCGGCGCCGGACTCGGCTCCGGTGCCGTTCTCGACGGGGTGCTGCTGCGGGGACGGCGGGGATTGACCGGGGAGTTCGGGTTCCTGCCGGTCGGGCCATCCGGGGAGACCATCGAGGACCTGCTGTCGGGGAACGGGCTGCTGCGCCAGGCGCGGGCACTGCGCGCCCCGGTGAGCGACGCCGCCGGCCTGTTCGCCGCGGACGCCCCTGACCTGCTTGAGCCCTTGCTCGAACGGTTCGACCGGGCCCTCGTGCTGGCGCTGACCGCGGCAACCGTGGCTTACGAGCCGGACGCCGTCATCTTGGGCGGCGGGCTCTCTCCCGCCGTGGCCAGGCGGCTGGAAAAAACCAGCGGGCTCCTGGCCGAACTGCTCCCGAACCCGCCTCCCGACCTGCGGCTGGCCTCACTCGGCGACCTGTCGGGGACGCTCGGCGCGCTCGTGGTGGGGTACCAGACCGCGTACCGCGCGCTGGGGATCGCGGCGGCCGACGCCGCCGGACTGCCGTCGGCCGCCGCGCTCTCCCGGCTATGGGACCCGTTGCCTTATGGCTTACGCGGATGGATGAGTCAGGAGACCCCGCCCGCGGCAATCCCCGGGCCCCGCGGCAGGGCTGATCCCGGGAGATCCGGAACAGCGAGCGCCCCTCCTGCCCACCGCGCCGCGAAACGCACCAGCGCCCGGCCCAACGCCGCCACCGTGAACACGCACCTCTCCACGCGTGTGCTTAGACGTCCTCGACCTCGTCGTCACCGAAGCTGACGAGCGGGAACCCGCTTTCCTCCGCAACGGGGCCGGTGCCGCTGGTGGATGTGGACGTGACCACGAACGTGTTCGTGCCGCCTTCCTCCGCCATCTGCCGCACGTGCGCGGCGAAGCCCTGCGGATCCGTGGTCAGTTCGCTGAGCAGATTCCGCACGGCATCGGCACGCACGGTTCGCGAATTTCCCGCGCCGAACAAAGACGCCAGGTCGGTGACCTGGTGCGGCTGCGCCTGAGCGGGCTGGCCGTCCGCCCGCTCCTTGGGCGAGTACCGGTTGGCTTCCAGTTCCGGCAGGTCGAAAACGATCTTGTCCCGATGCTGCTTGTCGTAGCGGACCGGCAGCACATCGCCGATGTGACAGATGCCGGCCTGGTGCCGCCACAGCCGTTCGGCGTGCTGGCCAGTCGACCCGTCGCCGAACTCGACTGTGGCCACGACGTCGAAGAACACCTTCTGGTCCGGCGTCTCATGCGGGATCTGATCGCCGTCCACGAAGTGTTCCTGCTTCGAGTGGCCGACGGTGTTCGCCACTCCCATCCGCATGCTGATGATGACGCTCCTGGCGGGCACGCCGTCGCGATAAAGGTTGTGATGCCCGAACATTCCCTGCTCCCCTCCATGGCCCTGCGCGCACCATAGCGCCGGCACATCGCCGGGCGGAGCGATATGCCGGCTTTGCTCCCTGGCGGAGGAACGCGACAGTCCGCGAGTCCTCCTCGCGGCGACCGCCCCGTTCCGCTAGGATCGAAACCATCCCTGCTGACGTATAAATTTCGTATATATTTTCAGAGGAGGAGCAGATGCGGTTCCCGGTCCAGCGACGGCGTGCCGGCCACACCACCACGGTGACGATCGGAGGCGAACAGTTCACCCTGGTCGCCAACCAGCGCGCGGACGGAGCCCTCGGCGAAGTCTTCATCCGCGGTGGCAAGCACGGCGGCAGCGGCGCCGGGCTGCTGGATGGCTACGCCACCGCGCTGTCGGTCGGCCTGGCCCATCAGGTGCCGCTCGCCGATCTGCTCCGCTCCGGGCTGGACCTGCACTTCACGCCGAGCGGCCACACCGACGACCCGGAGATTCCCCGCGTCCGCTCGGTAGCGGACTACCTCGCCCGGCGGCTGGCCATCGACTGGCTGCCCTATCCCGAGCGTGCCGCACTGGGTGTCTACACCCTCACCGAGCGGGTAGCACTGGCCGACAGCTGGATGAAAACGCAGGACCCGGCGATGTGCTGGGCGATGGCAGCGGGCGTGTAACTCGCCCGGTAACGCCTACCGTGGCGCACATGTCCCTTGTCGCCTGCATATAGCCTGCGATCATGCATCTGGACATCCGGCGAAGAGTCCAGGTGCTGTCGTTCTGGCGTGCGAACCCATTAGCCTCGCCGACCTTGAGTAGGGGTTGCGGCCGCCCGGGTATCAGCGCAGGTGCGGGTGCAGGCTGAGGGTGACACTCGCCGGGATGTCCCGCCAGGCCAGCCACGCCAGGGCCACCAGCAGCAGCGGCGTGACCACCCAATGCTCGGCGAGCTTGTTCGTGGTGATGCGTATCGGCTCCGGCAGCAGCCCGAACTCATGCCTGCTGAGCGGATACAGCAGCGGGCAGCCGTCGTGCGTGCACATGTCGCCCGCCACGTGCGCGAGCATGCCGAGCGCCGTACAGACGCCGAGCACGGCGACGTGCCGCCCGTCGATCGTGACCAGGTCGAGGTCCCAGCTCTGCCACATGACGAACGCGGTCAGCGCGATGCCGAGCGCGTCACCGAAGTGGCCGCCGATGCGCAGCGCACGGAACCCGGACGAGAACAGCAGCGCCAGGACCAGGCCAGCCGGGACCAGATGCCAGGAAAACGTGTCATGAGGAACACCGGCCTGCCACCA
>DASXDG010000301.1:0-16059 GCA_036490795.1 Streptosporangiaceae bacterium
GGGCTCGCCGAGCTGCCCAAGCCGCCCGCGCTCGCGCCGCGCGGCGGATGCTGGTTCGAGGGACCGGGTTTCCAGGTGCATCTCGGCGTCGAAGCGGACTTCCGGCCGGCCCGCAAGGCGCATCCGGCGTTCGATGTGCACGGTCTCGCCGAACTGTCGGAGTTGCTAACCGCGCACGGCTACGACGTGACCTGGAGCGACGAGGTGCCCGGTCAGGACCGCTTCCATACCGCCGATCCGTTCGGCAACCGGATCGAGTTCCTCCAGCCGCGCGTCGGCTGACAGGTCACGCATTACTTCGGCGGCCGGCCCGGCCGGCGCTGCGGTTTTACCTCTCCCGGCAGTCGCCCCGCTTCGGCGAGCGCCCGGCGGAGCAGGTACTCAATCTGCGCGTTCGTGCTGCGCAACTCATCGGCCGCCCACTTGGCCAGCGCGTCATGCGCTGCCGGGTCAAGCCTGAGCAGTATGCTCTTGCGCTCACTCACCGCGTCGTCTCCGCCCCTCCCGTTGACGTCGCTGATATTTTACACCTATCATTGTGATATCAAATTATAGGCAATGGAGGCGGCCATGGGCGAGCCAGCCATCGTGGTACACGATCTGCGGAAGACCTTCGGAGAAAAACAAGCGGTCGCCGGGATCAACCTGGAGATAGGGCAAGGTTCCTTCGCCGGGCTTGTCGGACCGAACGGGGCTGGCAAGACCACGTCCCTGTCCATGATGACCGGACTGCTGCGACCGGATAGTGGCCGGATCCTGATAAACGGCGTGGACGTGTGGGCCAATCCGGTCGACGCCAAGGCGATCATCGGAGTGGTCCCCGCCGAGTCGCGGCTGTTCGAGCGGCTCAGCGGCGAAGAACTGCTTGAGTACGCGGGTCGCCTACGCCAGCTGCCGACAGCCGAGGTGCGGTCACGGGCCGCGCAATTGCTCGATGTGCTCGACCTGGCCGACGACGCCAAACGACTGGTCGCCGACTACTCGACTGGCATGCGCAAGAAGGCGGCGCTGGGCTGCGCGCTGATTCACAACCCCGCGGTGCTGTTTCTCGACGAGCCGCTCGAGGGAGTGGACCCGGTATCGGCCGACGCCATCCGCAGGCTGCTCACCCGTTTCGTCGAATCCGGATCGACCGTGCTGTTCTCCAGCCATGTGATGGAGCTCGTCGAGCAGGTCTGCGATCACGTGTCGATCATCGACAAGGGCGAGATCGTCGCCACCGGCACCACCGACCAGGTACGTAACGGCAAGACCCTGCATCAGGCGTTCATTGACCTGGTTGGCTCGCGCGCGAACGGCGGGGAGGGACTGTCATGGCTCGGCTCCTCGTCCAACTGAAGCTCCGCATGCTGCGCAACGCGCTGCGCTCCTCCGGCCAGGCGAAGGCCGGCTTCATCACCAGCACGATCTTTGCCGTGCTGGTCGCCATCATCACGTTCATCGGCCTGGCCGCGCTGCGCGGCAACAGCGCGTCAGTGGACGCGACGACGGTCGTGTTCACCGTGTTCGTATTCGGCTGGCTGATCCTGCCGCTGATGGTGTTCGGCCTCGACGGCACGCTGGACCCGGCGACGCTGGCCCTCTATCCGCTGCGCACCGGTCCGCTGGCGGTGGGTCTGCTGGCCGCCTCGGCGGCGGGCGCCTGGCCGCTGGCTAACCTGATCGGTTTGCTCGGCGTCACGATCGGGCTGGCCCACGGCGCGCTCGGCATCCTCATCGCGGTACTCGCTGTGGTGCTCGAGCTGCTGTTCTGCATCACACTGACCAGGTTCGTGACCACTGGACTGGCCGGACTGCTCCGCTCGCGACGGGGCAGGGACCTCGCCATCTTGCTGATCATCCCGATCTTCGCGCTGTACGAGGGCTTCGCCCAGGTGGTGCCGAAGCTCGCCGCCGACCACAAGCTGAGCCTGGCCAGCTTCCGCGGCGTCGACGCATGGCTGCGCTGGTTGCCGCCGGGAATGGCGGCGCACGCGATACAGGACGCCTCGGACGGACACGCGGGAGCCGCGCTGCTCCGCCTGGCTCTGCTGGCCGCCGTCGTCGTCGCGCTCGGGTATCTGTGGATCAGGTCACTGAACAGGGCCCTGGTAAGCGTCGACACCAGCACTCAGTCCTCTTCCGTCCACGCCGCGGCGCTGTCATTCGCCAGGTACGGCTTGCGTGGCGCGGTGGCCGCGCGGTTCTGGGTCTATCAGCGCCGCGATCCCAGCTCGCTGATCGGGTGGGGCATCACCGCGGTCATCATGGTTGCCGTGTCCATCAGCACGATCCTGACGCCGCGCTACCTGATCGGGCTGATCACCAGCGCGATCTTCGGCGCAGCGTTCGCGGGGCTATTCCACGCCAACATCGTCGGGACCACCGGGCCGGCCTTCGGCTCCGAGGCGGCGGCGCTAACCGGAGCCCGCTCGCTGCGTGCCTACTTCTCCGGTCAGGATGCCGTGTTCGCCACGATCGCGGTGCCGCTGCTCACGGCGATTTCGTTCGTGCTCGCCGCGGTGGCCAAGCATCCGCTGGACGGCTTCGTGGGTATGGCGCTCGACATCGCCGGGATCGGTGCTGGCCTCGCGCTCAGCAACATCTTTTCGGTAACCGCGGCCTATCCAGTGGAACGCAGGGTGGGCAGCCCCACGCCAAGGCCCGCAGACGGTTACCGCGGTTACGCGATCGGCGGCACCTTCGGCAACCTGATCGGCACGGCGATCGCGGTGATACCTTTCATCGTGGCCGTGGTGCTGACCAAGTCGGATCCGGCGGCGGTACGGATGCCCGTGCTCGTGGTGTGCGCCGCCGTGTACGGCCTCGGGCTGACCTGGGCCGGCGTGCGGATCGCCGCCCACCTGGGCGCGGACCGGCTACCCGAACTCGCCCTGGTCGCCCTCCGCAGCAAGCTCTAGCGCAAGAGACCGGATCTCCGGCATGCGCAAACGATGACATACCGGACGCCGAGCCAGATACTTGACCAAGTCAATTGCGCAATTGACACGCCCCAGTGAAGTCAATCGCGCAATTGACCCGCTGGGGAGCGCGGGGGCTGGGGAGCGCGGGGGCTGGGGGCGCCGGGGGCGGGGCCCCGGGGGCGGGGCCCCGGGGGCGGGGGCCGCGGGGTTAGGTGAGGGCTGCTAGGGCGGCGCGGACGTCGCGGTTGCTGGCGGCTAGCGCGGCCGCGGCGGCTGGCACCGGGCACTCGGCGAGCAGGGCGACGAGGGCGGTCTTCAGATCGCCTTCGGCCTCGGTGAGAGCCGTTACGCAGGTCTGCTGCGGCTTGCCGGTCGCGTCCTCCAGGATGCGGACCAGCCGGGCGCGCAGCTTCTCGTTCCGGCCCTCCAGCTCGACCATGAGATTGGACCAGGTGCGGCCGCACTGGATCATCACCGCGGTGGACAGGCTGTTCAGCACCAGTTTCTGTGCGGTGGCCGCCTTCAGCCTGGTCGAGCCGGCGATCGCCTCAGGCCCGGTCGCCACGGCAAGGTGCACATCGGCGTATTCGGCGAGGCTGGCATGCGGATCGGAGCTGACCAGTACCGTGTACGCGCCTTGTTCCCTGGCCCGGCGCAGCGCGCCACGCACATACGGGGTGCGGCCGCTCGCGGAAAGCCCTACGACCACATCCGATGGCCCGGTCTCCGCGGCATCCTCGGCACCGAGTTGCTCGCTGTCTTCCATTGCCTCACGCGGCGTGCGTATCGCGCCCGCGCCTCCGGCGTGATGCGCCACGATAATCCCCGGCGGCACGCCGAACGTAGGGATCACCTCGGCGGCGTCCATCGTGGCGATCCGGCCGGACGTGCCCGCACCGAAATAATGCATCCGGCCGCCCTCACCGATCCGTTGCACGGCGACGTCCACCACCGAGGCCAGGTCTGGCAGCACCGCGGCTACCGCGGCGGGGACCAGAGTGTCTTCAGCGTTCAGCATGTGCAGCAGCGCCAGGATCGGTACCTGATCGATGCCGACCGTCCGCGGATTGCGCGCCTCCGTCGGCGCGGTCACCCGCGGCCAGCCCTCGTCGGCCACGTTGCCAGCTCCTTTGCCACCGGTACCGGTACCGGTACCGGTGCTAAGTTACTTCATAACCATTCACATTGGTGATCCGTAAAATTATGACATACCTGAGCAGCGGCACGCCAGAGATCAACGCGGAGGCCAGCGTCGAGGCGAGTAACGCCAAAGAGGTAACCAGCATCGGTGCACCACGCCGGTGACCAGCAGGTATGTATGAGTTCGGGTGAATCGGGGTAGGCAGCGGTTCCTGGGGCTGTTATGGTTCCGGTGGCTGGGACATAGCAGCGTAAACGTATCGGGGAGACAGCCAATGGCGGCCACCGGAGCCCAAGGCGGCAAGTCGAGAAACCTGATCCTGGCGGCGATGATTTTCGCCGTCGCGATGACGTTCATCGACCAGACGATCGTCTCCATCGCCGTGCCCAAGATCCAGAGCGAGCTCGGCCTGAGCAGCACCGGCGTGCAGTGGGCGGTCAACTCCTACCTGCTGACCCTGGCCGGCCTGTTCGCGTTCGGCGGCCGGCTGGCCGACACGTTCGGCCACCGCAAGATGGTGACGCTAGGCGTCGTCATCTTCGCCCTCGCCTCGGCGATGTGCGGACTCACCCCCAAGGGCAGCGTGGCCGAGGCGTGGATCGTAACCTTCCGCGCGGTCCAGGGCGTCGGCGGCGCGATCATGTTCCCGGCCGCGCTGGCGATCGTCGTGCAGACCTTCGAGCTGCGTCAGCGCGGCAAGGCGCTGGCCCTGTTCTTCGGCATCGCCGGCGGTCTCACCGCGATCGGCCCGCTGCTCGGCGGTTACCTCACCGAGTGGACCTGGCGGGGCATCTTCTGGGTGAACATCCCGGTCGCGATCATCGCGCTCATCTTGATCTACATCTCCAAGCCGGTGACCGAGTACCGGCACGCCCCCGTCGACTACCTCGGCCTGGTGCTGATCGCGGCCGGCGTGACGCTGAGCGTATTCGGCTTCCAGCAGTCGAACATCTGGGGCTGGCACAACCCGATCATCTGGGTATCGATCGCGGCCGGCGTCATCCTGCTCGTCGTGTTCTTCAGGGTGGAGCGGAACATGCAGTACCCGCTGATGCGGGTCAGCATCTTCAGCAACCGGGCGTTCCTCACCGAATGCCTGGTGCTCGGCCTCACTAACCTGGTGTTCATCCCCGTGTTCTTCTTCGGCAGCGAGTACGCCCAGGTCTCACTCGGGCAGACCGCGTCCCAGGCCGGCGTGATCTTGCTGTTCTTCTTCATCGGGTTCGTCATCGCCGCGCAGATCGGCGGCCGGATGCTGGATAAGGCCGGGGCCAAGCGGCCGGTCGTCATCGGCTGCGTGCTCGGTGCCGTCGGCTTCTACCTGTGGGCGGGCAAGGCCACCGACCTCAGCTTCAGCGCGCAGCAGTGGTACATCGTCCTGGCCGGCGCCGGAATGGGCTTCATGCTGGGGCCGTCCAGCACCGACGCGGTGAACCGGGCAAGCCGGCTCTCCTACGGCGAGGCGACCGGCATCACCCAGACCGTACGGAACTACGCCGCGAGCATGGGCCTCGCCATCCTCGGCACGATCTCGGTCAGCAGGGTCCGCGGCAACTTCACCAACTCGCTGATCCAGCAGGGCGTGCCCGCCGCGAAGGCCAAAGCCCAGGCGAGCAACGTCTCCCTGTCCGGTTCCGGCTCGAACAGCCTCTCCTCGATCCCGCACTTCTTCAAGGTCGACTTCGCCGGCGCCACGCAGACCGTGCTGTACGTGATGGCGGCCATCATGGCGGTCGCCGCGGTTACCGCGATCATCGGCCTGCGCCGTGGTGTGCAGGAGGATGCGGGGGAGGCCGCGGAAGAACCTGCCGGCGCAGGTGCCATCTAAATCGTTGTTATGACGCAGGCAAAAAAGAACTAGCTCTAGACGAGCGCCTTTCCACTCTGTACCTTCCGAATTATGGCGATCAAAAGGAAGATCTTCGCTGCCCTAGCCGCGCTCGCGCTGGCCGGCGGCGTCGCGGCGGCAGCAGCCCACACGACCACGGTCACCGCTGGTGGTCACGCGGTAACCAGCAACACCCCCATACAGGACTCGTTCCCTTACGGGGCTGAGTGATCAGAACGCCCGGTTAGGTCGGCTTCGATCTGACGGGAACGTTGCCGGCAATCCCTGGCCTGGTCCGGCTGCCCGGCGACGAGAAAGACGGTCGCGAGGTTGTCCAGGACTCGCGCCTCGGCGCGGGGCTCGGCGATCTCGCTGAGGATGACCGCCGCCTGACGCAGTGCGTCGATGGCGTCGTCGAGCCTCCCGGCGCGCAGGTACGTGACGCCCAGGCTGTCCAGCGTGCCGGCCTCGGCGTACCGGCTGCCGGCCTTGCGCGCCGCGTGCAACGACTCGCCGAACGCGCCAATAGCCTCGTTGTACTTGCCTGCTTCGTGATAGGCGCTGCCCAGGCCGTTCAGCGATGAGGCGAGGGCATAGGGAGTACTCTCCGCGCGGACCATGGGAATCGCCCGGACGAACCACTTGATCGCGGCGGCGGCATCGCCGGCGGCCACGTGGTCGTGTCCGAGGTTGGTCATCATGTTCGCCTCGCCCTGGCGGTTGCCGCTGAGGCGGTACGCCTGCAGCGCCTGCTGCCGGTAGGCGATCGCCCGGGTGTGCTCCCCCATCTCGCGGTGGTTGTCCGCGATCACGTTCAGCATGCGGGCCTCCGCGACGGCGTCGCCGCCGCGCCTGGCGCTGGCCAGTCCGGCGGCGCACACCCTCGTCCACTCGGCCAGGTGCGCACGGCCGTACAAGAACTCCTCGAGCAGCCACGGCAGCAGGGCGGCGAGGTCGTCCAGTTCGTAGTCCGCCGCCACCAAGGTCGCGGCGAACAGGTTCGGCAGTTCGGCGCTGAGCCATGCGTAGGCGACGCCAGGGCCGCCGAAGTCGAGCGGCCGCTCCGGCCGCATCTGCGGCTCCAGCCTGCGTTGCTTGCGTTCGGTGGCGGCGTTCGCGCTGTCCACCGCGTGCAGGAACCAGGTGACGACCCGGCGGGCCGCGGCCGCACGGACCCGCAGCGGGATCTCCCGCTCCGACCGTTCCGCGACGTAGGTCCTGACCAGGTCGTGCAGCCGGTAGCGGTCGGCGGCCGCGGACTCCATCAGGTTCAGGTCGGCAAGCGCTTCGAGGCCTTGCCTGGCCGTCCGGTCGGTGCCGCCGAGCAGCGCGGCCGCCGACTGGAGTCCGAGGTCGTGACCGGTCCAGATGCCGAACAGCAGCAGCGTGTCCGCCAGCTCCGTGCTGTGCTCGAGCAGGGCCGCGTAGCTGAGGTCCAGGCTCCTGCGCACCGCGAGATCCCCGTAGGTCAGCTCGTCGAGCCTGTCGCGTTCGGGGATGAGGCGGTCGGCGAGGTCGCGGACCCGCCACCTCGGCCTGGACGCCAGCCTGGCGCCGGCGATGGTCAGTGCCAGCGGCAGGCCGGCGCACGCTCGCACGATCTCCTGCGTGGCCTCCCGGTCCGAATCCAGCCGGGCCGGGCCGACGCGACTGGCCAGCAACTGGAGCGAGTCCGCGGCGTTCAGCCCGGCGAGTTCGATCAGCCTGCCGCCGGCCAGATCGGCCAGGTGGGTGCGGCTGCTGATCAGCACGGCGCAGCCTGCCGAGCCGGGCAGCAGCGGCAGGACCTGCGCGGAGTCCTTCGCGTCGTCGAGCAGCACCAGGAACCGGCGGCCGGCCAGAGCGGTCCGGTACGCGGCCTGGCGCGCGTCCAGACTGCGCGGGATCGACGCCTGATCTGCGCCGAGCGCGGTGAGGAAACCCTCGATGACCTCGTCGGCCGCGCGCGGGTCCGGTCCGCCGCCGCGCAGGCTGGCGTGCAGCTGCCCGTCAGGGTAGCTCGCCGCCAGCTGATGGGCGACGTGCACGGCGAACGCTGTCTTGCCGACGCCCGCCGGGCCGGTCACGACGGTGACGGCCATGGTCTCCCCGTCGGCGGTCAGCCACTTCAGCGCCTGCGCCAGCTCGTAGCCCCTCCCGGCGTACTCCGCGATGTCGGCCGGGAGCTGGGCCAGCGTACGCGGGCTCGGCGCGGCGATCCGGTACGCCTCGGCGGGCGTGGAATACGCGGGACTGGCGGGCAGCGCTGGGCGAGGCGGGTAGCCGCCGACGATGCTCTCCCGCAGTTCGCGCAGCGCGTGGCCTGGCTCGATGCCCAGCTCCGCGGCGATCGCGGTGCTAACCCGCTGGTAGACCTCCAGCGCATCAGCCGAACGGCCAGTCCGCGCCAGGGCCAGCATGAGCTGCTCGTGGAACCGCTCGCGGAGCGGATGGGTAACGATGAGGGAGCGCAGGCTGGGAATCACCTCGGCGTCGTTGCCGAGCCCCAGCTCCGCCTGGATCCAGTCCTCGGCGGTCTGCCAGCGCAATTCGGTCAGCCGGCGGGCCACGTCGAGCTGGCTCAGCCCGGGCAGGTCCTCGAGGATGTCGCCGCGCCACAGGTCAAGGGCGGCCTTGTAATGAGCCGCCGCGTCCCGCCAGCTGCCCGCGCTCGCCGCGTCGCTGGCTTGCCTGCGCAGATCCTCGAAGACGGCCGCGTCCAGTTCGGCGCCGGTGACGTGGATGGAGTAACCCGAACCGCTGGTGCGCAGCCGCCCCGCCTCGGTCTCGGCGGTCTCGCCGAGGACCTTGCGCAGCCGCATGACGTAGGTGTGCACCGACGCGCGCGCCAGCCGCGGCGGCGTGCCATGCCAGACCAGCTCGATCAGCGTGTCGGCCGGCACGGTAACCCCGGCCCGAAGCAGCAGCACGGCCAGGATCGCCCGCTGTTTGGGCGCGGGTACCGGGACCGGGAAGCCCTCACGCACCACGCGCAGCGCACCCAGGACACCAAACTCCATGGTCACCAGTCCTCCCGCTGCTCAGCCGCAGGCCGTATCCAGCTCGCGTGGTTTAGCCGCGTGTCAGCGAAATTCCAGCACCACCGATCCGCGAGTGCGCCGCCGGGGTGATACTGGATTAGCGTAATTAAATGTTATCGCGCAGTTGTCAAGCGACTGTCAAGCAACGGGCCGGGGACTGCGGTAACACTCATGAAGCTCAGAGACTTTATATATATTCAGTACGCTGATTATTTCGCTGTACGAAATAACTCCCGGGCGCGCCAATGTTTAGCGCGCTTGTGAATCAGCTCTCAGCACGGTCTTGGTGACCTTGCCCGCCGCGTTCTTCGGCAGTTCCGCGACGACCGTCACCGACGCCGGGACTTTATACCCGGCGAGCCGCTCGCGGCAATACGCGATGACGCCCTCGGGATCCGGCTCGGCGCCAGGACGCGCGACCACGAACGCCTGCCCCACCGCACCGAGCCGGTAGTCGGGCACGCCGATCACCGCGACCTCGGCGACCGTGCCGATCGCGGCGATCACCTGCTCGACTTCGGCGGGATACACGTTGAAGCCGCCGGTGGTGTACATGTCCTTGAGCCGGTCGGTGATGCACAGGTTGCCGTCCGGGCGCAGCGTCCCGATGTCGCCGGTGTGCAGCCAGCCGGCCTCGGTGATCGCCTCTCTTGTGGCTTCCTCGTCGTCGAAGTAGCCGCGCATGACCGTGAACCCGCGGACCATCACCTCGCCTTCTGGCTGGCGGATCATCACCTCGACGCCCGGGATCGGCTTGCCCACCGTGCTGCTCAGCACCTCGGCCGGCGAACCGGGATCGCAGATGCTCACCATGCCGCACGTCTCGGTCAGGCCGTACGCGACGATGACGTTGGGCAGCAGTTCGGCGCGCATCCGCTCGACCAGCGCAACCGGAACCACGGTGGCGCCGGTCACCGCCAGTCGCAGCGAGCTCAGGTCCTTGCGCGCGCGCTTGGGGTGGTCGAGCATGGACACGTACACGGTGGGCGGCCCGGGATACACGGTGATCCGCTCGCGTTCGATCAGGTCGAGCACCTCGTCGATGTCGAACACCGGCCTGCTGATCAGCGTGGCGCCGCGGACGAGGCCCGCCAGGATGCCCGCCTTGTAGCCGAACGTGTGGAACATCGGGTTGGTGAGCAGGTACCGGTCTCCGCGTTCCAGCCCGACGCCGTCGCACCAGGCGGTGGTGGCGCGGATCGTCTGGTCGTGCGCGGCCATCACGCCCTTGGCCAGCCCGGTGGTGCCGGAGGTGAAGAACATGTCGCACAGGTCGCCGGGGCGGACCGCCGCCCAGCGCACGTCCACCTCGTTATCCGTGCCCCAGTCCAGGTACTGGTCCCAGTTCTCTCCCAGCGTGACCGTGCTGCGCAGCAGCGGGAGGTCGGCTCCGGCCAGCATGGCCAGGTAGTCGTTGCCGAGGAACCCGTTGCCGGTAATCAGCAAGCTGGCGCCGCTCTTGCGCATGATCCACTGCGCCTCCGTGGAGCGGTACCGGGTGCTGACCGGGACCAGCACCGCCCCGATCGATACCGCGCCGAGCGCCGCCATGACCCAGTCGGGACTGTTCGGCGCCCAGACCGCTACCCGGTCGCCGGGCGCCACCCCGTCAGCGATCATCGCCGCGGCCGCTCGCCGCACGTTGGCGACCAGGTCGGCGAACGTCCACCGGACATCCCCGTCGACCAGTGCCTCGGCGTCGCCGAACTCGCTGCTGGCACGCTCGAGCAACCTGGGCAGGGTCCACCGGTCGGCCATTACGGGACAGTACCGCCGCCCCCTCTATGCAGTCAACCAAGCGCTTGCTACACTCTGCGGGTGCCGGTGCGTTGGGGAGGAATGCGTGGCGGATAAACGGATGACCGCGGACGAGGTGGTATCCGAACTGCGTTCGGGCATGACGATCGGGATCGGCGGCTGGGGGTCACGGCGTAAGCCCATGTCCCTGGTCCGCGCTCTCGTGCGCTCTGACCTGCATGATCTCACGATCGTGTCCTACGGCGGCCCGGACGTCGGCCTGCTCTGCGCGGCCGGCAAGGTCAGGCGACTGGTCTACGGCTTCGTGTCCCTGGACTCGATCCCGCTCGAACCGCACTTCCAGGCCGCCCGCCAGACGGGCGCGATCGAGGTCACCGAGTACGACGAGGGCATGCTGCAATGGGGCCTGTACGCCGCCTCCCTGCGGCTGCCGTTCTTGCCTACCAGGGCCGGCCTTGGCTCGGATGTGCAGCGCCTGAACGCTTCGCTGCGCACGGTCCGCTCCCCGTATGCCGACGGCGAAGAGCTGATCGCCGTCCCCGCCCTCCCGCTGGACGCCGCCCTGATCCACATGAACCGCGCCGACGCTTTCGGGAACGCGAGCTTCCTCGGCCCCGACCTGTACTTCGACGACCTGTTCGCGGCCGCCGCGGCGCGCGCGTACGTCTCCTGCGAGGAACTGGTCCCCACCTCGGACCTCGGCGGGTTCCCTTCGCTGAAAATCCACCGCTGGATGACAGCAGGAGTCGTCTTTTCTCATAACGGCGCTCATTTCACGTCCTGCGCACCCGATTACGACCGGGACGAGGCGTTCCAGCGGGAGTACGTGGCCGCCGCCAAGGACCCGGACTTGTGGAAGGCGTTCGCGAGCCGTTACCTGGAGGGCTCGGAAGCCGATTATCAGGAAGCGGTGGCGGCCCGGTGATTACTCGAGCCGAGGTCTGCGCGGTGGCGTGTGCGGATGCGTGGCGGGGGGACGGGGAGATCCTGGCCAGCCCGTTCGGTGTCATCCCGACGATCGGCGCGCGGCTCGCCCGGGCCACGTTCTCCCCCGACCTGATGCTGTCCGACGGAGAGGCGCAGCTGGTCGCCGGCACCTGGGCCGTGGGCGAGCCGGCCCCCGGGCCGGTCGAGGGCTGGATTCCGTTCCGTGCGATCTTCGACCTGCTCTGGGCCGGACGACGGCACGCCATGATGATGCCGAGCCAGATCGACAGGTTCGGCAACATGAACATCTCGGCGATCGGCGCGGACTTCGCCCGGCCGGCGCGCGCGCTGATCGGGATGCGGGGCGCTCCGGGCAACACCGTCTGCCATCCGGTCAGCTACTGGGTGCCGCGGCACCAGAAACGAGCGTTCGTGCCGGCCGTGGACGTGGTCTGCGGGGTGGGCTACGACAGGGGAGTCCGCTCGGTCCGCATCCCCCGGATCGTCACGAACCTGGCTGTGCTGGACTTCGGCGGCCCTTCGCACTCGATGCGGCTCGTGTCGGTGCACCCCGGCGTCCCGGTGGACGAAGTGGTCGAAAATACCGGATTCGGGCTGGTCATTGACGGTGAGATAGCGCAGACTCGGATGCCTACAGCGGACGAGCTTACGCTGATCCGCGACATCATCGACCCACGCTCGCTGCGCAACCAGGAGGTCCCGCTCCCGTGAGCCTGCGTACCCCCATCTGCGAACTGTTCGGGGTGCGCTATCCGATCGTGCAGACGGGCATGGGCTGGGTGTCCACCCCCTCGCTCGTCGCGGCGACGTGCAACGCGGGCGGACTCGGCATCCTGGCTTCCGCGACGCTCAGCGTCGCGGAAACGGACGCGGCGATCGAGCGGGTGCGGTCGCTGACTTCGGCGCCCTTTGGCGTGAACATGCGGGGCGACGCGCCGGATCTGCCCGAGCGGGCCCGGCTGCTGGTCAGGCACGGGGTGCGGGTTGCCTCGTTCGGGCTGGCGCCGTCGGCCGCGGTGATTTCGTCCCTGAAAGATGCCGGACTCGTCGTGGTGCCGTCGATTGGTGCCCGCCGGCACGCGGAGAAGGTGGCGGCACTCGGCGTCGACGCGGTGATCGCGCAGGGCAGCGAGGGCGGCGGACACACCGGAGGCGTGCCCACCTCGATCCTGCTCCCCCAGGTCTGCGCCGCGGTGGACATCCCGGTGATCGGCGCCGGCGGGTTCTACGACGGACGCGGCCTGGTCGCCGCGCTCGCCTACGGCGCGGCCGGCATCGCGATGGGCACCCGGTTCCTGCTCACCTCGGACAGCCCGGTGCCTTTGCCGGTGAAGCAGGAGTACCTGCGCAGATCTGTGACCGACACGATCGTGACCCCGGCACTGGACGGCGTGCCGCAGCGGATGCTCAACACCCCGCTCGCTCTCACGTTGTCCCGAAGTTCCCGCCCCTCTCGGCTTTACCGGTCGGTCAAGGCGGCGAGAGGGTTCCGGCAGATGTCCGGGACGTCGTGGAGCGCGCTGGTGCGCGAGGGCCTGGCGATGAGGAGGGGGCACGGGCTGTCCTGGTCCCAGGTGCTGATGGCGGCCAACACGCCGATGATGCTCCGCTCCTCCATGGTGGATGGCCGCATCGACCTCGGCACGCTCGCCTCCGGGCAAGTCGCGGGCCTCATCGACGACCTGCCCAGTTGCGCGGACCTCATCGACCGCATCATGCACGAAGCCGAGGACGCGCTGAAGGGACTCGCCACATGAACCCGCCCACGCCAAGGAGGGCCGCCCCCGCCAAGGGAGCCGCCCCCGCCAAGGGAGCCGGCCCTGCTAAGGGGCCGCCCCCGCCAAGGGAGCCGCCCCCGCTAAGGGAGCCGCCCCGGCTAAGGGGCCGGCCCCGCCAAGGGGGCTCGCGGCGCACGAGCCCCCACCTGAGGGGGCCTGCGGCGCGCGGGCCTCCTTAGCGGAAGGGGCCTGCGGCGCCATGGCCCCCTAAATGCCGTCGAGCGGAGAAAGGAGGAGTGGTGCACGAGGGGCATGGGTTGCTGAAGGGTAAAACGGTTCTCGTGACCGCGGCGGCGGGGACGGGGATCGGATTCGCCACGGCCAAGCGGTGCGCGGAGGAAGGCGCGCTGGTGGCGATCAGCGACAGGCACGAGCGGCGACTGGGCGAGGCAGCGGCAGAACTGACCCGGATCTACGAGTCGCAGGGTGACGCCGAGGTCAAGCCGGTGGCGGTGCCGTGTGACGTGACGTCCGAGGAGCAGGTGCAGGCGATGATCGACGTGGTCGTCGCCGAATACGGGCGTATCGACGTGCTGGTCAACAACGCCGGGCTGGGCGGAGACACGCCGCTGGCGGAGATGACCGACGAGCAGTGGTTCCGGGTGCTCGACGTGACGCTGAACGGAACGTTCCGGTGCACCCGCGCCGCTTTGCGGCACATGCTGCCGCGCGAGACCGGGGTGATCGTCAACAATTCCTCGGTGATCGGCTGGCGGGCGCAGGCAGGCCAGGCGCACTACGCGGCGGCCAAGGCCGGCGTGATGGCGCTCACCCGGTGCGCTGCCATCGAGGCGGCACCGTACGGGGTACGGGTCAACGCGGTGGCGCCGAGCATCGCGATGCACGAGCATCTGGCCAAGGTGTCCAGCGACGAACTCCTCGCCGGCCTGGCCGGCCGGGAGGCGTTCGGCCGGGCTGCCGAGCCATGGGAGGTCGCGGACGTGATCGTGTTCCTGGCCAGCGAGTACTCGTCGTACATGACCGGGGAGGTCCTGTCCGTGAGCAGTCAGCACCCATGATCGAGGCCGGATGATGATCGAGGCCGGATGATGATCGAGATCAGCACAGACGCGACCGGGATTGCCGAGGTCATCGTCAACCATCCTCCGGTCAACGCGCTGCCGGTGCGGGGCTGGTTTGACCTGGCCAGGACCCTGCGTGAACTCGGCGAGGACCAGGCCGTCCGGGTGGTGGTCCTGCGCGCCGAAGGCCGCGGGTTCAACGCCGGGGTGGACATCAAGGAGATCAAGGCGGGCGGGCCGCAGGCGCTGATCGGCGCCAGCCGGGGCTGTTTCGCCGCGTTCGCCGCCGTGTACGAGTGCGCGGTCCCCGTCATCGCGGCCGTGCACGGGTTCTGCCTGGGTGGCGGCATCGGGCTGGCCGGCAACGCGGACATGATCGTGGCGAGCGAGGACGCGACGTTCGGGCTGCCGGAGGTGGACCGGGGCGCGCTGGGCGCCGCCACGCACCTGTCCCGGCTGGTGCCGCAGCATAAGGCGCGGGCGATGATGTACACCTCCGCGACGGCCACCGCGGCGGAACTGCACGCGTTCGGGTCGGTGCTGTCCGTGGTCTCGCGCGAAGCGCTCAGGGACGCGGCGCTGGAACTGGCCGCCCAAGTCGCGGCCAAGGACCCGGCGGTGATCCGGATGGCGAAGGAGGCGTTCAACGGCATCGATCCGTGGGACGTCAAACGCAGCTACCGCTACGAGCAGGGATTCACGTTCGAGCTGAACCTGTCCGGCGTGTCGGACAAGTTGCGGGAGTCCTTCTGATGGACCTGCGCTGGTCGGAAAAGGAAGAGGCGTTCCGCGCGGAGGCGCGCGCGTGGCTGCGCGCGCACGTGCCCGACGGGCTGCCGTCCGGTGACACCAGGGAGGGTTTCGCCCGGCACCTGGACTGGGAACGCGCGCTGTACGACGCGCGCTGGGCAGTCGTGTCCTGGCCGGAACGCTACGGCGGACGAGACGCCTCGCTGTGGGAGTGGCTGATCTTCGAGGAGGAGTACTACCGGGCAGGAGCTCCCCAGCGGGTCACGCAGAACGGCATTTTCCTGCTCGCCCCGACCCTGTTCGAGTTCGGTACGCCGCACCAGCAGGACACGCTCCTCCCCCGGATGGCCGCCGCCCAGGACCTGTGGTGCCAGGGCTGGTCGGAACCGGGGGCCGGCAGCGACCTCGCCTCGGTCCGCAGCCGTGCCGTCCGCGACGATGCGCGCGGCGGCTGGCTGCTATCCGGGCAGAAGACGTGGACGACGCGCGGCGCGTTCTGCACGCACCTGTTCGGGCTTTTCCGCACCGATCCGTCGGCCGAACGGCATCGCGGGCTGACCTACTTCCTGGTCGCGCTGGACACGCCGGGCGTGACCGTGCGCGGGTTCCCCCGGCTGGACGGGGACGAGGGGTTCGCGGAGGTGTTCTTCGACGACGCGTTCGTGCCCGATTCCGGCGTGCTCGGCGGGGTCGGTGAGGGCTGGCGGGTCGCGATGGCGACCACCGGGTCCGAGCGAGGGCTGACGCTGCGGTCTCCGGGACGGTTCCTGGCCGCCGCGGAGCGGCTCGTGGACTTGTACCGGTCCCGATCCGCCGCCACCAGTCCGCCCGAATCGTCAGCTAATGCTGCCGGCTCAATTGCGCAATCGACACGCTCTAGCGAAGTCAATCACGCAATCGAGTCGGCTGGG
>DASXDG010000302.1:0-2415 GCA_036490795.1 Streptosporangiaceae bacterium
TTCGGATTCCTGACCAACGAGATCTGGCAGATGGCCGCGTTGCTCAGCCGATTCCAGATGTGGCGTGTCGTAGGACTGTTCGCCCTGGTAGGCACCCTGTTCCTGGTCTCCCGGGTACCTGAGGAGATGCGTACGGTGGCCGAACGGCAGTCCACAGGGACAGGGCTGCGCTTGCTCGCGGACACCCCGTTCGGGCCGCTCGCCGCCACCGGAGACGGCGGGAGCCCGGGGCGGACGCCGCTGCGCAAGGCCGAACGTCTCAACGTGGGGCTGGTGCTGGCGCTCACCCAGGCGCTGCAAGCCGTCGTGGTGGCCACGCTGATGTTCGCCTTCTTCGTCGTGTTCGGCCTGATCGCTGTCAACCGGGCGTTGATGAAGACCTGGAGCGGCCACGCGCTCACCGCCGGCAAGCTGTTCGGCGTGCAGATCCCGCTACCCGACGAATTGCTTCAGGTGTCGCTGTTCATCGCCGCGTTCTCCGGGCTGTACTTCGTCGCGGCGATGGCCAGCGACGTCCTGTACCGGAGCGCATTCGTCGATCCGCTGGCGGACCACATGGCGCAGAGCCTGTCCGCGCGCGATATCTATCTGGCCCGCTGGGGCGCGGAGGCGGCTCCATAGGCTTGCCGGGGCGGCCTGCAACTCAGTTTCCACGCCCCGCTCCCTTCATATGCCAAGATCCGGCATGACAACGCCTGAATTTGGCGTCTGATCCCATTACCAGGCACGATAACTGAGGTACGCAAGCAGGGGAGAATTGAGGCAATGGATAACAAGTGGTGGACCCTGATCGCGGTCTGCACGGGCACCTTCATGCTGCTGCTCGACGTCACCATCGTGGTGGTGGCCCAGCCCGCGATCCAGACGGGGCTGCACGCGTCGTTCAGTGACGTGCAGTGGACCCTGGACGCGTACGCGCTGACCCTCGCGTCGCTGCTGCTCACCTCGGGGGCGCTCGCCGACCGGTACGGGCGCAAGCGACTGTTCGCGATCGGGCTGACGATCTTCACCCTCGGGTCGCTGCTGTGCGGCGTGGCGGCGAACCCGCTGATGCTCATCTTGTCCCGCTGCGGCCAGGGCGTCGGCGGAGCGATCGTCTTCGCCACGTCGCTGGCGTTGCTCGGCCACAGCTTCCGGGGCAAGGATCGCGGCACGGCGTTCGGCATCTGGGGCGCGGTCACCGGCGTCGCCACCGCGGCCGGGCCGGTGCTCGGCGGCCTGATCACGACGGACTGGGACTGGCGCGGGATCTTCCTGGTCAACATTCCGATCGGCGTATTCGCGCTGATCGTGACCATCTGGCGGGTCGAGGAAGTCCGCGCGCCTGCACCGGCCAGGCCCGACTGGACCGGGTTCGGACTGCTCACAATCGGGCTGGTCGGCCTCGTTTACGGGCTCATCCGGGCCAGTGAGACGTCATGGACCGACGCCGGGGTCCTCACCTGCATCGCGGGTGGCATCGTGCTGCTCGCCGCGTTCGTGGTGGCCGAGACCAAGGTCACGAACCCGATGTTCGACGTCAGGCTGTTCAGGGTCCCGACGTTCGCCGGCGGCTCCATCTCGGCGTTCGCGATGAACGGGTCGCTGTACGCGGTGCTGCTGTACGTCGTGATCTACCTGCAGGACATCCTCGGCTACTCGGCCCTGGGAGCGGGGCTGCGGGTGTCGGTGATCACGCTGGCCACGATGGTCACCGCGACCGTGGCCGGGCGGCTGAGCGAGCGCGTGCCGGTCCGCTGGCTGATCGGGCCGGGCCTGCTGCTGGTCGGCATCGGGCTGATCGTGATGGCCGGGCTGACCGGCACCAGCGCCTGGACCCACCTGATCCCCGGGTTCATCGTCGCCGGCTCCGGCTCCGGCATGGTCAACCCGCCGCTGGCCTCCACCGCCATCGGCGTCGTACCGCCGCAGCAGGCCGGCATGGCGTCAGGGACCAACGCGACGTTCCGCCAGATCGGCATCGCCACCGGCATCGCCGCTCTCGGCTCGATCTTCGTCCCGGCCATGCGGTCGCACCTGGCGTCAACACTGCCCCGGTCACTGGCGGGTTCGGCCGGGTCGCTCGCGGCGGCGGTCCGGCAAGGGTCGGTCGGGAACGTGCTGGCGTCCGTTCCCGCCGCTGACCGCGGTGCGGTCGCGCTCGCGCTACGGTCCAGCTTCGCCTCCGGCCTCAACGACCTGCTGTACATCACGGCGGGCTTGGCGCTGGTGGGTGGCGTCTGCGCGCTGCTGCTGATCCGGAGCAAGGACTTCGTCAAGCGCGAGGGCGCAGCGCCTAGCGCCGCCGGTACGTCCGGTTCCCCGGCGGAGGCCCCCGCCCGGACCTGATTCGGCGCGCGGCGCGCGGCGCGCGCAGCGGCGCGGCCGGGGGCGGGCGGCGCGGCCGGGGGCGGGCGGCCGGGCGGGGCGGGGCGG
>DASXDG010000303.1:0-8642 GCA_036490795.1 Streptosporangiaceae bacterium
CTGGGTACCTAGCTCGTTGGTGTGATGGGATACGGGCTTGTGCGCCAGCAGTTATCGGCTGCCCGAAATAGCGGCACTGGCCGACGCGGCGCGCCCTGATCATGATCCTGATCGCGGCGACGCCGACTCAGCAGCTTGGTAGGGAAGAATGACGGCAACGTGGCCTTGCGGGGCTCGCGGACGATCCAGCCGGCGATGACGGCCAGGGAAAGCCCGGCGATGGGTGTCATGACGTGCTCTCCTTGACGTGACGGACTGTTGCCTGGTCTGACAGTAGAAACCGGAGGGCCTCGCGGTCGTCCGGCGCGTGAGTGAATCTTCCGGGCCCGGGCTAACCCGTGAGGACTACGGTGGGACGACCCCGCGTCGTCTTCGGAGGGGAGCCGCCCCATGGCGCAACCGGTCACGGTCGTGATCGCCGACGACCAGCGCCTGGTCCGGCAGGGCCTGCGGCTGATCCTGGAGTCCGAGCCGGGCATCGATGTGCTGGCCGAGGCAGAGGACGGCGCGGAGGCGGTCGCGCTCGTCCGCCAGCATTCCCCGACGGTCGCGCTGCTCGACATCCGGATGCCCGTCCTCGACGGGCTCCGGGCCGCTCGCCAGGTCATCGCCCACGCGCCGGCGACGAAGGTGCTGATCCTGACCACATTCGACGCCGACGAGTACGTCTACGAGGCGCTTCGCGCCGGGGTCAGCGGGTTCTTGCTCAAGGACGCCGCGGCCGATCAGCTGATCCTCGCGGTTCGCAGCGTGGCGGCCGGGGACGCGCTGATAGACCCGGTCATTACCCGGCGGCTCATCTCCCGGCTCACGCTGGCCGCGAAGCCTTCCGGGCCCGGCGGCATCCCGGCGCAGCTAGCGGCGCTGACAGCGCGCGAGATCGACGTGTTCCGGCAGGTAGCGTACGGCCGGTCGAACATGGAGATCGCCCGCGAACTGATCGTCGAGGAGAACACGGTCAAGACCCACGTGAGCCGCATCCTGATGAAGCTGAACCTCCGCGACCGCGTCCAGGCCGTAGTCCTCGCGTATGAGTCGGGATTCATCACCCCCGACCCGGGAACCGGCCGGCCTTAGCTGAGCTCGGCACGAGTGGTTCTTGACGCGCCGGCAACGGTGCGTGCGGGTAGCGCGGTAAAAGCCTCAACCCGGGCCCCAGGGCGGGGCTGACCCCGGGAGATCCGGGACAGCGAGCGCCCCTTCCTGCCCCAGCCGCGCCGCCGTCACAGCCGCGCCGCCGTCACAGCAGCGCCGCCGTCACAGTAACGCGGTACTTATGTCCAGCGCGGTGATTAGTGCTGCTGTGAGCAGCCTTTTCTTCCGTGCTGGACATAAGTACCGCGCTGATCACCCGCCAGCCCCACACAATGAGCACCGCCCCGGCGCACCGCCGCGGCCCGTGAACACGCACCTTCCCGCGCGTTTCTTAGACAGTTTGAGCGATAAGCGGGCGGTTTGTCCTGATATGGCGTGGCGGGATGGCCGACGTTTCATCTGGCAGGCTTAGCTGGCAGGTATCACCACTGTCGTTATGAGAGAAGTAGGACCTTGCCAGGTCTGGAGCGGTCGGCCAGCGCGGTGTAGGCGGCTCTGGCCTCGGCGAGCGGGAACGTGGCGGCGACACGCGGTGTCACAGTGCCGTCCGCAACCAGGGCGAGGGCGTCGCGTACGTCGGCGAAGTCGGTGCCGGCCACGCCGGTCAGCGAGCGGCGCCAGCGGTACAGCGCGCCGACATCCACCTGGGCGGGCCCGTTGCGGCTGGCGCACGTGACGGCGGTGCCCTTCCAGCCGAGTGTGTCGATGGCCGCGGACAGGATCGCGCCGTCGCCGGTGGTGTCGATGACCGCGCGGACGCCGTCTGGCGCGAGCGAACGGACCGCCGCGGGCAGGTCCGCGTAGCCGATCTCACCCGCGCCCGGATGGGAGACCGCGGCCAGCACGCTGGCACCGGAGTGCCGCGCCAGCTGGACCGCCGCGGCGCCCACCGCGCCGGACGCGCCGAGGACCAGTACGCTCTCCGGGCCCTGCTCGTCGGAGATGGCAGTGGCGCGGAGCATGTGCAGGGCGACCGACACCGAATGCACGGCTGCGGCCGCGGTGCCGAACTCCAGCGTGTCAGCGATCGGGAACGCCAGCGGCGCGGGGACGGTGACCAACCACGCGGCTCCGCCGTCGCGGTGCACCCCGAGCACGCCCTGGTCCGGACAGTCCGCCTCGGCGCCGGCCAGGCAGTACCCGCAGTGTCCGCATACCAGGTTCGGCTTGACGACGACCCGCTGCCCGACGCGGTCCGGATCGACGCCGTCGCCGGCCGCCACGATGACGCCCGCCGGGTCCATGCCGAGCACCCTCGGCAACCGCACGACCGCGCCGAGGCCGGTCCCGGTCATCGTCTGCTCGAGTTCGAGCCTGCTCGCCGACACGGCGCGCACCCCGATCAGTACCTCGCCCGGAGCCGGCGCGGGTTCTGGCAGATCGGTGACTGCCAGGCCATCGGGTCCTGCGCCCTGCCTGGTGAGAACGACGGCCCGCACCCCTATTCGGCCTTGACCAGCTTGCGCTTGCCCGACCAGGGCGTGACCGGGACGGCCAGCTCCGCGCCGTCCACGATCGTGGCGTCCACCCGCTCGTTGAAGAAGCAGACCAGGTTCTCGATCTTCGGGATCTCCGGCAGCGGATACTGATACGTCCACGCGATGTCCTTGGCGACCGTGTCACCAACCTGCGCGGACCAGTAGCCGGCCAGGCCCTTGTACGGGCACTGCGACGTCGTGGGGGAGGGGATCAGCAGGTCCATCCGCACGTCGGCCCGGGGCAGGTAGTACCTGGGCGGCAGCCCGGTCTCGAACAAGATCCTCGGCCGGCGCGATTCCGCGACCAGCTCGCCGAGCAGGCGGACCTGCACGAGCCGCGAACTATTCAGCACGTCCACCCGGTGATACGGGTCGCGGGGATGGGCGTAGACCTCGTCGTCTTCCTCGTACCAGGTATCCAGCCTGGACCAGTAGAACGCGACGTAGCCGCGGCAGTCCATGCCGCCGGGCGGCGGTTCCCGGTGCGTCCACGCGGCCGCGGCTACGGTCCTGTCGCCGACCCGCAGCGTGTACAGGGTCTGCTCGCCCTTGTGCTCGTCGGGCCTGGTCCGCGCCGGTTCCAGCAGGTCCATCCGTACGTCATCGGCCGGGAAGTAGTACACCGGCATGTGCTGGTGCTCGGTGAGCAGCATGGCCCGCTTGGAATCGGCGACCGTCACGCCGGCCAGCACGGCGCGGACCCAGCGGGGGGTCGGCTCGAACCGGATCGGGTGGTCAGCGAACACCAGGCCGTCGCGTCCGATGACCACGTCTTCTAGCAAGCGCTCCTCAGGCAAGGGCTTCGGCTCTTCCATGGCTCCTTCTTATGGGTTAGCTGGGGCGGCCGGTGGCGATGCCGTGTTGCTCGCTGAGCACCGTGCAGGACTCGCGGCGCAGTTCGACGAAGATGGTCTGTCCTACCTCCGGCCGCTGCCACGGACTGTGCCTGACCAGCAGCCGCTGCCCGCCGGCCAGGACCGTGCACTCGCACATGTCGCCGAGGAACTCGACCCGCTGCACCACGCCCTCGATCAGGTTCGGCAGATCCGGGCGGTCCCGGTGGGTACGGACCTCCTCGGGGCGGATGGACAGGAGCACCTGCTCACCGGCAGCCACCCCGCCGGGGCACGGCGCGGCGATCCGCTCGCCGAGCATGGCCAGCGCCACCGTGTCGGAGCTTGTCCACTCCACCACGGTCGCGTCGACCAGGTTGACCTTGCCGACGAAGTCGGCCACGTACTTGGTCTGCGGCCGCTGATAGATCTCGGTGGGCGTGCCCTCCTGCGCGATCCTGCCATCGCCCATGACCGCGACCCGGTCGGACATGCTCAGTGCCTCGGCCTGGTCGTGGGTGACGAACAGCGTGGTGATGCCGAGCCGCTGCTGCAGTTCGCGTACCTCGCCGCGCATCTGGTCGCGGAGTTTGGCGTCCAGGTTGGACAGCGGCTCGTCGAGCAGCAGCACCCTGGGCTCGCGGACCAGCGCACGGGCCAGCGCGAGCCGCTGCTGCTGGCCGCCGGACAGCTGGGTCGCCATCCGGCCGCCGAGCCCGTCCAGCCGGACCAGCGCGAGCGCCGATTCCACCCGGCGCCTCACCTCGTCCGCGCGCACCCTCGGCCGGGTCACCCGCAGCGGGAACGCCGCGTTCTCGAAGACGGTCATGTGCGGCCAGATCGCGTAGCTCTGGAACACCATGCCGATGTCGCGCCGCTCCGGCGGCACGTGCACGCCGGGTCGGCACAGCACGTCGGCGCCGAGCGTGATCGTCCCCTTGTCCGCCTGCTCCAGGCCCGCCACGCAGCGCAGCGTGGTGGTCTTGCCGCACCCGGACGGGCCGAGCAGCGAGTACAGGTGCCCGGATTCGATGCTGAACGAGATGCCGTCGATGACCCGGTTCGCGCGCCGTTCGGCGACGTAGTCCTTGACCAGGCTGTCGACGCCAAGTTCGCCGCTGCTCATGGCGCTCCCTCGCTCTGTTCCTTGAAGTACCTGATGACGTGCACCGACGTGTTCGTCACATGCGCCATCATGGCGTCGTGCGCTGCCGCGGCGTCCGAGGCCAGGATCGCCGTCACGATCGCGCCGTGCTCGCCGCACGAGGACTTCATCCGGTCGTGGTTGCGGTAGAACACCGGCAGCCGGAACGGCGCCGCCCGGCGGCGCAACGACCTGGCCAGGTCCAGCAGGACCGCGTTGCGGGTGCCGTCGTAGATCAGCTCGTGCAGCCGCTCATTCAGCACCGCGTACCCGGCGTCGTCGTTGGCCTCGATCTGCTCCACCGAGTCGGCCTGGATGAGCTCGAGCTGCCGGCGGTCCGCGGCGGACATGCGCATCGTGGCGAGCTGGGCACAGACCCCCTCAAGCTCGGCCTGGGCCTCGAACAGCTCCTCGAGCATGCTCACGTCGATGACGGCTACCCGCACCCCCCGGTGCGGCCGGACTTCCACCAGGCCGGTGCCGCCGAGCTCGCGCAGCGCGTCGCGGACCGGGGTGCGGGACACGTTGAACTGCGCGGCCAGGACGTTCTCTTCCAGCTGCTGGCCGGGCTTGAGCCGGCCGGCCACGATGTCGGCGGCGATCTTCTGGCGTACTTCTTCGGCCCGGGTCACGGCTGTGGCACCGTCCTTCGCGTTCGGCGTGGGTGCTTACATAGTGCCGCCAAAGTATGCACTAGGGCACATCGCGTACTCATGACGCCGCGCCGATGCCGTCGATGACCTCGCGCAGCGCCGCCCTGGCCGCCGCGGTGAGGGGCGCGACCGGGCGCCTGGCCGGGCCGGGATCGCGACCGGTCATCGCCATCGCTTCCTTGATCACGACGGGGAAGGAGCCGAGGTCCCAGGCCTGGCGGAGCGGGACGAGCAGGTCGGCGGTCTTCCGTGCCGCGTCCAGCCGTCCGGTGCTGAACTCCTCGTACATCCGCACCATCAGCCTGGGGAACACGCACGCGGCGGGGGAGATGGCGCCGGCCGCGCCGTGTGCCAGCATGGCGAACGCCAGCGTGTCCCGGCCGCAGAAGACAGCCCCGCCGGTCGCCAGATAGCCGATGACCAGGCTGAGGTCGCCGCTGCTGTCCTTTATCCCTACGACGTTCTCGATCCCGGCACACTGACGCCACAGCTCTGGTGAGATCGTGACGCCGGTGCGCGGCGGGTTGGTGTAGATCAGCACCGGGAGGTTGGTGGCGGCCGCGACCGCACGGTAGTGCGCGAGCAGTTCGGCGGGGGAGGGAGCGATGAAGTAGGGGGTGATGACCATGGCGACGTCGGCGCCGGCTTCCTGGGCCGCCCGGGTGAGTGCGACGGCCTCCCTGGTCGTGGTGCCGCCCGTGCCCGCGTACACCGGGGCCCGGCCGCGGACCGTCTCGACCGCGACCTGGATCAGCCGGACCCGCTCGTCGTGGCCCAGCGCGTAGAACTCACCCTGGCTACCGCCCACCGAGATGCCGTGCACGCCCGCGGCGACGAAATCCTCGATCAGCCGCCGCAGGCACTCCTCGTCCAGGTCACCGGACGGGGTGAACGGGGTGGGCGTCGCGGTGATCACGCCATGCAGGGCATGGGCATGGTTCACTTCGTGGCCCCGACCCAGCCGTTGTGCGAGACGTCGAACACGATGCCGTCCGGGTCGCGGAACTTGGCCTCGAAGTAGAGCGAGTCCTTGTCCACCGGCAGTTCCATGAAGAACGTGCCGCCGTGGTCCTTGATCGTCGCCGTCTGCTCGTCCAGATCGTCACACCACAACCCGAAATGGTGCACGCCGACGTAGTCGCGGCCGCGCTCCAGGCCGGCCGCCTCGTCGGTCTTGTAGTTGAGCAGCGCCAGGCAGACGGTGCCGTCGGACAGGTAGACGCCGCTGGCCAGCGGCGACTCGGTCTCGCCGACGATCTCCATGCCGAAGACGTCACAGTAGAAGGCGGCCGACCGGGCCGGGTCGGGTACGGCGATGGCGATGTGCCTGAGCTTGGCCATTGTTCTCCTCACGGTTTACCGGGAACGGGCACGGGGGCGGTGACGACCGGGTTGACGAGCTGCCCGATGCCCTCGATTTCGGCGGTCATCACGTCGCCCGGCTTGAGATAGATGCCGCGGCCCATGCCGACGCCGTCCGGGGTGCCGCTCGCGATCACGTCACCAGGGTGCAGGGTCAAGATCGAGGACAGGTACGAGATCTGCTCCGCCACCGTGAAGATCATTTCCGCGGTCGTGGCGTCCTGCATCACCTCGCCGTTGACCGACAGGCTGATCCGGAGCCGCTGCGGATCCTCGATCAGCGCGGCCGGCACCAGCCACGGACCGAGCGGCGCGAACGTGTCGAAGCCCTTGCCCTGGAACCAGTCGAAGGTGAACGGGAAGTCGGACCGGACATTGAGGTCGCGGGCCGAGATGTCGTTGATCACCGTGTAGCCGGCGATGTAGCCGAGCGCGTCCCCGGTGCTGACGTGGCGAGCGGTTCTGGCGATCACCACGGCCAGCTCGACCTCCCAGTCGACCTGCGACGACCTCGGCGGCAACTCCACCGCGCGGCGCGGTCCGATCAGGCAGGTGTCCGGCTTGATGAACATGTACGGGTTGCTGTCCGCCTTCGCGGCCAGCGCTGTGCCCATCTCCTCCGCGTGATCCACGTAGTTGGACGCCGCGGCGAAGGTACGGCCCGAGCAGGGCGGCGCCAGCAGGTGCTCGGTGACGTCAGGCAGGTGCGTCATCCTGGCCGGGTCCGCGCTCGCCGCGGCGGCCAGTTCGGCGAGCTGGGCCGATGCGCCAGTCCAGTCAGGAAATGGCCAGCCGGGGAACGGCCGGGCCGCACGAGGATGGCTTTCGCCCGACAGGAGCGGGAGACCGTAAGCGGCGCACGCGCCGGCCAGGTCAACCACACGCCCGCCGTGATCGAGCGCCACCGCGAGGCTCCGTCCGTGGGCCGCCTGGTAGGCGGCGACGCCGAACCAGTCCATGGTTGCTCCGCTTCTCGAGTACCCAGCTCATGTATGCACAACTTATAACAGGTATGCATTAACAGATTCAAGAGGACCTAGAGAAGCTTGTGCATGGATGATAGTTAGTTAGCCTACAAAAATAACGACTCGGCCGGCGGCCTTGACAGGCCAATTTGGCTATGTATACGTTGCATCAAATATGTATGGGAGATCGCTCTCGTGTATGTGAGAGCATCCTCATCTGGACAAACTCTCAGGAGCCCTCCATGAGCCATCCTTCTCGGTGGCGCCGGGCGTCGCTGGCGCTCGGTATCCCGGTCGCGCTCTTGCTGGCCGCTTGCAGCAGCAGTAGCAGTAGCGGCGGCGGCAGCAGCAGCAGCAGCGCGAGCAGTAGCTCCGGCATCACTCCCGTCACCAACACCAGCGCGACGTGCCAGGCGGTCCAGCTCGGCCCGATCGTGCGTTGCCAGAACTTCTACACGGCCTTCTGGCCCACCATCAAGAAGAACATGGCCAAGCTATACGCGCAGGCCAAGGCCACCGACGGCGGTCAGCTGGTGGTCTGGGACTGGTACCCGCTGCCAGCCCAGGAGATCTCGATGTTCGAGAAGGTCTACCCGGGCATCACGATCACCACCCGGGGCCTGAACTTCAACCTCGGTTCGGCGATCGTCACCGCGAAGGCCACCGGCGCCCGCGACAGCGACATCGTCAAGGGATCGATCACCACGATGACCCAGCTCTACGACCAGGGCTACTGGCAGAAGGTCGACTGGGCCGCGCTGGGCGTCCCCAAGCAGTTCCTGCAGATCGGCGGGGCCGCCACCGGCCTGCTGCCGGACAGCATCCAGACCGAGTTCGCCCAGTACAACACCACCAAGCAGGCCTCGCCGCCGCCGGCGGCGCTGACCGGTTACGTCGGCTCGCAGTGGCACGGCAAGCTCGTCACCGAGGGCTATGAGGGGTACGTGTTCGCCGGCTACGGGATGAAGTACGGCCAGGCCAAGATGGTGTCGCTAATCAAGCAGCTGAAGAGCAGCGGCAACCTGACCGTGTCCAGCAACGACGCGAGCCTGCTGTCGGCCGGCGAGAACCCGGTCGACTTCGCCGAGGACCTGGGCCAGAGCGACCCGTCG
>DASXDG010000304.1:0-29147 GCA_036490795.1 Streptosporangiaceae bacterium
ACCCGCCGGTACTACGACCCCTACGGCAACAATCGCGGCGCCCCCGCCGCTAGCTTCCCCACGGGAGAGAAAGGCTTCATCGGTGGCGCAACCGACTCCGCCACCGGCCTCACCGACCTGGGTGCCCGCGAATACCAGCCCGAGACCGGATCCTTTGTCTCCACCGACCCTCTCATCAATCCTTACGATCCCCAAGACCTCAATGCCTACGCTTACGCTACGGACAACCCCACCACCTATTCTGACCCGACGGGTGCTTGCGTATGGCCACAATTCGCTGAGGCGCCGTCGCCTGCTTGCGGAGGAAATCCAGATCCGGGCCAGGGTTCAGGCGGCAGTAATGGCGAAAACTCTACACGGGGCACCACATCCTCGCCTGTGTGCGTCGACATCAGCCCTCATGTTTGCGTCCCTCCCAACAGCAAGAGCTTCAGCTCTCTCAAAAAAGCATGGGACTGGGTTGTGAGCGAATATGGAAAGCCTGCGAATGCAACGCAAGAAATGGAACGCTGGCGCGTCGCGTGCTTCGAAGTTCCGAGCGCCTGCCGGGGGCAGTGGTACTCAGACGTGGGGGCTATCCTCGGCAGCAAATTCGATCAAGGACTGGTTAATAGCTGGAACATGGGAATGAAAACCCTGCTAGGATACGGAAATATCGTGGCAGGCGTCATTATACCAAATAAACTGAGTGAAAAATGGGAGCAGGAACAGTCCGATCCGGCAAATCGCAATGTGCCAAAGGCTAGTCCTAGCGATCCGGAATGGCGAGACATAATTAGATCTAATTCGACAATTAAATGGGCAGTGCTGGATAATGGCGATCTGGTTATAATGCCCAAGTGGGTAAATGGAACTGAGGTGCCACATTCACTGCTAAGTGGCGGAGAGGGTGTTCAGGCAGCAGGTGAGGCCGATATTGCTTGGGCGCCCGGTGAACAGGAAATCGGGATCGATATCAACGATCACACCGGGCACTATTACGAGGATACGCCTGAATTCAGGGCGTCACTGCAGATCGGGGTTGATGCGTTCGCCGATGCTGGCGTTACGTTCCTTGGCTGGGATTACGGCGACGGAGGCGGTCCCATAGATGAGTGACAGCTGGGGCGCTGCCGACTCTCAAGGGCGGCACGCGTAACGGCACGCTGGTTCGCGACCTTCCGGTAGGCCTCTTGAAGGTCTGAGTGTGATAACGCCTTTCAATGTCGCGTTTCATCGCAAGCTGGTGTGATGATCCGTTATCAGCTTGCCCACGATGAGTTCGGTCGTCGGTAACCCGCAAGGTCAGTAATGATAGGATATGCCAATGGAAGATGATCCCGAAGCGATGGCGCACTGGTTCGACTCGCGCGGCATGCAGGAAATGGGGATAGCAGAGAATGCCTGGTCTAGATTCCTGTATGTTTGCTCTCAAGGTATACGAACGGCTCTGCGGGATAAGGATCGAAAGACATTCCGTGCTCTCATGCTTAGGGCTCTAGATGCAGGCCGATCTGCAGGTGCGCTAAGTTTCGATCGCTATACCGAACAGTCAATATATGCGCGCATAACCTACATAAGAAACTCTGAGGAGTCTCCAGAATGGCGTGCGCAAGAAATGGCTTATGTTCTGCAACTATTCCTCGAATGGGCGCATACGGATGTGGAAAATGTGCGAATCAGGGCGGCGAGCTGGAGGGAGGCTTCTAAAGAGGAAATTCTCGCGTTGCGCCGCATGAAGACTTACCTGGAGCTCATTGACGGCGGTGCAGAGTATTTTGATAGCGAGTCCTATGCTATTTTTAATGATTGGCGCTCCCTGATTCCGATTCTTCCTTAAATGAATCTGTCGATGCGGTTACGATCGATGCCGCAATCGTGCGGCGTTCAAGCTTGCCGACAAGCGCCGAGCGGCCGCGCGCACAAGAACGGCCCGTGCCTCGCTGGATAGCAGGCGATCAGGATCCACCTCCCGTTCGAGCCGCGCGAAGATGGCGGCTCGCGCAGCGTCGGCTTGATCGGCGCGTGACATAGGCCGAGACCAGCGAGCATTGGCCGCGGTCTGGGCGCGAAGCCCCCGCTGCTCGGGAGTCACGCCGCCCCCTTATCTTCTGTCGCTGCGCGAGAGGCCCGCTGCTGTCGGCGCAGCCTTTTCCGTTCGCGGGTGTCGATCCCGCCCCAGATGCCGTATCGCTCGTCGGCGTCGAGGGCGTAGGCCAGGCAGTCGTCGCGGACAGGGCATTGCGCGCAGATGTGCCGGGCCTGGGTGGCGGGGTCGTCTGCGGGCGGGAAGAAGATCTCCGGGTCTGTCTCGGCGCATCGTGCGCGGGCGGTCCATCAGCACCAGAGCAGCCGACCCCGCAGCCTTCCGGATCCCGGACACCAGCACCCCCCGCCAGACCCGCGCCAACGGCAGCCATCCGGCCAACCGGGCGTAACGGATCAGGTGTCACATCCTGTCAGCTGACGCAACAAAAAGTGACACACCCCAGGTCGGGTCGCGTGGTGACCTCCGGCTCCCGGCCCCGCACCAGCCCCGCACCAGCCCCGGCCCGGCACCGTCGGCGGCGAGCCACTGCGCAGGGAACCTGCCGCTGATGCGTCCAGCCCGGCCATGCGCCGTCAGACGCATCAAAACATCGCCGAACACTCCAATGATGCTTACAGCGCAACCGAACCTGCCGCATCATCGTTGCATCTGATCCAGGCTGCCCGTGAAGCCGCAGGTCACCGGCACCATCCCGGGCTCCGGGCCGCTCAGTGCCGGGTAAGGCCGCACGCTGCGGCGCAGGCAGCGCGTGTTGGCACAACCTGCGGAATGATGCACCAGATGCAATTCTGCCCATTTGCCAGTCGTTCGCGAACGTGTGCCTGAACTGGTGAGGCCGGATGACCGGGTTATATCCCGCCTGCTCCGCCCGGCGCTGCAGCATCTGATAGACACCCGAGCCGGTCATTCGCCCCCGGTTGCGGGAGCCGAGCCATAGCGCTGATGATTGCGTCAGCTTGTGTGACTGCCGAGCGCGCAGATAGCTCGCCAGGGCGTTCGCGGTCGCCATCGATAGCGGGACAAGTCGTCCCTGGCTGCTGGCCCGGTCTCCCTTGAGCGGCACCACCCTGACGTACGGGGTCTGGATCAGGTTCTCCGGGAGATCGGTGATCTGCTGCTGGGCGAGTTCCTCCCGGCGGACGCCCTCGGTGAGCATCCGGATGATGGCATGGTCCCGGATGTCGGCAAAACCCTTGGCGGATCCGTTCCCGGTGATCTGGAGCAGGTCCTGGATGAGTTCCAGGGCCAGCGTCGACGGCGGCACCTCGGATGGCCCGTATCGCACGAGATCCGCGGTCCACGGATCTGGGTGACCGTGCGCTCTCGCCAGCCATTTGAACAGGTGATGCAGGTTGCGCTGGCGGGTATTCGTCCCGCCCTGCGTATGGGTGCTGAGGTAGTCGGCGAAGAACCGGTTGAGCAGATCGGTGTCGCAGGCCGTGAAGTCCCCGTCGGGGTCGTGTCCGGCCATCCACCGGTCCAGCACATGCGCAGTCTCGGCGTAGTCCTCGATCGCCCGCTCGGAAAAGGGTCGTTTGTGCTTGTTTGTATGAGTGCGCAGCCACTGGACGAACTGGCTGATCTGCATCTGGCGAAGCTTTGGTCCTGAAAGACGCGGTTCGGGCGATGGGTCGTCCATCTCGGGTTCCCGCGCCTGAACGGGAAACGGGATGAGGCCGGCAACCCGTAGCGGGTTCTTCAGCGGCCGTTGAGCCACGTTCGCGACGGTGGCGGATGTCGTGCGTGCAGCCATGGAGCAACTCCCTCTGTGCTGGGGGAGCTACAGAACTTCCAGGCAGGAAGGTAGCATCTGTAGCACCGAGATGCTTGAGCACAGCACCCTGGCTCTAACCAGTAGGTCAGGAGTTTCCCCAGGTCAGACACGTAGTGGCGCGCCCGGCAGGATTCGAACCCGCGACCCACTGCTTAGAAGGCAGTTGCTCTATCCGGCTGAGCTACGGGCGCCCGAAGACAATTGTGCACGTCAAAGATCACGCCACGGCTACGTGAGGGTCGCGGTGTGTCGCGCGCTGTCAACGTTTAGGCTACCGGACGGCACGGTGGCCGCCGGTCGTGCCCAGACGGGCCGGGGGCGGGATGGGATGCGATGACCATAATTGATTACAGAAAGTCACCGATGGCGCGTGCGGGTGGCTGGCTGACGGGCACTGCCATCGCGGCTAGCGCCGTCAGTTCTGATAGCTACCTAATAGGTGCCGTCGAGCCGCTCCCGCTGCTCCGTGCTCAGTTCGAGGTCGACGCCGGCCAGGCTTTCGTCGATCTGGGCCACTGAGGAGGCGCCCACCAGCGGAATCACCGGGATTGAACCGCCGATCAGCCAGGACAGCACCACCTGGATGGCGGTCGCCCCCGTCTCCTTGGCGACGGCGCGCAGCGCTTCCAGCCGGCGCGGCGTCCCCGCGTGGTCGAACCCGGCACTGGGCTGCTGGTCCGGCCGGGCATAGAGGCCGGACAGCAGCGGCGAGTACGCGACGAGCGCCAGCTTGGGGTCATCCCGCACATAGCTGAGCAGATCCCCGCTAACCACGCCTATCTGCCCATCGGGCGCACCTCGTTCCGGGAAATCGGTCCGGTGCCGCAGGTAGGAATAGTGGTACTGCAGCACCTCATAGCCGGGAAGCCCGGCAAGGGCGGCCAGGTTCCGCGCCCGCTCCACCCGCCACGACCAGTGGTTGCTCGCCCCGAGCAGCCCCACCGTGCCGTCGGCTACCAGCGAGGCGAAGGCCTCGACGGTCTCGGACTGCGGCACCGACGGGTCCTCGACGTGCGCGTACAGCAGGTCCAGCTTGGACATGCCGAGCCGCTCCCTGCTCCGGTCGGCCGACTCCCTGATCACCTTCGCGGACAGGCCCTCGAGGGGGACCGAGAAGTTGCCGGCGGGAACCAGCGGGCGGGCGCCGAGCTTGGTCGCGATGACGACTTCGTCGCCGATGCCACGACTGCGGCGCCAGCGCCCGAGCAGCTCCTCACTTTCCCCGCCTTGCGTCCCGTTGACCCAGAACGCGTAGTTATCCGACGTGTCGATGAACGTGCCGCCCGCCTCGACGAACCGGTCGAGGATCGCGAACGAGGTCGCCTCGTCGGTGACGGTGCCGAAGAGCATCGCGCCCAGGCTGAGCACGCTAACCGTGCGCTTGGTCGCCGGGTCAGTGCCGATAACGCGGTATTTCATGAGCGCCAGTCAAGCACCTGGAGTGGGCTCTACCGCAAGCCGGCGAATTCAGCCACCGAGCGGCGGATCCCGGTCGCGTCCAGGCCGTACCGCCGTGAATGGTCTTCCGGCGTCCCGTACCGCCGCGGCTCGACCCGCGGCACGCCCAGGCTCAGCAGCCGGTGCGGCCTGCCGGCCAGCGCGGAGGAGACCAGCCGCGCCGAGGTCCCTGCCAGGTATGGCTCCACCAGCACCACGGTGCCCGGCGCAAGGGAGGCCAGCCCCGCCTCGTCGAATGGCCGGACCGTGGTCGCGTAGGCGACGGTGACGTCCAGGTCGGCGACCGCGTCGAGAACGGGGTCAAGCATCGGCCCCACCGCGACCACGACCGCGCCAGAACCCGACTTCACCACCTGAAGCTCGGGCCTGACCGGGAGCGCGGACCGGTTCGTCATCACGGAAAGCCGGATGTAGGACGATTGCCGATCCAGGCTGGCGTGAGCACCGGCCAGCAGCGCCCGCACCTCGTCCTGGTGCCCGGGCACGTGCACGGTCATCCCCGGCAGCGCGTCCAGCAGCGTCACGTCCTCGGGCGCCTGGTGAGTGCGCCCGCCGCGCGCGGCGTCGTAGGAGGCGCCGACGCTGACCAGCACGGCGCGCACGCCCTGGTGTCCGAGATCGAGCTTCACCTGCTCGAACGCGCGGGAGATCAGGAACGGCGCGTAGGTGTGCACGATCGGCTTCATGCCCGCGAGGGCGAGCCCGCCGGCCACGCCGACCATCAACTGCTCGCGGATGCCGACGTTGAGCACCCGCTCCGGGTGACGCGCCGCCGCCTTGCCGAATAGGTCGGCTGATATCTCCGCCAGTACCAGCGCGGTCAGCGGGTCTTCGTCGAGGAGGTTCTCGGTGGCCGAGACGAATGATTCACGCATTTTTGGCCGCCACTGCTGCCACGACGACATGCGGGCGTCCCGGGGTCAACATCAACGCGGCGGTCAGTGCCGCGTGGTCGCGGCCGTTGACACGGACCGCCGACCAGTCGCTGACCGCGAAGTGGGACTCGACGCCGCCAGGTCCCCAGCCCCAGGTGGCCGACTGGTTGTCGATCGCGACCACGGTGAGGTTGGGCAGCCCGGCCGCGCCCGCGTAGGCGATCGCCTCGTGGTTGCTGCCCTCGTCCAGTTCGGCATCGCCCACCAGCACATACACGCGCGACTCGGTCAGGCCACGGGCGATCAGTCCCTGTGCGAGACCCACCGCGAGCGGCAGCCCGTGCCCGAGCGAGCCGCTGCCGATCTCCACGCCGGGGATGAGGTTGCGGTCTGGGTGGTAGCCCAGGTGGGATTCGGCGCCACCGAAACCGGACAGCCACTCCTGGGGGATGAACCCCTTCGCGGCGAGCACCGCGTAATACGCGGCCGGGCCATGGCCCTTGGACAGCAGGAACCGGTCACGGTCCGGATGGTCAATGGTGTCCGGCGTCACCCGGAGCACCGCGTCGTACAGCACCCACAGCACGTCGAGCGTGGAGGTGGCGCTCGCGCCGTGTTTCTCGTCCCCGGTCAGCTCCGTCATCAGCCCAGGGAGTTCTGCGTAGGTCATTGTCATAACACAAGCGTGTGCTTGCGCCCGGCGCGCCACATCGGGCACGAGGCGTGACGTGCCTAGGCCGATGGTCTTAGTCCATCCGCAGGAACTCCGCCGCCTCCGCGATGACAGCCGGGTCGCGCAGGATGCGGTTGTGGCCGAGGCCATCGGTGTTCTTCAGCCGCGCGTCCGGCCAGGCCGATGCCACCAGAACCCCTTGATCAAAACGCACGTACCTGTCCGAGGCGTCGTGAATGATCAGGGCTGGCGGCAGTTCGTCGCGTTCGGCCGCCCGTCGCGCGATGTCGAAGTGGGTCACGGACATCCGGGTGATGCGCTCGATCCGTCGTGGCATGGCGGCCCTTGTGCGCGGCCCGATTCCGGCGATCTTGGCGAAGATGTCGATGCCGGAGAGCATGTTCGACACCGGCGAGATCAGCACGAGGCGGTTGGTGGCCAGCCCGTCCAGCGTGCCGATCGCCGTCGCCGAGGCGCCGAGCGAGTGGGCGATCACGCCGCGTGGAGTTCCGTAGTGATCGAACGCGGCCCGCAGGGCCCCGGTGAAGTCGGGAAGCAGGCTGCGCCCGCGGCCGAACATGCCCGGTCCTGACTCGCCGTGCCCCGGCGAGTCGATGGCCACCGCGCGGAACCCGGCGCTGGTGAGCGGCCCGACGAATGCGTCGAACTGCTGGCGGTAACCGGCCCAGCCGTGGATCAGGTACACAGCGGGACCCTCGCCCCAGGACTCGGTGACGATTGCGTTCGCTCCACGCGTCCGCAGTACGGTGCGCGTGCCCGGCTCTACGGTGCGCGCACCATCACCGGCCCGCGTAGGCCTAGCCGTCGCCGCGGGGATCGTCATCCACATGCGGGCTGCCAGCCGCGCCCCGAGCGATGGCGCCTCGCGTTCGGCTAGTGCCAGTGCGGCGTACCTGATCCTGGTAGCGATGTCCGGCGTGACCTCCGGTCGCTTGTCAGCACGAACGATCGTGCTTTTTTGAGCTGCTGGAGCTGCCATCGTCAATTGTCCCCTCGTGTGATGGTTAGTCCGGAGCGCGAACGGAGTCGAGCAGGCGCTCGAAGGCGGTCCGCGCTCGCGCCTCGGAACTCGGGTCGCCGAGCAGCCGGTACGAATGGAAGACTGCCAGCATGATCCCGAGCAGGTCGTTCTGGAACTGCACGTCATCCGCGCCAGGCCGGAAATGCCCCTCGCTGACCCCCGTGCGGAAGATCTGCTGCACGGCCTCCGCGAAGTCGGTGTGGTCGCGGACCACCTGATCCCGCACCACGCCCGGCTGATCGTCGAACTCCATGCCCGCCGAGGCGAACAAGCACGGGCCGCCGGGTTCGGTGCCGACCTTCAGCCAGTTCTCGAACAGCGCGCGCACCCTCGGCTCGCCGCGCGGCGCCCGAATCGTCGGCCGGACCACCCGGTCGGAGAACTCGTCCCTGGCCCGGGCCAGCACCTGTAGCTGGAGCGCCTCCTTGGCGCCGAAGTGCGCGAACAGGCCGCTCTTTGACATTCCGGTCGCGCTGGCGAGCGTGCCGATGGTCAGGCCGGACAGGCCGACTTGACCGGAGATCCGCACCGCGGCGTCGAGCACCGCGTCCTTGGTCGCGGCCCCCTTGGCTAGCTCGCTCACACCCTCATTTATAGCACGATCGTTCGGTTGAGATGCATCCAGCTAGGGGAGCCGGCCAGAATAGGCCGGTGCAAGGTATCCGAACCGGGATCCGCCTGACCTCGGCATCGTCAGCCGGCCGCTCCTCAGCCGGCCGCTCCTCAGCCGGTCGTCCGGCGGCCGGTCGTTCGCGGTGGGCGGTCGCCGCGGGGCTGGTCGCCGGTGTCGCGCTCGACGGGATCTTCGGTGATCCGCGCCGGGGGCACCCGGTCGCTGCTTTCGGCAGTGCCGCCGCCGCGCTTGAGGGCCGGGACTACGCGGACAGCCGCGCCCGCGGTGCCGCCCATACCGCCGCGTGCGTGCTCGCCGTTACCGTGCCCGCCGCGCTCGTCCAGCGCGGCACGCGGGCAAAGCCGTTGCTGCGGTTCGGCTTGGTCGCGGCGATGACCTGGGTGGTGACCGGCTCCCGCTCGCTGCGCAAGGTGGCCGGGCAGGCGGGCGACACGCTGGAGTCCGGCGACCTGCCCGCGGCGCGCGAGATCCTGCCCAGCCTGTGCGGCCGTGATCCTTCCGCCCTCGGCGGCAAGGAAATGGCCCGGGCGGTCGTGGAGTCGGTCGCCGAGAACACCTCGGACGCGGTGGTCGCGCCGCTGCTGTGGGGCGCCGTCGCCGGGCTGCCCGGCCTGGCGGCATACCGCGCGATCAACACGCTCGACGCGATGATCGGCCACCACTCGCCCCGCTACGAGCGTTTCGGCTGGGCGGCGGCCCGCCTCGACGACGTTGCCAACTACATCCCGGCCCGCGCCACCGCCGTCCTCACCGTGGCCTGCGCGGCCGTCCCCGCCTGGGTCAATTGCGCAATTGACTTCGCTAGGGCGGGTCAATTGCGCAATCGACCCGTTGAGGGCGGGGTGCCCGTTGAGGGAGGGGTGCCCGTTGAGGGAGGGGTGCCCGTGGCGGGAGGAGTGTCTAGTGGGGGAGAGGTGTCCGCTGGGGGACGGCGGGCGGCCGAGGCGTGGCGGGCCTTCCGCCGGTACGGCGGCCAGCACCCCAGTCCGAACGCCGGCCGCTGCGAGGCCGCGTTCGCCGGCGCGCTGGGCATTCGCCTCGGCGGCACCAACCTCTACCACGGCGTCGCGGAGACCCGCCCCGAGCTGGGCGACGGCCGACCTCCCGAGCCCACCGACATCCGTCGCGCTGTGGACCTCTGCCGCGCCGTCACGATTGCCGCCGCGGCCCTGTCCGCCGCAGTTGCCGTCGCGGTCTCACGTCGGCACATGCGATCGTTACCCCCACAAGCACCACCCGCATCACCCAACAGCCGCCCGGCCGCGAACAACGCGGAACATCGCTCTTTCGCGGATGAAATGGTTGCTCACAGCATGGTTTTTTACCGTGTTGGACTTATTTACCGAGCTAGTCAGCTTCCTCGGCCGCTTGGCACACGGCGCGGCTGCCCTTTCGGGCACCAAAGGGCGCATATCGCCCAAAGTGCGCACCAGGAATCGGTCCGCGAAGACCCCCGCCGGTGCCCGGCCGCGTGCCGGCCGCCCCCGGCGGCAGCCCCCGCCGTGCAGGCCGCCCCCGGGCCGTGCAGGTCGCTGGCCGCCCCCGGCCCCCCGCCCGGCCCCCGGCCCCCCACCCCGGCCCGTCCGGCCGTGCCGGCCACGCGCCCGGCCGTGCCCCGGCCCCGGCCCCCGGGCGCCCGCTTAACCCGGCACAATGGACAATTGACCGGGGGCGAGGGGAGTGGCACGTGACAAGCGGGGCGTTGCTGGTGGCGGGGACGAACTCGGACGCGGGGAAGAGCGTCCTGGTGGCGGGGATCTGCCGGTGGCTGGCGCGGCAGAACGTCAGCGTGGCACCCTTCAAGGCGCAGAACATGTCGTTGAACTCCTTCGTCACCCGCGATGGCGCTGAGATCGGGCGCGCCCAGGCGATGCAGGCGGCCGCGGCCGGCATCGAACCCACCGCCGACATGAACCCGGTGCTGCTCAAGCCCGGCAGTGACCGGCGCAGCCACGTGATCGTTCGCGGGCACCCGTACACGGAAGCCGACGCCCTCGGGTACCGGGAACACGCGGCCAGCCTCAAAGCGATAGCCCTCGAATCCCTCAACAGGCTCAAGCAAAGCTACGACGTCGTGATCTGCGAAGGCGCGGGTAGCCCGGCGGAGATCAACCTGCGCGCCACGGACATCGCGAACATGGGCCTTGGCCAGGGCGGCCGGCCTGCCGGTGATCGTGACCGGCGATATCGACAGGGGCGGCGTGTTCGCGGCCTTGTACGGGACGCTCGCCCTGCTCGACCCGGCCGACCAGGCGCTGATCTCGGGGTTCGTCATCAACAAGTTCCGCGGCGCACCGGAACTCCTGGCCAGCGGCATCGACCAGATACAGCAGCTAACTGGCCGCAAGGTACTCGGCGTGATCCCGTGGCGAGAGGGTCTCCGCGTCGACGCCGAAGATTCCCTCGCGCTGAACGCCGCGGAGCACCACGGCCAGTTCTCTGATGAAGATCTGAAGGTAGCGGTGCTGAAGCTACCCAGGATCAGCAACTTCACGGACGTGGACCCGCTCGCCGTCGAGCCAGGCGTCCAGGTCCGCTTCGTCACTTCGGCCAGCCAGGCAAAACAGGCCGACCTGCTGATCATTCCGGGGTCGCGGGCGACGGTCGCGGACCTTGCCTGGCTGCGCGAGCGCGGCCTGGACGAGGTGATCGAACAGCGCGCGAAGACTGGCAGGCCCATCCTCGGCATCTGCGCCGGCTACCAGATGCTCTCGGCGGAGATCGACGACACGGTCGAGTCCCGGCGGGGGACGGTGCCGGGGCTGAACCTGCTCCCGGCCCGCGTCCGTTTCGATAGCGGCAAGACACTGACTCGCCCGGGCGGGGGGTCGTATGAAATCCGGCACGGCGTCACGGAGATCACCGACGACAACGCGATACCGTTCGCAGGCGGTTGCCGGGTAGGCGCGGTGTTCGGCACCAGCAGGCACGGCGCACTCGAGGATAACGAGTTCCGCCGGGAGTTCCTCGCCGAGATCGCGGCGCTGACCAGCAACGACTTCACGCCTGCGGCCGATACCGACTACGAGCGGATCCGGCAGGACAATCTCGATATCCTCGCCGACCTGATCGCGGGTCATCTCGACACCGGCGCGCTGACCGAGCTGATCGAGCATGGTGCGCCGCCGGCCTTGCCAGTGGTCCTGGCATCCCTGCACCCCGCTCGGTAATGTTCCCGCTATGCCTGACAGGGTGCTGTACACCGCAGAGGCCACATCCACCGGCGACGGCCGCAACGGCTATGTCGTCTCTACCGGCTTTGACCTGGACCTCGCCGTCCCGCCGGAGCTCGGCGGCGACGGGTCGAGGGCCGGCACGAACCCGGAGCAGCTGTTCGCGGCCGGTTACTCCGCGTGCTTCCACAGCGCACTGCGCCTGGTGACCCGGCGGGCCGGCATCGAGCCCGGCGAGTCAACGGTTACCGCGCAGGTCGGCATCGGCCCGGAGGGTGAGGCGTTCGGCCTGGTGGTTACGTTGATTATCCATATCCCGGGGCTGGACAGAGAACGGACGCGTGAGCTTGCCGAGGCGGCGCACCAGGTGTGCCCGTACTCAAGGGCGACCCGGGGAAACATCAGCGTGGAGTTGCGTGTCCCTTAGCCGGGCCAGGGGAGCCCTCTACGGGCTGGCCATCGGCGACGCGCTCGGCATGCCGACGCAGATGCTGTCGCGCGAGCAGATCCGCGCCCGCTACGGCGGCACCCTCACCGGCTTCGTGCCCGCACCACCTGGTCACCCGATCGCGGCCGGACAGCCGGCCGGGGCGGTCACCGACGACACCGAACAGGCAGTCCTCCTCGGCCGTCTGCTGGTCAAGGGACCAATCGACCCGCACGAGTTCGCGAACGCCATGGTCGCCTGGGAGCGCACCATGGCCGAACGCGGATCGCTCGACCTCCTCGGCCCTTCCACCAAACGCGCGGTGGCGGCCGTCCTCGCTGGCCAGGATCCAGCGGAGACGGGGCGGTACGGCGACACGAACGGCGCCGCGATGCGGATCGCCCCGGTCGGCATCGCCACCCGCGGACCTGGGCTGGTGGAAGCGGTCGTGGCGGCGAGCCGCGTCACGCACAACACCGGTATCGCGCTGGCCGGTGCCGCGGCCGTGGCGGCGGTGGTCAGCGCGGGCCTCGACGGCGCGACGTTCACCGAAACGCTGCCACTGGCACTGGCGGCGGCGCGCGAAGCGGCCACCCGCGGGTGCTGGGTGGCGGGCGCCGACGTGGCGGCGCGCATCGAGTGGGCGGTCGGCCTGGTCGCCGGGCTATCGCCGGACGAGGCCACCGAGCAGATCTACACGCTGGTCGGCACCAGCCTCGCCACTCAGGAGTCGGTCCCGGCCGCCTTCGCCGTGCTGGCCGCCATCCCCGGCGACCCGTGGCGGGCCTGCCTGCTCGCCGCCGCACTGGGCGGTGACTGCGACACGATCGCCGCGATGGCCGGTGCGATGGGCGGCGCGACCCACGGGGTCGAGAGCTTTCCCGACGAGGCGATCACGGTCATCGACCGGCAGGGGCTGGACGTCGGGCACCTGGCTGACGAGCTTTACCGGCTTCGGGGATCATAACTAACCGTGGTACTTCCCCCGCGCCGCCTGCTCCTCGCCGGTGAGGCGATCGTCGACCTGGTCATGCGCGTCCCGGCGCTGCCCATCCCGGGCGGCGACCTGCTCGCCGATTCCTCCGCCGTAGCGGTGGGCGGCGGCTTCAACGTGATGGCGGCGGCGGCCAGGCAAGGGATGCCGGTCCGCTACGCGGGCGGTCACGGCACCGGCCCATGGGGCGACCTGGTCCGCGCCGCCCTCGCGGCCGAAGGCATCAAGCCGCTGCGCCAGCCCGACCCCGAAGCCGACACCGGCTTCGACGTGGCGTTTGTCCAGCCCGATGCGGAGCGGACTTTCGTCACCAGCGTGGGCGCTGAGACCCATCCCGGCGGGTGGGATCGGATCGCCGTCGAGCCCGGCGACGCGGTCTACGTGTCCGGTTACGGATTGGTCCCGCCGCCCGCCGGCGGTGTGGACGGCGGGCTGGCTGCCGGGCTGGCTGCCGGGCTGGACGGCGGTCTCGGCGAGTGGGCCGCCGCGTTGCCTGGCGGCGTGCTCGTGTTCGCCGATCCTGGTCCGCTGGTGGCGGACATTCCGGCCGCCACGCTGGACGCACTGCTGGCCCGGTGCGACTGGTGGAGCTGCAACCAGCGCGAAGCCGCGCTGATGACCGGGTCTGAGGACCCGGTCGCAGCCGCGCGTCAGCTGCTGCGGCGGACCCGAGCCGTGCTGGTCCGGATGGGCGCGCTCGGCTGCGTGGTCGCCACGGCGGATGACCTGGTCACGGTTCCGGCGCCGTCCGTCGACGTGGTGGACACCACGGGGGCTGGCGACGCCCACGCCGGGGTGTTCCTCGCCGGGCTCTGGGACGGACTGGACCCGGCATCCGCGGCGCGCCGCGCCAACGCGGCCGCGGCCCTGGCGGTGACCCGTGACGGTCCGGCAACGGCCCCGTCACGCCGCGAACTGGACAACTTCGGGTAGGTCACTGACTTCTTCGTGACGACCTTCTTCGCGGTGACCGTCACGGTCACGATGTGGTCGCCGGGCATGAGCGTGATGTGCGCGACGAAGGAGGCCGTGGCGTGGGCGGAAACGCGTATCTTCGTTTCGGCGCCGGGCTCGAGTGTTCCCGCGGCCGGGCTGGCCGTGATGTGCCCCCCGCCCGTGGCGACCGTCGCCGACCAGTGCACGGTGCTGCCGAAGCCGATGATCGAGATGTCTCCGGTCACCGTCGCGCCGTTGGTCGAGACCAGCGACATCGACGTCGGGTCGACGATCAGGACCGGTTTCGGGGGCGGTGTGTACGTCGAAGCGGACACCGAGGGAGCCGGCCGGGGCGCGCGCGTCGCGGGTGCCACGGAGTGCGGCGATGAGGAGGGCTTGGGCCCGGGCGGCGGTGACGGCCTGAGGGTACCTGTCTTGACCGCCAGCGCGGAGGTGGTGGCCGACGCGGCCGGTGAGCGCGTATCCGCCAGGGCCACCTTCGGCTTGGCGGTGCGACGCGGGCTGGTGGTGGGGCTGGCGGACGTGTCCGTGGCCAGGGTCGGCACACCCGCCGCTATCCCCGTCGGGCTGCTCACCCCCGAGGCGGCGAGCCGGCTGGACGGCGAGCCGCCGGCCAGGACCACGACAAGCACGGCCACGACGGCTACGGCTCCGACGACGGCCGCCACGGCGGCCGCGGTCCTGGGCGCCCGGCGCGGCTTGGCCACGATCACCGGCTTGGGGAACCCGTCATAGCCGAACGGCCCGGCCTGATGTGACATCGTCGTGCGGTTGGCGCGCCCGAGTGGAGTCTCGTCGGTGCAGACCTTGATGATCCGGCCGACCAGGCCTTCCGGCAGCGCGAGGTCGGGGACCACAGTGATCGGTTCGGCCGGCGGAATCCCGCCGTTGGCGATGACCCGGCGAAAGCACTCGTTGCGCGCGACCGCCTGCAGCCACTGGCCGAGCCTGGCGGGATCGGTCAGCCCGTCGAGTTTGGCGCGCGCGACGACAAAGGTGGTCTCCACGACGTCGGCGGCGCCGGCCTGTGGCAAGATGCTCCGGCAGTAGGCGAACAAGGAAGTCGCGTACATGTCGAGCGCCTCAGCGAGCCCCGCGGGGTCGCCAGCCACGATCGCCGCGACAACCTCAGGTTCCTCCATGCGCATACCATATTGCCGGCTTGTCCTGTTTGCAGGAAGGTGTCCATGAGTTCAGAGTCGGTCGACGGGATCGTTAGCAAGCCAAGTCCTCTCGGCGTCGCGGAGACGGTGACCCGGCTGACCGAAGCGATCGCCGCCGCGGGAGCGAAGCTGTTCGCGGTCATCGATCAGAGCGAGCAGGCCCGGGCCGTCGGCCAGTCGCTGCGCGAGACCACACTGGTGATCTTCGGCAACCCGGTGGCCGGCACCCCGGTGATGGCCGCGGCGCCGCTGGCGGCGATGGACCTCCCGCTGAAGGTGCTCGTGTTCGCCGACGACGACGGCGCGGTATGGATGAGTTACCTGGACCGTGCCTGGCTAGCCGCCCGCTACCAGCTCACCCAGGAACTGGCCGCCCCCCTAGCCGCCCCCGCCGTCCTAGTAGCCAAAATCGCCGCCACCGACGCCTAAGGGCTCCGCCCCCGTCCCCAGCGGGTTGACTTGGTCAAGTCAGTCGCCCGGCCTACCACCGGGAATCCCCCAGGCCGCGGCGTGTCCCGCCCCCGCAAGCGGTGTCCCGGCCCCGTAAGCGGTGTCCCGGCCCCGCAAGCCTCACACGTCACGCTAGTTCGGTCAGGTACCACCGCTGAGCCGGTTGTTCGCCCTGGCGAAGGAGCTTCGCGGCGCGCGAGCCCCCACCCGAGGGGGCTCGTGTGCCGCGAGCCCCCTCGGCGTCAGGGGGCTGCGGCGCCACAACCACCTTGCGCGGGGAGCGACGCCGCGGAGAGGAGCGGCGGGTGCGGGGGAGCCGCGGTGCCGCCTGGGGCCGGAGTGCCGCCTGGGGCGGGGGAGTCGGCGGTGGCATCCGGGGCGGGGCGCTGCTGGGGGGATGGGGAGGCGCTGACCGGGGCTAGGCGGGGTCGGGCGGGCTGGTCGTGGTCGGAGGCGGGGTGGGGGAGGGGCTCGGCGTGGGCGGGGTGGGTGACGGGGAGGACGACGGGGACGCGGACGGGGACGACGAGGGGGACTGCGTCGGGGAGGTGATCACTGGGTGCGTCGGGGTCGGGGTCGACGAGGGGGACGGCGACTGCTTGGGCGGCGGCGCCGGGTGCGATTTCTTCGGCTTGCCCGTGGGAGCCGCCGACGTCGAGGCTCCACCCGGCGCGATGCCCGCGGCAGTGGACGGCGGCATCGTGGCCGGAGCCGTCGAGATCAGCGCCGTCGGCGTCGGGACGGTGGCGACCGACGTGGCCGCCGTGCTGCCCGCTCCGCCGCTGGTCTTGTTGTCGTCGAGCGTGTGCAGCGGCGGGGAGCCGCGAAGCGCGATCATCGCGATGATGACCAGAGCCGCGGCCGCGACCGAGGCGGCGGCGACCAGCGCGGAACCCGGCTCGCTGAGCCGCCTGCGACCCGCCCTGACCAGCGGCCGCGGGAATCCGTCCGGATCGAATCGCCCGGCATCCCTGGCCACGTCCCGCTTGAACTCCATCGCGTCCGGCGAGTCATCCGAACACAGCGCCATCACCTGATACCGCAACCTGGGCGGCAGCGGCACGATCGGCGGGAAGCCATGCAACATGGCGGGCCGCAGCGCACGGCGCTCACGTTCTCCGCAGATGGCGCAGTGCTCGATGTGCCGGATCACCCGATTGCGCGGCAATGCCGTGAGCTGGCCGTCCCAGCCAGCCAAGATCTCGTCCAGGTCCGCGCAGGAACGCCGTCCGGTGCGCGCGACGAGCAGGGCGCCAAGCGACTTCTCCAGTTGCCTGCGGGCGCGGGATGCGCCGGCCTGCGCGCGGTTGCGGGAGATGCCGAGCACCGCGGCGAGTTCGCCGCCCTCCAGGTTGTGCCGGAGGCTCAGCTCGATGACCTCGCGGTCCTGCGGCTTCATCCCGGACAACGCGGCTTGCGTCAGCTCGCGGAGTTCGGCCTGCTGCGCCGCGGGTACCGTCTGGCCGGGCTGCGTCGGCTGGCCGGGAGGGCCTGTCGCCTGGCCGGGAGGGACCGTCGGCATCGCGGTGAACTCGGCATCGGCCTCGTCGAACCCGGCCGACGTCTCACGGGACCGCAGCTTGCGGTGACTTTCGTTCCTGGCGACGGCGTACAACCAGGCGCGGAGTTTGTCCGGGTCGCGCAGCGCGCTCACCCGGGCCGCGGCGATCACGAACGTGTCCTGCACCGCGTCCGCCGCGTCTTGCGGATCGGGAAGCAGCGTGCGACAGTAACCGTACAGCCCTGGTGTGTAGCGGTCGTAGGCAACCGCGAGGCCAGCCCCGTCTCCCGCCACTATGGCGGCGACAGCCTGGTGGTCGCTCATGGCATCACCGTAAACTGCTCGCGCCTCGTCCGACAGCCCATATAGCCACGATCAGGTATGCACGTCGCGTTATTTTGGCTGCTGCACCACTGGTTGCTCTGCATCACTGCTGCGGAACGGAATCCATACTTGCACGGTAGTGCCGACTCCGGTTCCCGATCTGAGCATGGCGTGCCCGCCATGTGCGGCCGCGATTGCTTGCACGATGGAAAGGCCAAGGCCGCTGCCGCTGGTTCCGTTGTGCGATCCGCGATAGAAGCGGTCGAACGCGCGTGCTGATTCCTGTTCGGACATGCCGGGACCGGCGTCGGTCACCTCGACCAGCGCACCCTCCCCGGCCCGGGACAGCCGAACTGCCACCGGCGTGCCCGGCGGCGTGTGCTCGCGGACGTTGCCGAGCAGGTTCGCGAGAACCTGCCGCAGCCGCGGCTCGTCGGCGGTTATCCGGAATGTCGCCGGTGCCTGTGCCGTCACCCTGCGGTCGGGCTCGACCGCGCGCGCGTCGGCGGCCGCGTCCCTGACCAGCTCGGAGAGGTCGACGTCGGACAGGTCCAGGGAAGAAGTGCGGTCCAGCCTGGCCAGCTCGAGTAGTTCGGCGACCAGGCTGGACATCCGGTCGGCCTCCTGCTCAATGCGGCGCATGGCGTTGGGCAGCGCGGTCTCACCGAGCGCGCCCTGCCGGTACAACTCGGCGTAGCCCCTGATCGTGGTCAGCGGGGTGCGCAGCTCGTGTGACGCGTCCGCGGCGAACTGGCGCACCTTCTGCTCCGACGTCCAGCGCGCGCCGAATGCCTGCTCGATCCGGTCCAGCATCTTGTTGATCGCCGCGGCCAGCTTGCTCGCCTCGGCATGGTCGCCGGGGTCCGGCATGCGCGCGGTCAGATCGCCTTGACTGGTGATCACGTCCGCGGTGCTGGCCATCCCCTCCAGCGGTGCGAGACCACGCGCGATCAGCCAGCGGCCGGCCACGGCCAGCAAGGTGAGCAGTAGCGTGCCGGTCAGCAACTCGGCGAGGAGCACCCCCCGTGCCTCGCTGCCGACCGCGCTGCTCGGCCTGCCGACCACGATGAAGTTACGGCCGAGTGGCAGCAGGCGGTTGTCCTTGGTCTTCGCGGTGACGTTGACGACGCGCAGCGTGGCGGTCAGCGTCGGGTGACCCTTCAGCGAGACCGAGAACTGGGCCGGCGGAGGGTTGTTCGCGTAGAACTGCAGCGTGCCGCCTGAGGTGCTGGTGAGCTGCTCGAGCCAGGCAACCAGCTCTGTGGTAGCCGAGGAGAACGGAGGGGCGTCGAGCTCGGCGATGGTGCCGGTGTCCGGGTTGTAGTACGCCGCGCCGTAGCCCTCGGACAGGGTTGATATCTTCTGCGGGGTCTCCGACGCTGACGCGGCCAGGTCGGCGGTGAACGTGTCTTGCTCCAGCTGACTCAGCACCAGTGTGCTGACCACGCCCATGACGATAAGAAAAATAGCCGTAACGGCAATGAGCCCGGCTAGTAGCCGGGCTCTAAGCGACCATTGACGTGGACTAGTCATCTCGCTTCTGCTGGCGGGCGCAGGCTGTAGCCCACGCCGCGCTGGGTGTGGATAAGCGGCGGCCCGAGAGGATCCAGCTTACGCCGCAGGTAGCTCACGTACGTCTCAACCACCTGAGACTGGCCGGCGAACTCCCAGCCCCACACGTTCTCCAGCAACTGCTGCCGGGTGAGCATGCGGCCCTGATTGCGCATCAGGTACGCGAGCAGGCGAAATTCGGTCGGTGACAGCTCGACTGGCGTTCCCGCGCGGCGGACCGTCCAGTGCTCCTCATCCAGCTCAAGGTCACCGGCCCGCACGATCTCCCCGTCCTCGCCGGCCGAGTCGCCTCCGCCGGAGCGGGTAGTGCGGCGCAGCACCGCGCGGACCCTGGCGACCAGTGCCTCGACGGAGAACGGCTTGGTGACGTAGTCATCGCCACCGAGAGTAAGACCGCGGATCGTATCCGTAGTGGTGTCACGCGCGGTCAGAAAGATGACCGGCACTTCGTTGCCCCCGGTACGCAAGGTACGGCAGACCTCAAAACCGTCCATATCCGGCAACATCACGTCAAGGACCATCAGGTCGGGCTCGTAGGCCTCGGCCTGGTGCAGCGCCTCCTTGCCGGTCGCGCAGACAGATACCGCGCAGCCGTGGAACTTCAGCGCGACCTCGACGAGCTCGCGGATATTGGGCTCGTCATCGACGACGAGCACCTTCGGGATACGGTCACCTTCTGCCATGACACCTCACGCATTCATTATCACCTGCGATATCCGATGGCGCGCCCGTGCCTGTCGGTACCCGGGCGCGCCACTCTCCCCCTGTTCAGAGGGGGAAATCGTCGGTCTCAGCCGACCGATGTCGTCGCGGACCTGCCCGTCCTGACGACGATCAGCCGGGCGTCACGAGCCCCGCTGGCCACTGCGCCGCCGACGAATACCAACTGCCCAGCGGACAGTTGCTTCGTGCTGGATTTTCCGTGGTCTCTGACCACGCTGTTGCTGACCAGTAGCCAGGTCATGGTCGTGCCATCTGGTGCACGCACGACTACGTCCGAGCTGCCAACCGATTTGATGGTGCCCCGTTCGAACGCGAGCGTCTCGTCGCCTGATTTCGTCCGGAGCGTGAACGAGCCGTACATGCCGCCCAGGCCGCGCAGGCGGCGCAGAGAGCGGATCCGGTGGGTAGCGGTACCGGGGGTGGCGGCCGCCGATGACGTGCCGGACGACGCGCTCAGCAGGGCGTTGAGCTGGGCATTACTCGTGCCCGTGCCCGACTGGCTCGCCGCGTTGGCGGATCCGGCGCCCGATGCAAGGGCGACCCCGCCACCGGCCAGGAAGCCCGCCAGGGTGACCCCGGCAGCCCACCGCGCCGCCCGACCATGTCGGCCGCGAAATACGTTGTCCATGCAGATGAGCCTGCGTTGGGGTGCTGGGATGACTTCTGGCGGACGCTGGGCCATGTCTGTGATTAACCAGGGAAAATCGGTCGCCAACCTGGCAGGAGCATGGGCCGGCTTGGACCAAGGGTGGCAACACGGGATCGAACCGTAATCCGCCAACTCCGCGAAGCGGCGCTTGTGAATCGTACTCAGCGTGGCAGACTGGATGCCATCAGTTCACATGGAGGCGGTTAATGCATCAGGCTCCCGCGGTGCCACCAGGAGTTGACACCAGCGTGCCCACGGCTGCGCGCATCTATGACTACATGTTGCGCGGCAAGAATTATTTCGAAGCGGACGAGCGTGCCTGCCAGCGCCTGCTCGAAGCGGTGCCGTACGCGCAGGACGTCGCGGCGGCCAATCGCGGATTTCATCAGCGTGCGGCCAAGTGGATAGCTGAGCAGGGTGTCCAGCAGTTTCTTGACATCGGCTCCGGGTTGCCGACCGTCGGGAACACCCACGAAGTGGTGCAGAAGGTCAACCCGGCCGCCCATGTGATGTACGTGGACAAGGATCCGATGGTCGCGCTGCACAGTGAGGCGCTCATCGAGAACAGCGATACGGTCAGCGTCATCTGCGCCGACCTGCGCGAACCGGACACGATCCTGAATAGTCCCGCCCTGGGCCATACCATCGACTTCGGTCAGCCCGTGGCGCTGTGCTTGACCGCCGTGCTGCAGTTCGTGTCCGACAAGGACGACCCGTGGTCGCTGCTGCGGCAGTACGTGGATGTGCTCGCGCCGGGTAGCTACCTATCGCTGTCGCACCTGACCGACGACTACAAGCCGCCGGTCGCGGCCGAGGGTTTCCGCGCGGTCTTCGACTCGGCCACCGATCACATGTACTTCCGTTCCGAAGCCAAGGTCGCCCGGTTCTTCGAGGGGCTGGACATCGTTTCCCCCTACGAGGGCGCCAAGCCCGACGTCACCTTCGCCGGCTACTGGGGCTGCGAGGATGTCCAGCTCGCGGACAGCGAAGGTTCCCGCTGGCTCTACTGCGGCGTGGCGGAGAAGCCGTGAGCGCGAAGCCCACGGTAGCCGAGCTCGGCATCGACCTCAACGCCCAGGCCTGGCAGCGCTCCGGCACCGGGGATGGCGCGATCGAAGTGGCGTTCGCCCGCGTCCCTGGCCCGGCAGGCGGTGCCGGAGAAGGGGACGGGTCGGGGGACGAGGACTGGGTGCTGATGCGCGTGTCCGGCGACCCGGAAGGGCGGGTTCTCGTCTTCGACCGCAACGAGTGGGACTGCTTCGTCGACGGTGCCCGCAATGGCGAATTCGACGATGCCGCGGTCCCGGCACCCTGAGCTAGAGCAGTGGATTCGAATTATCCGCACGATTAACGCTTCGCGGAAGATCTGCCGTCGTATACGCGTGCAGATCTTCCGCGTTTGCGTGAAGCCGGGGAAGAACCACTGTCCGTTATGATAAAAATGATCCCTTATGTGCCTGGGTCTAGCGGGGCCAAGTGCGCCTAACCAGGCCGGATATCAGATATGTCCGTATATGTGATTGCGTGGAGCGCGTGATAAGTGAAAACTTGTTGCGCGACACCTTGATTTGCGATTCGCAATATGGCTACCGTTAATCAACGGCTGTTTTCCCGAGGAGAACTCTGGCATGGCTGATGACACCTACGGTGCTACCATCGCCAAGCGTCGCCTTGCCCGCCTGCTGACCGCGGCGCGCGAGGAGACGGGTTATACCGCCAACAACGTCTGCGACATCCTGAACTGGGGCCGGGGCAAGGTCGGCCGGTTCGAGGCCAATCAGTGGAAGCGGCCCGAGCTTAGTGACGTCAGGGACCTGGTCCGCATCTACAAGCTCGACAACGACGCGTGTGAGCTGATCGAGGACCTGGCGGTCAAGGCGCGCGCCAGGGCGTGGTGGCGGGACGTACCGGAGATCTTCGATGGCGAGTTCCCCGGCTACGAGAACGACGCCACCACGATCCAGCTGTTCATGCCGCTGATCCTGCCCGGGCTGCTGCAGACCGTCGAGTACGCCGAGGCGCTGCTGCGGGCGGGTCCGCGGCCGCCGTCCTGGCGGCGCAAGTCGCTGGAGTCGAGGAAGCGCCGGCAGGAGATCCTGGACCGCGCCGACGGCACTGCGCCTGAGCTCAGCGCCGTGGTCACCGAGGCATCGCTGCTGTACAAGTGGGGTGCCAGGGACGAGCGCAGGGAGCAGATCGAGCACCTGATCGACCTGGCCCAGCGACCTAACATCGACCTGCGTGTCCAGCGGTTCGAGGACGGGCCGCCGGTAGGCATGCATTCGATGATCAACATCTTCGGCTTCCGTGACGACGAGCCGAGCCTGATCTTCGTGGAGACGGACTACGCCATCGAGGAGGTGAGCAAGCCGGAGTCTGTGCAAAGTTACATCGAATCCTTCGAGCGAGCCTGTGATGCCGCGCTTGATCGTGCCGACACCATCGGCTACCTCGAACGCCTCGGCAAGCGGATGGAGTAGCAATGACTGACCTGTCTCGAGCGATCTGGCGGAAGGCCCGCCGAAGTTCACATAACGGCGGCTGCGTCGAGGTCGCTGCCAACCTTCGCGACGTAACGGCTGTCCGTGACAGCAAGCGGCCAGAGGGTGGCGCGCACGTTGTCCGCAGGGACGCGTTCGCCGACTTCCTCACCGACGTGAAGGGGGGGCGTTACGACCGGCATTAGGTCGTAACGGACGACAGAAGGCCCTCCGGAGGATGCAGCCTCTGGAGGGCCTTCTGTGTGCTATAAGAGCCTGTCTCGAGGCCCGGTGTGCGTCCTGTGGCCGCCACCACCGGTGACATTACCCGCCGGATTCACGCGGAGCCAGAGCGATGGTACGGCAATGACGCTATGCGTCAAATGTCTGCTAAGGGTGTCACGGGCAGATTGGGATAATGTGCAGATATTGCGAACGTGTCCACACGAGTCGTAACCTGAGTTTCACAGATTTCAACTCGAAAGCCGAGTATTCTCTATTAGAGATGTTCAAGCCGACGGCAACCCCTCCCTGCCGGCGGCCCCAGTTGTGTGCTCATCACCGCGGGTGATGAGCACTGTTGGTGATCTGCCGGAGGCGCCAGCGATGAGGCAGCAGGGGATGAGCGGATGGCGTGGTGTGCCCGCGGGCATGTGCCGAGCCTGGTCGCTACCCGCCGATGAGACGTGTGCCGGGATCGCCCGGCGCCTGTTCCGTGAGGCGGTCGCGCAACTCGGGCTTGAGGAAGGCGTGCTCGACGACGCCATCTTGATGGCGAGCGAGCTTGCGGCCAACACGATGCACGCCAGCGAGGCCGCGCATACCCACTGCGGCGCGGACACCGACGCCGAACTGTGCCAGGCCGAGCTGTCCCAGGCCGAGCCGTACCAGCCGGAGCCGTGCCAGCCCGAGCTGTGGCTCTACCTGCGCGGGGTTGGCCTCGGCCGGGAACTCGTGTGCAAGCTCTTCGATTGCTACCGCGGCTGGCTGCACGGGCCGCCGCCACCCCGCATGGGCCAGGGTCATTTCGGTCAGGCGGGGCCACAGGACGTCAGCGGGCGCGGGCTGCAGATCGTGCACGAACTATCCGGCGGCCGCTGGGGTCACCACCTGACCCGGGCCAGGCTCGCCGGCGAGGCCCTGCGCGGTAAGGCGGTCTGGTTCGCGGTGCCGGCGCCGATGGCGCACGCCCGGCTGGCCGACGTCACCGGTCTGCGCGCTTACACCCACTCGGTCGATGTCAGCGCCGCTAAGCGGCACGAGCAGATCAGCGCGCGGCAGGCCGCCAGGGAACTGACCCAGATGCTCGACGGGCACGGCCTTGAGGGTGCCGTGTCGGTGCGCACGGACGCGGCCGACGCAGACATGTCGGTGCTGTCGGTGGGCGAAGAGCTGACCCTGTGGTTCGGCGCCGGGTCGGTGTCACTGACCGGGGTAGACGGTGAACGGGACCGGTGGCGGTACACCGACCTGGTGGAGGCGGCCGAGCAGACGATCCGCCGCTTCGAGGAACTCCGGGTCGGCTACGTCCGGATGGCCGCCGCCAGGTTCGCGTAGGTACCGAGCGTCAGGTCCCAGAACCGCTCGGTGTCGATGGTCATCGCGACCAGGGCGTTGGGGTTGTCCGCCTCGAAGTCGGTGACGGTCATCCCCGAGGTCAGCCGGCCGGCGGTCTCCACCTCAATCCGGGCGGTCCTGAGCCCGAATAGCGAGGGCTCCGCCACGTACACCACCGCGCACACGTCATGAACGGCCGGGCCGCCGGGTTCGGACACCGAGTGGTACTGGCTGAGCGCGGGGAGCAGGAGTTCTGCGCCGAGGGAACCGAGCTGGCCCATGCGGGCCAGCGTTGCCGGGGTGGCACCCGTCTTCATCGTGACGTCGAGGCCGAGCACGGTGACCGTCCAGCCCGCGCCGAACACGGCCGCCGCCGCCTCCGGGTCGGCCCATATGTTGTACTCGGCGGCCGGTGTCACGTTGCCGCGTCCCGACGACCCGCCCATGATGACGAAGTCCTTCACCCAGTGGGTGAGCATGGGCTCCTTGCGGACCGCCATCGCGATATTGGTCAGCGGCCCGGTCGCGACCAGGGTGATCTCGCCGGGAGCGGCGCGAACGGTGTCGATGATGTAGTCGATCGCGTAACCGTTCCGCGCCGCATGTACCGGTGCCGGCAGCTTCGCGCCGCCGAGACCGGACTCGCCGTGTACCTCCCGCGCGTCCAGCGCCGGGCGGACCAGCGGCGTCGCGCAGCCGGCCGTCACCGGAGTACCGGCCGCACCGACGAACTCACTAACGGCCAGCGCGTTCTCAGTGGTCCTGACCAGGCCGACATTGCCGGCCACCGTGGTAATTCCGGTCAGCTCCAGGCCCGCGTGCCCATGGGCGAAGGCAATGGCGAGCGCGTCGTCGATGCCGGGATCGCAGTCAAGAATGATGGTGGCGGCCATATCGCGTCAGCTTACTGGCTGGTGTGTAGCCTTTAGGGGTCGCGCACCGAGGAGGGGTTTCACCATGCACCAGCCGCCTATTCCGCACGTCGACAGCGAGGACCCGGAGATCGCTGATCTCATCCACGCTGAGGCCCTTCGCCAGCACGACAAGATCCGGCTGATCCCGTCGGAGAACTACGTGTCGCAGGCGGTGCTCGAGGCGACCGGCAGCGTGCTGACCAACAAGTACTCCGAGGGCTATCCCGGGCGCAGGTACTACGAGGGCCAGCAGGACGTCGACCCGATCGAGAACATCGCCAGGGAGCGGGCCAAGGCGCTGTTCGGCGCCGATCACGCGAACGTGCAGACCTACTCCGGCTCGCCCGCCAACCTGGCTGTCTACCTGGCGTTCGCGAAGCCGGGCGACACGTTCATGGCGATGGCGCTGCCGATGGGCGGCCACCTCACCCACGGCTCTCCCGTCTCGGTGACCGGCAAGTGGTTCCGGCCCGTGCACTACGGCGTGCGCCGCGACACCGGCCGCACCGACATGGACCAGGTCAGGGAACTCGCTCTGCAAGAGCGGCCGAAGTTCATCTTCTGCGGCGGCACCGCGATACCGAGGATCATCGACTTTCCGGCGTTCGCCGCGATCGCGGCCGAGGTCGACGCGCTACTGGTGGCGGACATCGCGCACATCGCCGGCCTGGTCGCCGGCGGCGCTCACCCGTCGCCGGTCGGGTACGCCCAGGTGATCACCACGACCACGCACAAGACGCTGCGCGGCCCGCGCGGCGCGATGATCCTCACCGACGCGGAGCACGCGACCCCCATCGACAAGGCGGTATTCCCCGGCCTGCAGGGCGGCCCGCACAACCACACCACGGCCGGCATCGCGGTGGCGCTGCACGAGGCTGCCCAGCCGTCGTTTCGCACCTATGCCGCGCAGATCGTCGCTAACGCGTCCGCGCTGGCTTCCGCTCTGCTCGAGCGCGGATATGACCTGGTGTCCGGCGGCACCGACAACCACCTGATCCTGATCGACCTCACCGCCAAGGGCATCGCGGGCAAGCCCGCCGCGAAGGCACTGGACCGGGCCGGCATCGAGCTGAACTTCAACACGGTGCCGTTCGACCAGCGCAAGCCGCTCGATCCGTCCGGACTGCGGATCGGCACTCCGGCGATCACCACGCGCGGCCTGCGCGAGGAGCACATGCCGGCCATCGCTGCCTGGATGGACGAGGCGATCACCGCTTCGGTGAAGGACGATGAGCAGGTTCTTGAGCGGGTCGCCGCCGAAGTCCGCGAACTGCTCAGCGCGTTCCCCATGTCCGGGTGGGCGCCGCAGCCTTAAAGCTTTCGGCTAAAAGGTTGCCAGCCGTGGCCGGTGCCGGTTCACTTGCCGCATGCAGACCGAGGAGCAACCCGCGAAGCTGTGGCGGCACCGTGACTTCCTGCTGCTGTGGAGCGGGCAGTCGATCAGCGAACTCGGCTCCGGCGTTACCCAGCTCGCGCTGCCGCTGACCGCGGTGCTCGTGCTCAAGGCGAGCACCTTCCAGGTCGGCTTGCTGACCGCCGCCAGCTACGCGTCGTTCGCGCTGATCGCGCTGCCCGCTGGCGCGATCGTGGACCGGATCGCCAAGCGCCGCCTGCTGCTGGTCTGCGACGCGGCGCGCATGTTCATCATCGGCTCGGTGCCGGTGGCCGCCGCTTTTGGTTCGCTGACGCTCGGCCAGTTGTACGCGGTCGCGCTGCTGGCCGGTGTCTGCACCGTGTTCTTCGATGTCGCGTACCAGAGCTACATGCCGTCGCTCGTCCCGGTCGAGCAGCTCAACGACGGGAACGGAAAGCTCGGTGCCACGCAGTCGTTCGCCCAGGCGGCGGGGCCCGGCATCGGCGGCGCGCTGGTCGGGTTCATCGGGGCGGCACGGGCCATGTCAGCGGACGCGTTCTCTTACGGGGTCTCGGTGATCTCGCTGCTGCTGATCCGCAGCCGCGCCGACGGGCCTTCCGCACACGAGGCCGCTCGGGACGGCCACATCCTGTCCGGCCTGCGCGCGGACATCGCCGAAGGCCTGGTGTTCGTCGTCCGCCACCCGATCCTGCGCAAGGTGGTCGCCTGCACCGGCACGTCGAACTTCTGGTCCGGCGCCTCCAGCGCGGTCGTGACGATCTACATGGTCCGGGTGCTGCACCTGCACCCGGCGCTGATCGGCTTGCTGTACGCGCTCGGCGCGATCGGCGGGGTAGCGGGCGGCATGTTCACCGGCACGTTCGCTCGCTGGATCGGCTCGGCCAGGATCGTCTGGGTGTCCGCCCTGTTGTTCATTCCGTTCCAGGCGCTGATACCCCTGGCCGAGCCTGGCTGGCGGATAGGACTGGTGGGCTTCGCGGAGGTAGGCATCTCGTTCGCCGTCGTGCTGTACAACGTCGCGCAGCTCAGTTACCGGCAGGCGATCACGCCGCCGGCCCTGATGGGCCGGATGAACGCCGCCGTCCGCTGGATCGTCTGGGGCACGCTGCCGCTCGGCGGGCTGGCCGGAGGAGCGCTAGGTACGGCGATCGGCGTCCGGCCGACCCTGTGGTGCGCGGTGGCGGGCGCGGCCGTCTCGGCGACGTTCGTCGTGTTCTCCCCGCTGCGCACGATGCGGGACCTGTCCGCCCAGGAAGAAACGGCGCACGAGCCCGCTTCCCTCGCCTAGCGTGGACCTTCTTACGGTGTCCGTCGCTGTGCCCGCCGGTGCTTCTTCGCTGTCACCGCTCCGCCGCTGTGCCCGCCGGCGCTGCTTGGCTGTCACCGCTCCGTCGCTGTGCCCGCCGGCATCAACGCGGAAGATTGTCTTTTCGCGGCAGGAAAGGTTGCTGTGAGCATGCTTTTCTGCCGCGTTGGGGCGAATTACCGCGCTAATCGCCTTGCTGCCGCGGTCGGCGGGTGACCGACGCGACGCCAGTGACCGGCGGGGCGCCTGCGACTGCTAGACCAGGCGCGAATGACATTCACCCGAGGCGGGCGGCGATGTCGCGCGCGCACTCCAGGGCCTCGGCGTGCGCCGTGTCCACCTCCAGGTCGTAGTCCACTCCCTCGTGGACCGTGTCCGCCTGTGCGGCCGCCATCCCCGGGGTCCGGTCGCCCCGTGCGATTTCGCGGCCGGTGGCGACCTGGCCATCGCACCTGACGCCGACCCACAGCACCGGCAGCGCGCCCAGGGCTTCCCGCCACCGCTGCTGGGAGGCCGCGGCGCCCACGAAGGCGCCACGGATCGGGCAGGACCGCCTGCAGGCACCGGGCGATCCCGGACTTCCCCGAACTGGACCCGCCGTTGAGCACGATGACCGGTATCACCGTCGACACGTTGGCCGGTCACGCCCGAGGGCGGCGGCAACCCAGCCGCCAGCTCGGCCGACAGCCCAGCCGACAGCATGCCTGGCCGGGCCGACGCCGGGCCGACGCCGAGCCCAACCGAAAGCTTGGCCGGCCGCCGGGCGGGTGCCTGTCGCCCGTTACGCTGCCGCGCCGCCCGTACTGGCGGGTAGACGTGGCATATGTCACGATCTCCAGCAACCTAGCGGTGACACAGTCGCTTAGCGGGTGACATAGGGCCCCTCGGCTGCCCTCGACCAGCCATCAGATAGGCAGCCCGATGCCTCTCGACTGCCCTCGACTAGCCCTCAGGCGGGCATCCAGTCACTGGACCGAACGCCACGATGGCAACTCAACGCGCTCGCTTTCTCCTTGCCATCGATGATCACGCTGGAAAGCCTTTGCCGCAGGCGTTTGCGGTCTATTTGCAGATCAGTTCGAAGGAATGTATATTCG
>DASXDG010000305.1:0-2634 GCA_036490795.1 Streptosporangiaceae bacterium
CATCATGGTCTCGAGCACCAGCATCAGCGCGAAATAGGCCTTCACGCTCCGCCGCGGGCCAGTCTCACCGGCCGGGTTGCCCTCGCCCTCGGCGTCGTTCCAGGACGCGAGCACCACGACCGGCATCAGGATCGCGGTCATGACGATCAGGACCAGCGCTATCCCGTCCGCGCCGACCGCGTAGTGCACCCCGAACTGCGGGATCCACTGGTAGGTCTGGGTGAACTGGTAGGTGGGGCCGTTCGGCTTGAAGCGCAGCGCCATCACGATCGTCACCACAAGCGTGACGAGCGTGAAGCCGAGCGCCAGCTGCTTCACCAGCCTGGCCCGGGCCAGACGGTCCTCGGACCCGCCCGGCGCTGACTGGCCCGGGGTCAGCGCCACCACGACGGCGCCGACCAGCGGTATCGCGCCGATAACGGTCAGCCAGGGAAATGTGCTCATCTAAATCCTCACCAGAAGCAGCGCGCCGACAAGCAGCACCGCACCGAGGAACATCAGCAGCGCGTAGGAGCGGACGAAGCCGTTCTCGATCCTGCGCACCCGCCCGGATGTGCCGCCCATGGCCGCGGCGATGGTGTTCACCAGGCCGTCGACGCCCCTGTTGTCGAAGTACACCGAGAGCCTGGTCAGCCACTGGCCGGGCCGCATCAGCACGGACTCGTTGATCGCGTTGCCGTACAGCTCCTTGCGCGCCGCGACCGTGAGGATGCCGCCGGCCGGCGCGGTGACCGGGACCTCGCGCCGCCCGTACATGACCCAGGCGACGCCGGCCCCGATCACGACCAGCACCAGCGCGGCGCCGCTGACCACGGTGAAGATCCCGTGCGACGTCGGCGGCGAGCCGACCACCGGGGACAGGAAGTTGACCAGCCGGTTGCCGAGGATCAGGAACCCGCCGGCGCAGAGCGAGCCAATCGCGAGCACGATCATCGGCGAGGTCATGACGGGCGGTGCCTCGTGCGGGTGCACCTTGTCATCCCAGCGGCGCTCGCCGGTGAAGGTCATGAACACGACCCGGGTCATGTAGAAGGCGGTGATGCCGGCGCCAAGCAGGGCACAGGTGCCGAGGAGGGCGCCGGAGGTCCCGCCCTTGTCGAACGCCGCCTCGATGATCGGGTCCTTGGTGAAGAACCCAGAGAACGGGGGTATGCCGATGATCGCGAGATAGCCAAACACGAACGTCACGGTCGTGATCGGCATGACCTTGGCCAGGCCGCCGAAGCGGCGCATGTCGACCTCGTCGTCCATCTCGTGCTTCACCGAGCCGGCGCCCAGGAACAGGCCGGCCTTGAAGAAGCCGTGCGCCAGCAGGTGCGCGATCGCGAACGCGTACCCGGCGGGACCGAGTCCGGCCGCGAGCATCATGTACCCGATCTGGCTCATGGTGGACCCGGCCAGCGCCTTCTTGATGTCGTCCTTGGCGCAACCGATTATCGCGCCGAACAGCAGCGTGGCGGCGCCGACGATGGTGACCGCCAGCCGTGCGTCCGGTGACAGGTTGAAGATCGGGTTGGACCGGACGATCAGGTAGACACCCGCGGTCACCATGGTCGCCGCGTGGATCAGCGCCGACACCGGGGTCGGGCCCTCCATCGCGTCGAGCAGCCAGGACTGCAGCGGTAGCTGGGCGGACTTGCCGCACGCGCCGAGCAGCAGCAGCAGCCCGAGCGCGGTGACCACGCCGCGGCTGGCGCCGTGCACGGCGCCGAACACGCCGGTGAACGTCACGGTGCCGAACGTCGCGAACATCAGCATGATCGCCAGCGACAGCCCGGCGTCACCGACCCGGTTGGCGATAAACGCCTTCTTAGCCGCGGTCGCTGCCTCCGGCTTGTACTGCCAGAACCCGATCAGCAGGTAGGAGGCCAGGCCCACGCCCTCCCAGCCCGCGTACAGGCCGACATAGTTGTCCGCCAGCACGAGCAGCAGCATCGCGGCCAGGAACAGGTTCATGTACCCGAAGAACCGCCGCCGCTCGGGATCGTGCGACATGTACCCGACCGCGAAGATGTGGATCAGCGAGCCGACCCCGGTGATCAGCAGCACGAAGCAGATCGACAGCGGGTCGAGGAGCAGGCCGATGTTGACCTTGAATCCGGCGACCGGGATCCAGGAGAACAGGTGCAGGTCCCGGCTGCGCTGGTTGGCCGGGTAGCCCAGCATGGCGATGAAGGCGATCAGGCCGTACACGAAGCTCGCGACCGGCATGGCCACGCCGACCAGATGCCCCCAGGAGTTGCTGCGTTTCCCGCCGAGCAGCAGGATCACCGCGCCGGCCAGGGGGAAGACCAGCAGCAGCCACGCGGCGCGCTGGGCGCCGACGGCGGTCACCGTGGTCATGACCGCAGCCGACGGCGCGCCCGCAACAGAGCCCGTCACTGGCTACCTCTCTACTGCGTTGGCCCGGGGGGCGCTGTGCTCCCCGGGGAAGGCACCCGGGCCGCGGCCCGGTGCCTCCGCGTCTAGTACTACAGCAGGTTCGCGTCATCCACCGACGCGGACCTGCGGGACCGGTAGATCGTGGTCAGGATGGCCAGGCCCACGACGACCTCCGCCGCGGCGACCACCATCACGAAGAACGCGATGACCTGGCCGTCCAGGTTGCCGTGCATCCGGGAGAAGGCGACGAAG
>DASXDG010000306.1:0-5556 GCA_036490795.1 Streptosporangiaceae bacterium
ACGGCCCGGGAGCGCGAGGTGCTGGAGCTGATGGCCGAGGGCCGCTCGAACAGCGCGATCGCGCAGCGGCTGTTCATCACCGAGAAGGCGGTCGGCAAGCACAGCACGAGCATCTTCGCCAAGCTGGACCTGGCGCCGTCCACCGACGACAACCGCCGGGTGCTCGCCGTGCTGGCCTTCCTGAACTCCTGAGCCCACCTGCAGCCCCTGATACCGGCCGGAGCTCCTGATACTCCCCCATACCTCGGAATCCGGGCAGAATCCTCACGCGCCCAGTGACTCTCCCGGCCGGCCGGCGTAGCGTTAAATCGGACCCGGGGGCGATGTCTTCCGAAGAGCCGGTCACACCGAGGGCGCAAGCCGGCCACCCTTGCTGGGCAAGTCCCAGCCGCTGAGGTTCCCTCCCCGACCCTCCCGGGTCCGCCAATTTCCGGACCGTCGGTTGTCACCGCGCGGCGAGTCCTACCTGCGGACAGTCAGGGCCGCGCGCTCTACGATGGTCGAGGCCAGTTATGCACAGCAATCAGGCGGTTTCCGAAACGCGACGTGGACGACCAGTATGGGGTCGGCTGCTGAGCGTGATGGCGGCTGCCATCGCCGTGGCGGCGACGGCCGCGCCAGCGGCAGCCGACCCCTCCACCGGGCCTACGCCGGGCCTCGGGGTCCGGGTGGTTGGCACCATCGCGGTCGGAACGTCACACGCCGGCGTTGTCGTCGCGATTCCCGGCTCGGACACGCCGCTGCACGCGAATGCCTTCCGGCTGTGGGAGAACGGACGGCCCAAGGCGATCCGCGTGGACCCGCTTCCGGCGTCGGCACTGCGTATCGGCGTGGTCGTCGACGCCCCTCCCGGCGATCAGCTTCAGGGTGCGCAGAACGCCGTGGCCGACCTGATGATCGGCTTGCCGGCTGGCGCCGAGGCGGCGGTGGTGGGCACGAGGCCGGCCCACGTCGTCCAGCCACTGACCGGCGACACCGGCTCGGTGGTGCGGGCACTCGCGGGTGCGACGTTCTCGGGCCCGCGCGATGATGCGTCAGCGCTGTCGCTCGCCGTCCGGGAGGTCGCCAAGGCCCCGGGGCGGCGCGCCGTAGTCCTCATCACGACCGGCCCAGTTCCCGCATCGCTGGCGAGCGCGGTGTCTGGCCCGCTTCGTGCCGCAGATGCCAGCCTGTACGTGGCGGCCGTGCCGGAAGTCGCGCCGTCGTTCGCCCGGCTCGCCAGCACCAGCGGAGGCTGGGCGGTTACCGCGTCATCCGCCCGCTCGCTCTTGCCGGCCGCCGACGCGATCGGCGCCGATCTTGCTCACCAGTACCGGCTCGCGTACGCCACCTCCTATCCGGCGCTGACCACGACCCGTCTCCGGGTGGCCGTGGCCGAACCGGGGACGACAGCGACCACCGAAGCGACCGTGCGAGTGCCGACCGCAGGCGCGGGCGGCAGCGGTCATGGCGGCGTGTCTGTGGCCTGGCTGATCGCCGCGGTGCTGCTGCTTGGCCTGATCGGCGTGGCCATCCTCGATATGCGACGGCTACGGCGCCAGCCCGGCCGCTCGGTGCGTATCTGAGATCTCCAGCGAACTGCCTGCCGGTCAGGCGGCCAGCGTCGCGTAGACCACGATGTTGTCGCGATAGTGGCCGCTGGCATAGTCGAACGTACCGCCACACGTGATGAGGCGCAGCTCACGGCTGAGCGTGGGGAGGTAGACCGCCTCGGTCGGAAACTTATCCTTCGGATACCGCTTGACTTGCTGCACGCGGAAGACAAGTTTCCGGCCGTCCGCCAGGCCCACCCGCACGATGTCCCCTGGCCGCAGCGTTTGCAGCTGGTAGAAGACCGCCGGACCGCTCTTCGAGTCCACGTGCCCGAGGATGACCGCGGGGCCGGGCTGCCCCGGCCGGGGCCCCTGGTCGTACCAGCCGGCCTTGTCCCAGTCGCGCGGGACCTGCAGGCTTCCGTCGGGAAGCCGGCCGAGCCGCACCAAAGGCGTGGACACAGCGATCGCGGGTATCCACAACCGCACCGGGAGGGCCGGCTGATCGTACGTGCGGACGGAGTGGAACCCCGCTACGCCGGGCGGCTCGCGCGTCACGTGCCCGCTATGAGGAGATGGTGCTGCTGCCGCCGGGCTGCGCCCCTGCGCGCCACACCCCGACGCCAGCAGCCCTGCCAGCGCCACGGCGGCCAGCGGCGCGGCCGGCCACCGCCTCATCGTGTGCGCGCCATCCCCCCACCGCCGGTCTGGGCCCCGCCCTTGGGCAGCCGGGCCGCGATCGTCGGGCCGATCGCGGCGGACAGCACCTGGGCGACCATGAACATGTGCTGGTAACCGTCGTATATCACGCGGTGTTCTGTCGTGTAGTCACCGCGGGCGTACGCGTCGAGCTGCCGGACGAGCTCACTGTCGTGCATGCGGAGCACCACCGCGAGCGCGGGTGCCTTGAGCCGTCCGTCGGTTGATGTGGCCAGGAAGGTGCTCAGATTCCGTTCGAACGCGTGGTACTTGGCAATGGCCTTGGCCTTGGCTTGCTGATCCTTGTCCGCGACCGCCGCGGAATAGCTGATCAATGCCTCGATGTGACTGCTCCACACGCTCTCGAACTTGGCCCCGCTCTGCGGCCCGAACAGAACGCCGAACGCGGCGGCCAGCTGCGCGGTGTCGGCGTTCACCTGCGCGGCGTCGGCCTTGAACTCCGGACCGCCTCGAAGGGCGGCTCCCATCGCGTCCACCATAAGCTGCATGTGTTCTCCGAGCAGCTCGCCCAGCGCCGACCGCAGCTGCGTGAGTGGGCTATTGAAGCTGGCCGGAAGGTCTTTGGTACGACCGCCGACGATCCCCGCGGCGATGACCGTGCCGAGCTGGAACTGGCGCTCGTAGTCCGCCCGCTCGATCCGGTACGCCGTCGCGTAGTCGCCGGCGCTGTAGGCATCGGTGAACTGCATGAGGTCGTCGAGGTGCGCCCGGAGGCGGGAGCTGATGTCAGCCGTGGCGGTCCCGCCTGAGGTGAGGTTGTGCAGAAACTGCGCTATCCGCCCGGGAAGAGCGTCGAGCTGGCCGCGGGCGGCGGCTTTCGCGTCCTGGTCATGCTGGCTATCCGCCCGGGCGTACGCGACCAGCGCGTCCTGCTGCGACTCCCAGAGCCGCCGGAATTCCCCCGCCCGCGCGCTGCCGTAAACCCGGCCGACGAGCGTGGTCAGGTCGCTGGAGTTGCGGAAAAAGGCGCTGACCGCCGCTTGCGTGAAGTCAGGGTCACCACGCAGCCTGCTTCGGATTACGCGCACGCTCACGAACACGTCCTGGCCGAAAAGCTCCTCCATCTGCGTGCGCAGCTCGACCGGCTGTTTCTTTGGGTCAAGCGGGGTCAGCTGCATGCTCTGCATCGCCATCGACGGGGTAGACCGGGAAGCCTGGGGAGACGGCTTGGAGTCCGGTCGAGCCGGGTTGCTGGCCGCACAGCCGCAGGTGCCGAGCACGAGCGCGCTGATCGAGGCCCAGGCCGCGACGCGAACGCGCCCGCTCATCGGGGCGTCCTCGCGCGCTCGGCCCGGACGGGCACCGCTGTGTATCTGGTAACAGTCGCTCGTGTACTCATCAATGTCATCCTCCCGGGGCAATGGGTGCAGCCCCGCCGGAGCTCTCACCGGTCGCCGTGCTGAAGTGCGTGACCGGCGGCTGATTCAGCGGCGGTAGCAGCTGCGAGTAATAGGTAGGGCCGCCGGCCTGTGTCGGGCTGGAGCTGGTATTGGCGCCGACGCTGGGCAGCACGCCCCAGTGACCGACCAGTACGGCCGCGACGACGATGCCGGCGGCGGCGATCGCGTAAATCAGGAGTCTGCGACGTCTCGCAAGCGTCGACGCGCGGGCCGGTTCTGGTTCGTGGGTGGGCGGTGAGACTTCGCGGGCCGGTTCTGGCTCGCGGGCCGGCTCGGGCTCGCGGGTGGGCGGCGAGGCTTGGCTGGCCGGCTCGGGCGCCGAGGCTGGCTCCACAGCCTGCACCGGCTCCACGGCGGGTGCCGGTTCGGGCTCGCGAATCGGCTCCGGCTCCGGCCCGCTGTCGGCATCGTCCAAGCGCTGGACTGTCACGTGGCGGCCGCGCTGGCGTTCGGCCTCGGCCAGGATACGAGCGATCTGCTCGGTGGCGCAGGTGAGCGACATGCCGTCGTCGTACAGCACCGCCCACATCTGGCCCCGCCTCCCCGCCGCCGCGCACGCTTCAGCCTCTCCGGCGCTCGCCAAGGGCGCATCGCGCGAAACCAGCCATGTGGCTGCGGCACGGTGAGGGCTCGACCGGCCGGTGAGTTTCGGATAGGCACTATTGCGTTGAACATGGACGATAGGGGACACAGCCTGAGTACGGCAACCGAGGTCGCGGCCGGGCGCACGGAAGCAGCATGATCGGCCGCAGCGTGGAAAGTGCCATGGCATGGCGTTGACCCAGCTTGTCGCCACCCGGCGGCACGATCGCCAGCCGATCCACCGCGGCCGGCGGGGCGGATTTCCTTGCCGCCGTGGTCTGCCCGACCCGCTCGCCGCGCTGCGGGCCTGGCTGGGAGCCGACACGATGAAGGAGGTACGGGCATGAACGGCAAGGACATCCTCGTGGCGTACGGGGTGGACATCGACGCCGTGGGCGGCTGGCTGGGCTCCTACGGCGGTGAGGACTCACCAGACGACATCTCCCGCGGCGTGTTCGCCGGCGAGGTCGGCACACCGCGGATTGTGGAGTTGTTCGGCCGTTACGGCATCCGGCAGACCTTCTTCTGGCCGGGGCATTCGGTGGAGACCTTCCCAGAGCAGTTCGACGCGTGTGTGGCAGCGGGCCACGAGATCGGCGTGCACGGGTACAGCCACGAGAACCCGATCGCGATGAGCAGGCAACAGGAGATCGACGTGCTGGATTACTGTGTTGACCTGCTCACCAGGCGCTCCGGCCGGGCTCCGACCGGCTATGTGGCGCCGTGGTGGGAGTTCAGCCCGATCACCAACGAGATCCTTCTCGACCGTGGCATCCGCTACGACCACTCGCTGATGCACCGAGACTTCGAGCCCTACTACGTGCGCGCCGGCGACACCTGGACCAAGATCGACTACAAGCGGTCGGCGGCCGACTGGATGAAGCCCCTGGTGCGAGGCGAGGAGACCGACCTCATCGAGATCCCGGCCAACTGGTACCTGGACGACCTGCCGCCGATGATGTTCATCAAGGCGAGCCCGAACAGTCACGGCTTCGTCAACCCGCGCGATATTGAGCAGCTGTGGCGCGACCAGTTCGACTGGGTGTACCGCGAGTACGACCACGCGGTGTTCACGATGACCATTCACCCCGACGTGTCCGGGCGGCCGCAGGTGCAGTTGATGCACGAGCGACTCATCGACCACATCAACAGCCATCAGGGCGTGCGCTGGGTGACTTTCGACGAGATCGCCACCGACTTCGCCCAGCGGCATCCTCGACCCGCCCGCTCGGGGGGCTAACCTACTGGCTGGTCGCGTGCCGGGCGTATCACCGATGTGGTTTGCCGCTCTTCACAATCAGATCGCACAGCCCGACTGCCAC
>DASXDG010000307.1:0-1603 GCA_036490795.1 Streptosporangiaceae bacterium
ATCTTCCTGACCGTGACCTGGATGCACGGCGCCAACGCGGCGCTGTGGCTGATCATCTGGCGGGTCGTGCAGGGCATCGGCGGCGCGTTCCTGTTCGCCAACGCCGCCGCCATCGTCACCGACGCGTTCCCGGCCGAGCAGCGCGGCCGCGCCCTCAGCGTGAACTCGGTCGCGGCCATCGCCGGGTCGTTCATCGGCCTCATCCTCGGCGGCGTCCTCGCCCCGATCAACTGGCACCTGATCTTCCTGGTCTCGGCGCCGATCGGCGTGTTCGGCACCCTGTGGGCGTACTTCATGCTGCATGACATCGGGATCCGCAAGCACGCGCAGATGGACTGGTGGGGCAACCTGCTGTTCGCCGCCGGCCTGGTCTCCATCCTGGTCGGCATCACCTACGGCCTGCTCCCCTACGGCGGCCACCCGATGGGCTGGACCAGCCCGTTCGTCCTCACCGCACTGTTCGGCGGCTTCACGCTGCTGGTCATCTTCGTGTACGTCGAGACCAAGGTGGCCGAGCCGCTGTTCCGCGTCTCGCTGTTCAAGATCCGGGCTTTCGCGGCCGGGAACGTCGCGAGCCTGATGCTGGCGATGGGGCGCGGCGGCATGCAGTTCATGCTGATCATCTGGCTGCAGGGCATCTGGCTGCCGCTGCACGGCTACGACTTCAGCCAGACCCCGCTGTGGGCCGGCATCTACCTGGTTCCGCTGACGGTCGGCTTCCTGATCGCCGCGCCGCTGTCCGGCGTGCTGTCCGACAAGTTCGGCCCCAAGGCGTTCACCGTGGGCGGCGCGCTGCTGACCGGGGCGACGTTCCTGCTGCTGATCTTCGTCCCGGTGGACTTCGCCTACTGGGAGTTCGCGGTCGTCATCGCGCTCAACGGCTTCGGCTCCGGCCTGTTCGTCTCGCCGAACTGGGCGGAGATGATGAACTCGGTCCCGGCTAACCAGCGCGGCGCGGCCGGCGGCATGATCGCCACCTTCCAGAACTCCGCGTTCGTGCTGTCGATCGGCATCTTCTTCACCCTGATGGTGACCGGCCTGGCCAGCAAGCTGCCGGCGGCCATGCTCGGCGGGCTGACCGCGCAGGGCGTCCCGGTCGCCACGGCCACGCCGATCTCGCACCTGCCGCCGATCGGCGTGCTGTTCGCCTCCTTCCTCGGCTACAACCCGATGCAGCAGCTCCTCGGCCCGCTGCTGTCGCAGTTGCCCGCGTCCCATGCCGCCTACATGACCGGGCGGGAGTTCTTCCCGCACCTCATCACCGCGCCGTTCCACGCCGGCCTCGGCGTGGCCTTCGGCTTCGCGATCGCGGCCTGCCTGGTCGCGGCCGTCGCCTCGGCCCTCACCGGACGGCGCCCGCCCGCCGCCACCCCGGAGCCGCTCGGGGCGGAGCTGGCCGCGGTGGCCGCGGGAGGCGTCTTCGAGCCAAGCGAGCTCGTCGTCACCGACGCAATCGTCACCGATGTAGTCGTCCCCGACGTGCCGGAAGAGAGCGGCGGACCGTCTGACTGAGACCGTCCTGAGACGGCCATCCGAGACCCGCTTTCGTTGAGATGTTGCCATCCGCCGACAATCCTAGCTGGTCGACACATGTTACTTTCTG
>DASXDG010000308.1:0-26288 GCA_036490795.1 Streptosporangiaceae bacterium
TCCTCCTGGCGATACGGCTTTGCCTAGCGGGATCTTCCGCCGGAAGGTTGTAGAGCGCTTCGGCCAGCTCGAACGTCTCGACTGCTTCCAGCGCGGGCGGATCGCCAGACCCGGATGCGGACAGCGCTTCGGCGCGATCGAGGAGCCAGGTTGTGTCTCCTGCGGAGCCGAGCGCTATAAGAACTGCGGTCGCGTCAAGCAGAATCCGGATGTGTCGGGCGGCAGCTGGCTCGTTGGCAAGGTCTGCCAGGGTGAACTGCCTGAGTTTCTCTAGTACGTCTGCGCGTCGGCCAGTTAGCACACTGGCGAGTCCGGCCCGCGCGACGGTCGGTGCCCGCCCCGGCGATGCAACGAGTCCGGCGCTTCGGCTCAGGGACGCGAGTTGCGCCCGGCTGGCAGCTCGATCAAGTTGCCGGTCAGCCACTGCGGCGTCGTCGAGTGTGCTGAGCATGTAGTTGCGGCAGCCGGGATTCGCGAAGCTCAAGGAACGATTCGGCGCTGCTTGCATGAACTGCAGCCAGGTGGTCTCCAGCCCTCGCAGCGCTGGTGTCCAGGCGAGTGCATCCTCGGAGGCAACGAGTCGGCGAATGGTTTCCACCGGCCATGGCCGGTGGGGCAGCGTTGCCATCGTGAGCAAGATCTGCTGACTGAGCGGTGATAGGCCTCGGAAGCTGCCATTCCAGAGTTCCTGTGGATTTTCTAGCGCGCGGCCGATCGTGTCCAGTACCTCATCGGCTGTCAGGCTGGGCGAGAGGCGGATGCCAACGTCGATGATCCGCGGGTTGTAGGCCGGATGCTGGGTGATGTTCAGCAGCCGACTGTCCACGGCCAGGTGCTCGCGCTCGCTCGTCGGCAGGGCAGAGAAGTACAGGTGGTTGAAGAGGATCTTCGCCCGGATCTGGAGGTCGTATGCCTCCAGGCGCAGCTGGTATCTGGCGGGGTTGCGGGCCAAGGTGGCGAGCTCATCGGCTGGGCCTTCCGCGGCCGTCCGCAGCTCGTGCTCGCGTGTCGTCAGGATGATGCGCTTTGAATCCTTGAGCTGGTGTACGCGATCCAGGAAGGCGTTCAGACTGCGGGGCTCGTTCTTGGCCAGCTCCACGCCGGCTTCGCCGAGGAAGTCGTCGTAGTGGAAAATCTGCGGCCGGTCTGTGCGGAGCGCCGTCCAGGCCTCTTCAATGTTGTTGGCCACATCTACCACTTGCCAGCCGTTGTGAGCTGCGGCTAGTAGTGCCATGCCGGCCAGGAAGCTCTTACCGACGCCGGGAGGGCCGGAGACGATGCAGACGCCCTCGCGATCCAGCATGTCGAGCACCTGGTCGTAGGCAGGAGTGTGGACCCACAATTTAGCGCGGTCGGTCAGCACTGCTAGCAGCGCCTCGCCTCGCTGCCATTGGCCGGAGTGGAGCAAGGTGTCGAGTACTTCGGTGGAAGAGATCCACAGCTTGATGTGTCGGTGCTCAACCTCGGGGTGCCGGCCCAGAGCAGCGTTCAGCGCGTCCTTTCCCCAGATGTCGTCGTGGACGGTGGGCAGGCCGGTAAGTTTTCCGAGGATCTTGCCCTGCTGCAGCGGCGTAAGTGGACGGGACGTCACGAACAGGTAGCGGTCGGCCGCCAGATCCTTGCCGCGCTTGCCCTCCTTCGCGACGGCCCGCTCGAAGGTTGACCAGCTTGACTCGACGTAGTGCTTGCACTGGACGACCGTGACCGTGCCCTCGGTGTCCACCTGCCGGAGGTCTATGCCCTGGTCTCGTCCCGGCGGATAGCTCTGCAGCCTCAGGCCCAGGTCGGCGTTGAGTACGTCTCGGGTGAGGTGCTCGAAATCGACGGGCGACAGCGCGCGGAAGTCATAATCGGGCATTGCGGGTGTATCGCCTCCTGGCCAGCGCTACGTTTTGACGTGGCGGCGGCTATGTAATATTTTCACATAGCTCGGCAGCTTGAGCCGTTTCCTTTTCCCCGGCAGGGACGGTCGGGACGGCGCGCGCCATTTTCACAATGATCACCAGTCAGGCTAGCCCTTTTGGGGAGGCCGCATTGCTCAAAGTAACCCACATGACCTATGCGCGGGTGGCGGCCGACGCCGTGCCCGCTTCCCCGGAGCTCCGCCCGATCGACACGGGCATCAACGACTTCCTAGGCGACCACATCCAGGACCTGCGCCGCCTGGTTGTCACGCGCCAGACCCAGCCGGGACGCTTCGTTGACGACGAGACCCGGGCGCTGTTCCGCAGTCTGGGCTATGACGAGGCTCCTGCCTTCCTGGCGGCAGTCGACTCACTCATGAAGCGCCTTATCGGCAAGATGGACCACCGGGCCACGCCAGGTTTGCTCGTGTGCCTGCGCGCGAACGATGGCTCGGATCTCATCGCCGGAGTGCTCAAGCTCCAGGTCGTTGCCGAACATGGCGCGGTGCTGGAGAGACTCGATAGTGGCGACGAGGTGCTGTCGGCTGTGACCGACTTGCTAGATAAGCCCGGTGACCTGCAGAAGGGTGCGCTGGTCATGTCCACGCTGCCGGAGGGGCAGGTGCTGACCGGCGACCGGCTGACTGGCCAGGACGCCATCTACTTTCCAACGGCCTTCGGTATCCGGCTCTATGCCAGGCCTTCTGAGTCAGTCAGCGAGCTTCTAGATGCTGTCGAAGCCACGGCACCCGAGCTGGTGGCGTCAGTGGCCGCTGCGTTGCCCGCCGTCCCTCCCGGCGATCCAGAGACGGTGCTGTCGGCGCTCGGAAGCCGCATTCCCGAGCTGGACGGCAACTGTCAGGCCGACGTAGCGCAGCGCCTGGAGCATCTGAAGAGGCCGGTAGGAACAATCGACACAGGACGGCGGATGAGGGAGCTGATCAAGATCGGCGAAATCACCATCTCCGGCCCTATCGACGCAATGCGGCAATACACGCGGATTAATCACCTCAGCGACCAGCAGCTGTGGCAGGTGGTCGTTGACGGAACGGTCGAGCCGAAACGGAGCCATAGGTAGCCAACGGCCAGCCTGGGTTGCCGGCGGCCTGGTTCAGCTCGGCGATGGTGTATTCGGCGAGCAGGTCCCGGCCGGCGAGGATGGCGGTGCCGGGCGAGGCCTGGACGGGGGTGATGTTGTGCTGGAAGTACCAGGAGATGGCGTCGTGCTTGTCCAGCCACTGGTCGCCTGCGTCGCGCTGCTCGGCCAGGGCGTGCATCACGCTGACCGGGTCAGGGGTGTCGCCGATGCTGGCATAGGCGGTGATGGCCTGGTAGATGTCGCGGCGGATCCCTTCGCCGAATGCCTCGGCGGGGAGCCAGCGGGTGACCTCGCTGGCTTCGGCGGGGCTGGCGAGCAGGCCGGCGAGCACGGCGATTTCCTGGATGGCGTGCTCGGCTGAGGGCCGCCGCGGCAGGTCGCGGGCGGCTTCGGCGACGGTGCGGGCCTGGTCGGCGGCCCGGATGAGGAGGTCGCCGAGGTCGCGGCTGGCGGGGTCGCCGGCCAGCCGCTGCCCGTGCTGGATCAGCTCGCGGTGGGTCGCGGCCTCGGCGATCATCCGGGCGTAGCTGCCGGCCATGCCCGAGTTCCACCCTGGCCCCTTACCATGAGATGTGACTGACCAGAGGCCGCGCACGGTGTATCTAGACATCAATCACTGGTACGCGCTCGGCCGGGCTGACGCGGGCACCCCGGACAAACCCGAGCACCTCGCCTTGCTTAGCAAGCTCCGGGACGAGGTCGACGCTAGGCGCTTGATCTTCCCGCTGTCTTCCGTGACCTACACGGAGCTGACCGAGAATCCCCGGGACCAGCTTCGTGAGCCGGCCGCCGGGGTCATGTTCAGGCTCTCGCGGCTCGTCACAATTGCGCCGCCGTCCAAGATCGTCGACGAGGAACTCGCCCAGGAACTCAACCGCAGGTTCGGCCGGCCGGCTTTCCCGATCAAGGTCCCCAAGATCGGGTACGGCGTCGGCTTCGCCTTCGGCATCCCCGGCCGTGTGAAGGCGACCGGCTTCACGGACGCGGAGCGTGACAGGATCGAGAAGCAGATGGGCAAGACCATCGTCGACCTCGAGCTGGAGGCGAACGCCCTGTTCGAGTACTGGCTGCTCTCCACCCCGCGATCTCTGCGCGACAGGATCCCTGGCTTCGAGCCCGTCTCCACTCGGCAAGATGCTGCTGCAGAGCTAGCCGAGATCCAGATCATGGTCGACACTCTGCACAGCGACAAGGAGATTGCGACCCGGCCGATGGACGGAGTCGCGGCCCGGCAACTGTGCCGAGACATCTTTGACAACTTCAAGCGAGCACTGCTGAGCGCTGGCTTCGTCGCCAGCTTTCCCTTCCGCAACAAAGAGGAGCTGACTGACTTCCTTGAGCATCTGCCGACCCAGCGCGTAGAAACATCGCTCAAGTACCACTACGTGAAGCGAACTTCGACCACATGGAAGATCAACCACCTGCGCGACATCGAGGCCCTGTCGGTGGCCATCCCGTATACCGACGCCGTGGTCACCGATGCAGACGTCCGTCACGTCGCCACCCACAGCGCCCATCTCGACACAGAGTTCGCCACCCCGATTTTCAAGAGCCTCACCGATTTGGCGACCTATCTAGGTCTTTGATCCTTCCCTCATTGGGCGCACTGCGCCGATACAGCGCGACGTCCTAGGGGTCGCGGCCCCTTGCCGTCGATGACATGGGTCTTGATGCAGCAGCCAGTAGCGACCGCAGAGTCCGCGAATGCAGGCCGCCAGGTCCGGAAGCGGCTGATGCGTCTGGGTGGCGCCGACACACCTTCCTCACAACTGAACAATTCAGGTGCTGCCTAACATATGCCGCTTACGCATCAAAGATTGGCAGACGCGCCGGAAGCCGGACATCCCAGGTACCAGCCCAGATTGCTCAACCCGAACATGTCCCAGCCCCGGTTGAATGGCTTGCCCTCATGCACGACCAGCCGAGCTCATCGTCGACGGCACCTCCTACCGCCAGCGCCAGCGGCTCAGCAGGCCAGGACCGACCGGCTCTGCATCCGTCTGCAACAGCCCCCACAGCACTACAAGCATCATCGCGTGGCCGCGATTTCTAATGAAAATTCTAATGACCTATTAGAATTTTTCTGGGGCTCTAATCGAACCCGCAGGTCACCGCCTTAAAACCATGGGGTGAGTGAGGGGACTCGAACCCCCGACACCCAGGACCACAACCTGGTGCTCTAACCAACTGAGCTACACCCACCATGCAGAACGCGCGCTGCCCCACCGGACATCGCGCGACCAAGAACGAGTATAGCGCCCGGCGAGTGTGCCCCGCACGCCAAGACGCGCCTGGCCTGGGAGCGCGGCTGCCCGAACAGCCGGAGCGTCACCTTCGGCACCGCGATCACCGCGTCGGTGCTCACCACGCTACCCACCCCGGCCCTGGTACCGGCGTCTTGAGGCGGTAATCATCATCGTGCGCGGGGCGTTCCGGTTTCCCGGACGCTCACGCGCACCATACTCGCAGTCTCGACAAGCGCCGACCGTTTAGTGCCGGTTTGTCCGTCTGGGCGGGTGGAAGGCAACGGTGCTGGCGGGAAGGGCCGCCACGTGGGCGAGCAGGCGCGAAAGGGCACGCCGGACGGGCGCGAACGAGGGTGCTGGCCGTGCCTAGACCCTAAGCGTGGGCCGAACCCGCGGCGGGCGACTGCGGCTGGGTGTACTTCGCGGCGATCTCGCGGGCGGTCGCGGAGTCGGGCCCTGGCTGCGGCACGAACACCGCTTCCCGGTAGTAGCGCAGCTCCTGCACGCTTTCCTTGATGTCCGCGAGCGCCCGGTGCCCGCCGTGCTTGGCCGGCGAGGCGAAGTAGGCCCGCGGGAACCAGCGCCGCGCCAGCTCCTTGATCGACGACACGTCGACCATGCGGTAGTGCAGGTAGGCGTCGAGTTCGGGCATGTCCCTGGCGATGAACCAGCGGTCGGTCGCGATGGAGTTGCCGCACAGCGGCACCTTGCGCGGCTCGCTGACGTGCCGCCGTACGTAGTCGAGCACGAGGTCGGCGGCCTCCGCCAGCGCGATCCCGCCGCCCAGCTCATCGAGCAGCCCCGACGTGGTGTGCATGTCCCGCACGATGTCGGGCATCGAGACGAGCGCTTCCGCCGGCGGCTTGATGATCAGGTCAATCCCCTCGTCGAACAGGTTCAGCTCACCGTCAGTCACCAGGCACGCGATCTCGATCAGCGCATCGCGCTCAATGTCGAGCCCGGTCATTTCGCAGTCGATCCACACGAGCCTGTCATTCATTTGAACAGCCTATGACCATAACGAGCCGTGGTGTTACGCCGGGCGCCGTACGACGTACCCGGGGGATGGCGATTGCTCGCCGCAGCGCGGGATCCGCGGTACAGCAGGGTGACCTGCACCACACCGGCGCAGCCGTCTCGACCCGAGTCAAATGCGCAATCGACACGCCCTAGCGGGCTCAATCGCGCAATTGACCTCACTGGGATCGGTGACCTCACTGGGATCGGTGACCTAACTGGGGCCGGTGACCTCACTGGGATCGGTGACCTCACTGGGGCCATTGACCTCACTGGGGCCGGCGGGTGGGGCGGCTAGACGCTGGCGGCGGTGAGGGGGAGTTCGTGGGCGTTGACGGGGCCCAGGCGGATCGAGGCGGGTGATCCTGTCTCTTCGCGGCGGGGGAGCGGGGCCTTGACCGCGTTGCCGCACGCACCGGTCAGCTGGTCGATGTCGATGCCGCCAGGGCCGATGCTCAGGCAGTCGGGTACCTGGGACGCGCCGTAATGACCGCCGCGGGCCCACATGGCCCGGCTCCTGATGGCGTGTTCCGCCTGGCGGGATGGTGCGGGCCGGCCCGCTGGCCAGCGCCGGGGGATCTGCCAGCTGTCCAGCCAGCCGAGAATCTCGCCCAGCCTGGTCATCGGGCAGCTGGTGAACGGCTCCGTGGCCGACGCCAGCACGCCGATCTGCGCGCAGAGCCTGCCCTCCCGGTTGATGCTGCCGCTCTAGACGGGATCGCCGGTCGGCGGTTCGTAGTAGATGTGCTCGCGGGTGCCGAGCGCGCGCCCGGCCCGCACCAGCGGCAGCATCTGGACGAGGTTGCCCGTCAGGGGATCCCAGACAAGGTGGCACGGTCGGCCCTGTTCGTTCAGCCGCTGCGCGGCCGAGATCACCGAAACGGTCCGTGGATCAGTGTCGAGCGTCAGCCAGACGACCCTGGGCGCGCCGCCTTGCATCGTTCCGCCGTCGGTCGCTGATCGGATGCACCTCGCGCCTGGCATCCATGCGTCCGCCACCGGGACCTCCCTATTCCCTGCCAGGTCCAGGGAGCGGGGTCCGCTGGCAGGCTCGAACGGTCTAGACCTTATGGCTCCCTTAACACCTGCCTACGTCACGATCGGTAATTAGTCCATAGGGCGCGGGCGAGAAGATTTCGCATTCTGTACCGTCTATGCATGACCACGCCCATCGTTCCGCCAGGAATCAGCAGCGTCCCGGGCCTGGAGGGCTGGCTCGCGGCAAACGTCACCGGCGAGCCCGTCACCGTGACCGAGATCCTGCTTATCACCGGGGGCCGGTCCAACCTGACCTACCGGCTCACGCTCAGCACCGCGCGGCAGCTTGTGCTGCGGCGTCCGCCGCTGGGGCACGTGCTGCCGACGGCGCACGACATGTCGCGGGAGTTCCGGGTGATCAGCGGGCTAGCCGGGACGGATGTGCCGGTGGCGGGCGCCATCGGGTACTGCGCCGACGCCGGGGTGATCGGCGCGCCCTTCTACCTGATGGACTACGTGCCCGGACGGGTGCTGCGCACCAGTGCCGACACCGCGGCGCTGACCGCGGAGCAGAACGCGGCGCTATCGCAGGGCCTGGCCGACATGCTCGCCGCGATCCATGGCGTCGACGTCGCCACGGCCGGACTAGCCGATCTTGGTAGGGGCGCGGGCTATCTGCGCCGCCAGCTAGACCGCTGGCAGCGGCAGTGGCAGCTGTCGATGACCAGGGAGGTTCCCGGCTATGACGAGCTGGTCGCCGCGCTGACCAGCAAGCTGCCGGAAGAGGGCGAGGTCACGCTGGTCCACGGCGACTTCCGTATCGACAACGTGCTCGTCGACGCCGGCTCCGCGACGCCCAGGATTCTCGCCGTCGTGGACTGGGAGATGGCGACGCTCGGCGATCCGCTGGCCGACCTGGGGCTGACGCTCGTCTACTGGACCGACCCCGGCGAAGAGGGCTGGCTGAACCCGGCCGCGGACGGGGACGCGCCGGGGCTGAACACCGACGCCACGACCAGCCCAGGCTTCCTGACCAGGGCCGAGTTCGCGGAGAAGTACGCCAGCAGGACCGGACGGGATATCTCCCTGATCGGGTACTACATGGGTTTCGCCTACTTCAAGCTCGCCGTCGTGCTGGAGGGCATCAACGCGCGCTACCTCCAGCACCAGACGGTCGGTGAGGGATTCGACCGCGAAGGCAGGGCCGTACCGATCCTGATCGGCCGTGCCAACGAAGTCCTGGAAACCCTTTAGCGGCCCGGCGCCCCGCTCACGTCCGGTCCGGTGTCCGCAGCACCGGTCTGGACGCCCCGCTCTCGCCAGGCCTGCTGCCCGGCTCCCCGCTCAGGGCCGGACAACGTAGAGGCTCGGCGCCCGCTCACGCCGAGCCTCTACTAAGAAGACGTGTCCCCGCGCCGCGCGGTTCACGGGTCCGCGGACTCAATACGATTACAGCGTTCGCACAATTGTCGCAATGGCGGCCGCGTCCGCGTCACCGGGCGGGCCGGCTGGCATCCGCGCGATCGCGGAGCCGAACCCGCGCAGGGACAGCGCGTACTTGATCCTGCCGATGCTCGCACCCGTGGCGACGACATCGTCGATGCGTTCCTGTTCACCCGCCGCGTAGATCTCGGGATAGGCGGAAGACCGGCCGGAGATCACCCCGGCCGCGCCCGCGGCCACGGACCGTGCTGGCGCCGAGTCATCGCCGCAGTAGAACTCCAGCCCGGGCGCGCACGCCACGTACGAGGACACCAGGCCGGACGCCGAACCGCTGAGCTTGGACCCGGCCAGCCCCGCCTCGCCGGCCACCGTGGCGAAGAGCTCAGGCGGGACATGCACGCCTGTCCGTTCTGGGAAAATGTAGGCATACAGCGTCGCTGACGGAGCTGCCGCCCGGACAGCGCCGTAGTACGGCGCCAGATCTTCCGGCCGAACCGGCAGGTAGTACGGCGTGATCGCGGCCAGCCTGGTCGCGCCGAGCGAGGCGGCCGACGACGCCAGCCGGGCCGCCTGGAACGCCGACGGCGCGCCGACGTGCGCGATCACCCGGGCCGGCCCCGCCACCTCCAGCGCCAGCGAAATCAGCGACAGCCGTTCCTCGTCCGACAGCGCAGGGAACTCGCCGGTGGTACCGGCCACGAGCATCCCGTCGAGCAGGCCGCCGACGTGCTTGTAGAGCGCGCGGTTCGCGGCGAGGTCGACCGACCCGTCCGCGTCGAAGAGCGTGGGGACCGCCGCGAGGACGGTCGCGCGGCTCACCGCCGTCGCTGCGACACGAAGTACGGGCTGGACGAGGGCAGCCACAAGAAGATGACCGCGCCGAGGCCGGCCAGCCAGGTCAGCAGCGCGGCCACGGTGCTGAACGCCGAGGATCCGCCGCGGAAGACGTTCACCAGGTCGAGCGTGCAGAGGGCGAACAGGACCGTGGACAGGATCCGGGCCCAGGGGCGGCCCTGGCCGTTCTTCCTGGCCATCCACAGCCACAGCACCAGGCCGATGACGCCGCCGGCGATGCCGATCGCGATCTCGAAGTGCACGAGCCCGGTGATCTGGGTGGCGGTGGCCGGCTTCCCGTTGATCGTCTTTATGTGCTTCTCGATATACGGGCGGACGCTGCTCGACGTGACGGCCGTGGCGATGATGCCGATGAGGCTGAGTGCGGCACCCGCATACATGATCTTCACCGCGGTTTGCACCGACTGAGGAGCCGGGCCGCCGGTGAGTTGCGGGGTGATCTCGTTGCCGCTAGACGGATAGGGCTGGAATGACATGCTGACCTCTGCTGGTATGAGCGCTCAATCGAGCTTATCCGTCCGGTTTACTGGGACGGTGACTGAGAACGTACCAGTACTCGGCCCTCGCGATACACGCCTGCAGCGCTGGGAAATCGTATGCGTCTTCGCGGTGTCCCTGGGCGCCAGCGGGCTGTATGCGCTGGTGAGTTACATCGGCTCACTGACCGCACAGCAGTCACTGAGCAAGCAGACCGCGGTGCTGAATGGCTCGCTCGCCCCCGGGCGGCCACTGCTCGACCTGTTCCTGCAACTCACGAACATCACGCTGGCGCTCGCGCCGGCGGCGCTCGTGTTCTACTTGCTGGCCAGGGCGGGCGAGGGGCCGCGGACTATCGGGCTGGATACCACCAGGCCGTGGCAGGACCTCGGGGTCGGCGCCCTGCTGGCCGCGCTGATCGGCGGCAGCGGCCTCGGCCTCTACCTGATCGCGTACCACTCGGGCGTCGAGCTCAACGTCGTCGCGGAGAACCTGCCCGACGTGTGGTGGCGCATCCCCGTGCTCATCTTCTCCGCGTTGCAGAACGCCACGCTCGAAGAGGTCGTCGTGGTCGGCTACCTGCTCACCAGGCTGGACAAACTCGGGGTGAAACCCGGCTGGGCGCTGGTGATCAGCGCCTGCATCCGCGGCTCGTACCACCTGTACCAGGGCATCGGCGCGTTCTTCGGCAACGCGGTGATGGGCCTGATCTTCGGCTGGGTGTTCAAGCGGTGGGGCCGGGTAACGCCGCTGATCATCGCGCACACGCTGATCGACTCGGTGGCGTTCGTCGGCTACGCGCTGCTCGCCGGGCACGTGGGCTGGCTGCCGAAACCGTGACGACATCGCGGGAACGAAAACGCTCGGTCATGACAAAGAGTGTTGACAGTATACAAAAAGAGTTAATATCATCAGCTGAGAGCGGGCTTCTCAATTATACCCACGGGGGTGCAATGGCCAAGGCCGCAGCCGTGCGGATGCCACCTGAAGCTAGTGCTGCGAAGGGCTGCGAAGGTGCCCGTCGCGTGCTGGCGCTCATGCTCACCTTCTCAGCCGAGCGCAACACGCTCAGCGCTCGTGACCTCGCCGCCGCGACCGGCATCGCGCTGCCAAGCGTCTACCGGTACATCACGTTGCTGCGCGAGACCGGACTGCTCGCGGAGGGAGAACGCGGCAGCTTCCGGCTGTCCGCCCGGCTGATCGGGCTGGCCCGCGCTGCCGAGGCCGCCGAGTCGATCATCGACGTGGCCGATCCGGTCATGCGCGCGCTGATGGCACGGACCGAGGAAACCGTGATCCTGGTCCGGCTGATCGGCCGCTCCGCGGTCTGCGTGCACCGGGTCGAGTCCGCGCACCACCTGCGCACCACGTTCGAGCCCGGCCAGCCGTTGCCGCTCGAACGGGGGGCGAGCGCCCGCATCCTGCTGGCCGGCCTGACACCGGAAATGCGCAAGGACTACCTGACCCCGTACCGCGACCGGGACCCGAAGGGCGCCGCCGACCTGGAGGAACGCGTGCAGATCGCCGCCCGGTCCGGCTGGGCGATCAGCGAGGAAGAGATCGACAGGGGAGTGTGGGCGGTGTCCGCGCCGGTGGCACAAGGCAAGCGCATCGTCGCGGCGCTCACCATCCCCTCGCCGCTGACCCGGTCGCCCGAGGGGGCGCGCGAAGAGCGGCTGAGCCTGGTCCGCGCGGCCGCCAGGGAGATCACCGCGGCGCTGGCGGGGGAGCGCGCGCACGCGTCTATCCTTCCTGCATGACGGATTTGCGGGATCCTCGGCACGTCATTACCGGAACCAACCTCAGCGTCGGCAGCGTGACCGTCGCGCAGTTGCGCGCCGCCCTCGATTCCGGTGCGCTGACTCCGGTCGCGCTCACCGACTACTACCTGGCCCGGATCACCCGGCTGAACCCGGCGCTGCACGCGGTCATCACCGTCAACCCGTCGGCCCGCGAAGAGGCGGCCGCCGCCGCGGCCGGGCCGCTGTCCGGCATCCCGGTCCTGATCAAGGACAACGTCGGCGTGGCGGGGATGCCGACCACGGCGGGCTCGCCCGCGTTGCTCTCCTCGATGACCTCCGACGCGTTCGGCGTGGCCAAGCTGCGCGCGGCCGGCGCGGTGATCCTGGGCAAGGCCAACCTGTCAGAGTGGGCCAACTTCCGGTCCAGCCATTCGGCCAGCGGCTGGTCCACCCTCGGCGGGCAGACCGTCAACCCGTACGCGCTCGACCGCAACCCGTCCGGATCGAGTTCCGGCTCCGCGGCGGGGGTGGCGGCCGGCCTGGCGCCGCTCGCCGTCGGCACCGAGACCGATGGCTCCATCGTCGCGCCGGCCAGTGCCTGCGGCATCGTCGGCATCAAGCCCACCATCGGCCTGATCAGCCGCCACGGCATCGTGCCGATCTCGCCCGTGCAGGACACGGCCGGCCCGATGGCAGGCTCCGTGGCCGATGCCGCTCTGATGCTGTCCGTGATGGCCGGACCCGATCCTCGCGACCCCATTTACCCAGAACAGCAGTGGGATCCCGGTGCCCTGGTCTCGTCGCTCGACCCGGGGGCGCTCGACGGCGCGCGGCTGGCCATCTGGCGCGCGCCATCCGCCGGGGCCCCGCCTGCGGTCGTCGCCGTGCTGGATGAGGCGGTGGGGCGGATGCGCTCGCTCGGCGCCATCGTGGACGATCCGGTGGACCTGCCGGAGGTGGACGGTATCGGCGAGCCGGAGTACGGCGCGATGATGTACGAGTTCAAGTACGGGATCAACGCCTACCTCGCGTACGTCGCGGCGATGCCCGGCTACACCGGCCCGTCCACCCTGGCCGAACTGATCGACTTCAACAAGCGCAACTCCTCGCTCGTGCTGGCCAGGTTCGGTCAGGAGATCTTCGAGCAGGCGGAGGCGACATCGGGTCTGCTCGACGACCCCGGCTACGTCGCCCTGCGGCGTTCGGCGACATCGCAGGCGAGATCGGCGCTGTCGGTCCTGTCCGGCACGTGCGACGCGATCGTGTCGCTGACCGCGGGCCCGGCCTGGCTGACCGACTACGTGCTGGGAGACCGGCACGAACTGGGGAGCAGTTCGCCGGCCGCCGTGGCCGGCTACCCGGCGATCACCGTCCCCGGTGGCTACGTCTCCGGCCTGCCGGTCGGCATCACGTTCACCGGCGCCCAGTGGAGCGAGCCCCGCCTGCTGGCCCTCGCCTACGCGTTCGAGCAGGCAGGATCGCCCCGGCGCCCGCCGGCCCTAGCCGCCACCGTGCCCCTCTCGTCGTAGCCGGGGCATTTCCTGGGCGCCGCAACCCCTAGACGGTGACGGTGCGTATGTCCCAGTTCGGCACGCGCGATACGCTGGCCAGCATGGACACCTGGCCCCGTGCGGACGTTCCTGAGCTTCCGGGTAGCGGTCAGGTACCGCTCTTGCATGACACGGCGACGGGGCAGCTGGTTCCCGCTGCCGCCGGGCCGGTCGCCACGGTCTACGCCTGCGGCATCACCCCCTATGACGCCACGCATATGGGCCACGCGGCCACATATACCGCGTGGGACTTGCTGGTCAGGGCGCTGCTGGATGCACGCCGCGAAGTCACGTATGTGCAGAACGTTACCGATGTTGACGATCCGTTGCTGGAGCGCGCGGACCGGGACGGCGAGGACTGGCGCGAGCTTGCCCAGCGGGAGACCGAACGCTACCGCGGCGACATGACGGCACTGCGCGTGCTGCCGCCGGCCTGGCTGATCGGTGCGGTCGAGGCGATGCCGCTCATCGAGAGCTTCAACGCCAGGCTCGACGAGCGCGGCGCGTTGTACTCCGTGGAGGACGACATCTACTTCGCGAAGTCATCGGATCCGGACTTCGGTGCCCTGTCCGGACCGGGCACCGCCAGCGATTTCACGCTGGCCACGATGGCCGAACTGGCCGCCGAGCGCGGTGGCGACCCGACGCGTCCTGGCAAGAAGGATCCGCTCGACGTCCTGGTCTGGCGGGCAGAACGGCCCGGTGAGCCGGCCTGGGATTCGCGCTTCGGCAGCGGCAGGCCGGGCTGGCATGTGGAGTGCGCGGCGATCGCGGCCGAGTACCTCGGCATCGCGTTCGACGTACAGGCGGGGGGCACCGACCTGGTGTTTCCGCACCACGAGATGAGCGCGTCGCACGCACGCGCGGCGTTCGACCCGGCCGGGCAGGTCTTCGCGCGGGTGTACGCGCACGCCGGGCTGGTGAGCTACCTGGGCGAGAAGATGTCCAAATCGCTCGGCAACCTGGTGTTCGTCAGCAGGCTGCTCGCCGACGGCGTGCACCCGATGGCCATCCGCCTGGCGCTGCTCGTGCATCACTACCGCTCGGAGTGGGAGTGGACCGACGACGTCCTTGCCGAAGCGGCCGCACGGCTGGAGCGCTGGCGGGCAGCGGCGGCACGTCGGTCCGGTCCGTCCGGCGAGGAGGTGCTCGCCGGGATCCGTGCTGCGATGCGGGATGACCTGGACGCGCCGCGCGCGGTTGCCGCTGTCGACCGGTGGGCGTCTGAGCAGGGCACGGATACCTCGGCACCCGGCCTTGTCCGGCAGACGGTCGACGCGCTGCTCGGTGTCCGTCTATAAGCCTTTCGGTAGCAGCGGCGATCCGCTGTGTCAACGCGACCTCACTGGCTGTGGATTCTCGCGGCGTTATCCACAGGCGGTGAGATGTGCGGTTCCGCGGCACGCCGGCTCGCCGCAGGCTGGCCACATGACGCACACGATTCCCGCGGGTGATCCGGCCCCGCAGAAGCAGCGCTCGCGCAAGACGGCTGCGGCGGCGCGAACCCGCCCGGCGAGCAAGCAGACCACCGTCAGGAGACAGCCCTCCGCGTGGCAGACGGCGGGTGCCGCGGACCGGCCGCGGGCTCTCGCCGTCCGGATCCGCGCGGGTTCGCCGGAGGCGTTGCTCGCGATCGTCCCGCACCTGCTCGGCTTCCCGCCGGAATCCAGCATGGTCATCATCGGCACCGAGGCGCAGCAGGGCGCGGTCAAGGTAACGCTTCGCTATGACTTGCCAGACCCGCCTGACCACGATGTAGCGGCGGACCTGGCCGAACACGCGGCAGCCGTCCTGGCTGCCCAGCGGCTCACCGCCGCGACGGTCATCGGATACGGACCTGAGGAACTGATCAGGCCGCTGGCCACGGCGGTCGGCGACGGGATGAGCCGTGCCGGGATCGAAATGGCGGAGTGCCTGCGGGTGGAGGGCGGCCGCTACTGGTCCTATACCTGCGGCGATGACGCGTGCTGCCCCGCCGAGGGCAGGCCGTTCGACGAGACGGGGCACCCCGCGGCCAGCGCCATTGCGGCCGCCGGTGAACGGGTGCTCCCGGGCCGGAGCGCGGTCGCGGCCGGTCTCGCCCCGCTGGGCGGGATCGCCGCCGAGTCCATGCGCCAGGCCACCAGCCAAGCCGAACGCCATGTCACCCAGGTCCTGGCCAAGGTCAGGAAGTCCACTCGCCTGGGCGCGGCCCGGCACATGATCGCCAGCGAGGGCCTCGCCACCGTGGCCGGCCTGATCGCCGCCTACCGGGCCGGCGGCAGGTACCGCACCGACTACGAGGTCGCGTGGCTGACGGTCGCGCTCAAGGACCTGCGGATCAGGGATGACGCCTGGGCCCGGATGGATCCCAGGGATCGCGGCGCTCACCTCCGGCTGTGGACAGACGTGGTCCGCCGGGCGCAGCCCGGGTACGTGGCCGCGCCCGCCTCGCTGCTCGCGTTCGTGGCCTGGCAGGACGGCAATGGCGCGCTCGCCAACGTCGCGCTCGACCGGGCGCTCAAGGACGCTCCCGGCTATTCGATGGCCACCCTGCTCCGTCAGGTCATCGCGGCCGGCGCCCCGCCCGCGATGGCCAGGCTCCCGCTGACTCCGGCCGAGGTCGCGGCCTGCTATGACGATCTAGATGGCGAGGACCCCGATGACCAGGGAGAGTGAGCTCGGATAAAATGCGCGAAACATCGGGAGGAGAACCGCGTGCCAGCCACAGTTGAGGCTCGAGGAATGGTCGAGGCCCATGAGGCCGCCGTGGCCAGGCTTCGTGATGCCTACACGGCTTTGCCTAGGGGCGTTCCGGTCCGGCTGGCCAAGCGTACCTCGAATCTGTTCCGATTCCGTGACGAACAGTCACAAGGTCTGGATGTGTCAGCATTCGGGCACGTTCTGTCCGTTGATCCCGCGACCCGCACCGCCCGGGTCGGCGGGATGACGACGTACGAAGACCTCGCCGATGCGACGCTCAAGCACGGCCTCATGCCGCTGGTGGTGCCCCAGCTCAAGACGATCACCCTGGGCGGCGCCGTCACCGGCCTGGGCATCGAGTCCACCTCGCTGCGCAGCGGCATGCCGCACGAGTCCGTCATCGCGATGGAGATCTTGACCGGTGACGGCCGTGTGGTCACCGCCACTGACGACAACGAGCATCACGACCTTTTCCGCGGCTTCCCCAACTCCTACGGCACCCTCGGCTACAGCCTCTCGCTCACCATCGAACTTGAGCAGGTGCGGCCGTACGTGCACATCAGGCACTTCGCGTTCGGATCGCCGGAAGCGTGCATGGAGGCCGTCGCCGAGATCGCCAAGCAGGGCAGTTACCAGGGGCACAGGGCGGACTTCGTCGACGGGACCGCGTTCTCCACGGACGAGTTGTACCTGACCGTCGGCTCGTTCAGCGATGTGGCGCCGTGGCGCGGCGACTACAGCGGGCGGCAGATTTACTACCAGTCGATCCGGCGGGTAAAAGAGGACTTCCTCACGATCGCCGACTACCTTTGGCGCTGGGATCCCGACTGGTTCTGGTGCTCCAAGCCGTTCGGGGTGCAGCAGCCGGTGGTCAGGAGCCTGTGGCCGCGGCGCTACCGGCGGTCGGATGTGTACCGCAAACTGGTCGCGTTCGACCGCAGGCATCGGCTGAGCGACAAGGTGTACGCGCGCAGGCACCAGCCGCAACGCGAGGCGGTCATCCAGGACGTCGAGATCCCGGTCGAGCGCGGAGCCGAGTTCCTCCGGTATTTCGCGGAGAACGTGCGGATGAGCCCGGTATGGATGTGCCCGCTGCGCCTGCGCGGTGACAGGAGCTGGCCGTTGTACCCGCTCCAGCCGGACGAGGTCTACGTGAACTTCGGCTTCTGGGGCACGGTGCCGCTGCCGGAAGGCCGAGCGGACGGTTACCACAACCGTCTGGTCGAGGACGAGGTCGCCGAACTCGGCGGGCACAAGTCGCTGTACTCGACGTCTTTCTACAGCGAGGACGAGTTCTACGAGCGTTACAACGGTGACGCGTATAAGGCACTCAAGCATGCCTACGACGGCGAAGGCCGCCTGCTCGGCCTGTACGAGAAGTGTGTTCGCGGGCGCTAGCCCAAGTATTGAAGAGAAAGGAACGCAGGCTATGGCGTTGGCGGAGGTCTTCGAGGCTTTCGTGGGTTCGGACGCGGTGGAGTTCGCGGCCTACGACGGATCGCACACCGGTATGCCGGGATCCGAGATCAAGGTAACGGTCCGCTCGCCGGTGGCCGTCGCCTACCTGGCACAGGCACCCGGCGCGCTGGGGCTGGCCAGGGCGTACGTCTCGGGGCACCTTGATGTCGATGGCGACATGTACGAGGCTCTGGTCCGGATGTCGACCGCGCAGCGGCTGGACATCGCCCTGCCGGAGAAGCTGCGCCTGCTGCAGTCGCTCGGCGGTCCGAAGCTGCTCATCCACCGGATCGCGCCGCCGCCGCAGGAGAGCGTGCAGCACAGCCGCTGGAGGGTCGGCCGGCGGCACAGCAAGGCCCGTGACGCCAAGGCGATCTCGCATCACTACGACGTGTCCAACACGTTCTACGAGTGGGTGCTCGGCCCGAGCATGGCCTACACCTGCGCCTGTTATCCGAGCGCCGGCGCGTCACTCGAACAAGCGCAGGAGAACAAGTTCGACCTGGTCGCGCGCAAGCTCGGCCTGCGCGAGGGCATGCGTCTGCTGGACGTGGGCTGCGGCTGGGGCGGCATGGTCAGGCACGCCGCTCGCGAGTACGGCGTCAAGGCTCTCGGCGTCACGCTGTCAAAGCAGCAGGCCCGGTGGGCTCAGGAGGCCATCGAGCGCGAAGGGCTGTCCAAGCTCGCCGAGGTCCGGCACCTGGACTACCGGGATGTGCCGGAGACGGATTTCGACGCGGTCAGCTCTATCGGGCTCACCGAGCACATCGGCCAGAAGAACCTCCCCGCCTACTTCGCGTTCCTGTACGGCAAGCTCAAGCCGGGGGCCCGGCTGCTCAACCACTGCATCACCCGTCCCGACAACACCGTGCCTCCGCACCGCAAGAACGGCTTCATCAATAGGTACGTGTTTCCCGACGGCGAGCTTGAAGGCCCCGGTTACCTGATCTCGCTGATGCACGACTCCGGTTTTGAGGTCAGGCACGAGGAGAACCTGCGCGAGCACTACGCCAAGACGCTCGCGGCCTGGTGCGACAACCTCGACGACCACTGGGACGAAGCGGTCAAGGAGGTCGGCGAGGGCACCGCGCGCGTGTGGCGCCTGTACATGGCCGGCTCACGGCTAGGCTTCGACACGAACCAGATCCAGCTGCACCAGATCCTTGGTGTCAAGCTGCACGCGGACGGAGCGGCGGGCATGCCACTGCGACCGGACTGGGAACAGCCCAGGGCGCTCGCCCATTAAAACCTTTCTAGCAGAGCGGACAGTTCCGCTCAGCCCGGTACCGCCGCTCGTTTCCGACGGGCCGGCATCACGCATGGGCGGCACGGTCCACGTCGCCGGCTGAGCGGGGCCGGTCTGCGGCGGCATGAGCAGGTAGGGCGTCAGGTCCGTGATCGCGCCCGCGGTGAACAGCGCGGCGACCGTCCGCGCCAGCCACTCCTCCAGCGCGCGATCGGCTGGCGAGCGGGTGGGCGGGCGGTCTGCCGGCAAGGCGATGGCCGGCGGCAGAGAGTTCGCCGGCGGCAAGGTGATGGCCGGCCGCCCGCAGGCCGCGGACGCGATGGCGGCCAGCGTAGCCGGAGGCTGACCGGCGGCCATCGGATCCGAGCCGGCCGGGGTTGCCGGGCTCGCCGGGTCGGCTTCCGGTCCCGCGACGACGATCAGGTCGGCCGGCGGCCGGCCAGTCCGGTGCGCGGCCAGCTCCATGGCCTGGCCGAATAGCACAGGCCTGGCCGGCTGCCCGGCGAGTAGCTCCGCCACGTCGTCGGCGGGCGTGACCGGCAGACCGGTGATGGAAGAAACGAGCCGCCGGCGCGGGGTGTCGAACACGGTGCCCGCCAGCACGCCGCGCAACGGGGTCGTGCATCTGACGGCGGCGGTGCAGTGCTGTCCCCGGCCGCCGGCCAGCAGGATGACCGGAATGCCCAGCGTCGAGGCGCGCCGCACCACGTCGCGGATGCCGGTGCTCGGGCCGGCCAGCACGCAAGAACCGGGGGTCTCATAGACGGCGACCTGCACGCCGCTTGCCGCGCACAGCCGTGCCGCTTGACCGCTGTCACAGCCGACCCTGACCAGCGCGGCGGGCTGGACCGCGCACGCCCGGAGCACCTGGCCGCGCAGCGCGGCCAGCCGAGCGGCCTCCGCGGCCGGCAGGCAGCCGGCCCAGACCAGCCCGGCGAGCTCGCCGGACCCGTATCCAACCGCGGAATCCGCCGTGACCCCCAGCCGGTCCAGCAGCCGCATGCCGTTCAGCGAGGCGGTGAAAAGCCTCGTGTGTTCGGCGACCGTGGCGGCGAGGCCGGGAAAGACGAGGGCGATCGTGCCCGTCGCGCCGGCTGAGATGCCGATGCCGGGCTCGCTCAGCATCGTCGCCGAGCGGGCTCCTGGCGGCTCGTGGCGCAGGAGCTGCGCGGCGCGACGGGCCAGGCCGGCCAGCTGCCGGGGTCCGGTTGCGGTCACAGTGACCCGCAGCGGCGCGTCACGTCCGGCGGCGTCCTGGGCGGCCGAAGCCAGCTGCCTGGCAAGGTCATGCATGTCGGTGTGGGTGAGTTCGACCGCGCGGCCGGCCACGACATCGAGCGTCGCGGCCAGGGCGGCCGGCTCGGCTCCGCACAGGGCGAAGAGCGTGGCCGGCATCGTGCGCTCACTGACAAGTTCCGCCGCGGGTGTGGCGGACTCCTGGACGGGGACGCCCGCAGCGCCGGGTGCCGCCGGGAGAACATCCGCGGCGGCCGCGCTCGCCGGGGCGGGATGGGCGGAATGCCTGCCTGGCGAGGTGGGCGGGGGTGGCGGGACAGGCGCCACGGCACGGCGGCGACGGCCTCGCCCGCGACCCTGGTCGATCTCGCGGCGCAGGACCAGGTGGACCCCGCCAGCTGCGTGACCGCCCTGGCCCAGGGAGTTGATCGCCGCGAGCCGGGCCCCGTCGGGCCAGGGTTCGGCCGCCGCGGGGAGACGGACTCTGGCGGCCCCTGACTCGATCAGCTCGTGCGGACGGACGCAGCCGGCCGCCGGCGGGATCGTCCCGGCGACCATGGAGACGATGACCTTGAGCAGGCTGGCGACTCCGGCAGCCGACCTGCTCTGGCCGATGTTCGCGGAGATCGCGCCGAGCGCCGCGGTGGCCGTACTGCCCTGGCGCAGCCGGGCGAGTTCGGTGAGTTCGGCCAGGTCGCCGCCCAAAGTGCCCGCGCCATAACCCTCGACGAGACTGATCTCACCGGGCTCCAGGCCGGCCTGCGTGTAGGCCAGGTCGGCTTGCTGCGCCGCGCTCCAGCCGGCGATCTCCGCGTACACGGGCAGACCGGCGGCATGAGCGTCAGCCGAGCGCATCATCACCACGACACCGCACCCGTCGCCGGGAAGCAGCCCTGCCGGTTCGGCGTCGTAGACCCGCATGTCTTCGGTGGCCAGGTCACCGGCTGCCGCGACGCCCGCGAGCCAGTCCTGGTCAATGCCAAGGCAGGCCCCGCCGGCGACGACCACGTCCAGTTCGCCCGCGCGGAGCGTGTCACACGACGCGGCGATCGCGTGCAGTGAGTCCAGGTACGCGTCCGCGGGGAAGCGCACATCCTGCCCGATGCGGAATCCATCCTGGACGACTTCGCACAGGTCAGGGACTGTGCTGGCGATGACCAGTCCGGTCCGCTGCCCGGTTCCCAGCGGGCCCGCCTGATGGCGCCCGGTGTCCGGCCGGGCGGTCCCCGGACGGCCGTGCCAGGCATCGGAGAGCGCCTGAGCGGCGGTTTCCGTCGCCAGCTTGTGCACGGCGCCGGGGTCCGGCGCCTCGCCGAACTGGACCGTCCAGCCGTCGAGCAGCGCCGCCAGGCCGGGCACACCAGGTAGGACGGACAGGCCAGGCACGGGCCTGAACATCTGGCCGCCGGCCATCGTGAGATCGTGCAGTTCGGCCGGGTCGCTGGCGTTCGGGAATTGGCACGCGATCCCGACGATCGCAACAGCCCCGATCCGCTCCCCCCGACTGTCCATTGCTCCCCTGTAGCAGGAATGACTGCGATTGACGCTGGCCGCGGCGTGCCTGGCGCCGGCGCTGAAGCGGAGGGAGGGCCCGCCCGGTGCCTCCGCGGTCACGGCACCTCCACCGACTGCCCGACTTTATTGGTGCCGCAAATAGGCGTCAACCGTTACGCCGAGACGCGCCGAAATGCCCACTATGCCAGGACGGGAATTCGTATGAGGTGGCCAAGCGGTCGCGTTTGTTATGACTCAGCAGGCCGTTCGCCCAGGTGGAGGGAGAGTGCCGCTGTCGGAATGGCCCGTTATCTGCGCCTGAAACAACGTGGTAGATTGCCCCTTTGTGGTAGCTTGACCCTCGTTTTCGGGGGGGAAATCTTCCACGAAAGGGAAATCCGCCACGTTATTCGGCCGGACCCCGTTGCTGCAGAGGTGGATGTGGCCGAAGCGGCACTTGGGGCCGGTGTGCCCGCAGTCAGGGGCGGTCCGCGTCGGTGTGCCCGCGGTCGGGGCGGCCGGCGGCGGGGGTGCGCGCGGCAGCCTGGGGCGGGGCCGAGGCACAGACGATGCGCTATACTACGCACATGCGTTCCGTCCGCCTGCTCCTTACCTAGCCGCGCAGACCTCTACCGTCAGCGCGGCTGCCCCTCGTGTCGAGGGGCTCTTTTATTTGGAGAACAGGGCAGGTACTCAAACTTCCAGGACGTGAGGACACGATGACAGCGGCCGAAGGCGCCGAGCAGGCGCAGCGCTATGACCCGCGCGACATCCAGGACAAGTGGCAGTCGCGGTGGACGGAACTGGACCCGTATCGCGCCACCGAGGACGCGGGTGACCAGCGGGAGCGCACCTATCTGGTGGATATGTTCCCGTACCCGTCGGGCGACCTGCACATGGGCCACGCCGAGGCGTACGCGATCGGTGACGCGCTAGCGCGCTATCACTTCCTGCGCGGGAAGAACGTGCTCCACCCGATCGGATGGGACGCGTTCGGGCTGCCGGCCGAGAACGCCGCGATCAGGAACAACACCCACCCGGCCGACTGGACCTACGCCAACATCGAGACGCAGGCCTCGTCGTTCCGCCGGTACGCGACCTCGTTCGACTGGAGCCGGCGGCTGCAGACCTGCGACGCGTCCTACTACCGGTGGAACCAGTGGCTGTTCCTGCGGTTCTACGAGCGCGGGCTGGCGTACCGGCGGGACGGGTACGTCAACTGGTGCCCGGTCGACCAGACCGTGCTGGCCAACGAGCAGGTGATCAGCGGTCACTGCGAGCGGTGCGGCGCCGAAGTCGTCCGCCGCATGCTGAACCAGTGGTATTTCAAGATCACCGAGTACGCGGACCGGCTGCTGGACGACACCGCTCAGCTGGAAGGCAAGTGGCCAGAGCGCGTCCTGCTGATGCAGCGGAACTGGATCGGCAAGTCCACCGGGGCCGAGGTCCAGTTCGCCATCGAGGGCAAGGACGAGCCGGTCACCGTGTACACGACCCGGCCGGACACGCTGTACGGTGCCACGTTCTTCGTCGTCGCGGCGGACTCGCCGCTGGCCAGGAACCTGTGCGCTTCGGACCGTCAGGCCGAGCTGGCGCAGTACATCGCCCAGGTGCAGAAGCTGACCGACATCGAGCGGCAGTCCACCGAGCGCGAGAAGACCGGGGTTTTCCTGGGCGTGCACGCGATCAACCCGGTGAACGGCGAGCGGATCCCGGTGTGGGCGGCCGACTACGTGCTGCCCGACTACGGCACCGGCGCGATCATGGCCGTGCCCGCGCACGACCAGCGCGACCTGGATTTTGCGCGGCGATTCAAGCTGCCAATACGAACCGTCGTGGAAACCGAGCTGGAAGATCCCGCTGAAACAGGGGTCGCAACGCCAGGCGAAGGGCAACTAATCAACTCCGGTCCGCTGGACGGGCTGAGCAAGGCGTCGGCGATCGCGAAGATCATCGAGATCCTGGCGGAGAAGGGCCTGGGCCGGGCCGCGGTCAACTACCGGCTGCGCGACTGGCTGCTGTCCCGGCAGCGGTTCTGGGGCACGCCGATCCCGATCATTCACTGCCCGTCGTGCGGTGAGGTGCCCGTGCCCGACGAGCAGCTGCCGGTGGTGCTGCCTGACCTGCGCGGCCAGGACCTGGTGCCGCATGGCGTGTCGCCACTGGCCGCCGCGCAGGACTGGGTCAACGTCGAATGCCCCAAGTGTGCCGGTCCGGCCACGCGCGACACCGACACGATGGACACGTTCGTGGACTCGTCCTGGTACATGTTCCGGTACTGCTCGGTGAACTACGAGGGCGGCCCGTTCGACATCGAAGCGGTCCGGCGCTGGATGCCGGTCGACATGTACGTCGGCGGTGTCGAGCACGCGATCCTGCACCTGCTGTACAGCCGGTTCTTTACCAAGGTGCTGTACGACATGGGCATGTGCGACTTCACCGAGCCGTTCACCCGGCTGATCAACCAGGGCCAGGTGATCAACCAGGGCAAGGCGATGTCCAAGTCGCTAGGCAACGGTGTTGACCTGGGCAAGCAGATCGAGCGGTTCGGTGTGGACGCGATCCGGTTGACGATGATCTTCGCCAGTCCGCCGGAAGACGACATCGACTGGGCGGACATGAATCCGGACGCCATGGTCAAGTTCCTGGGCCGGATCTACCGGATCGCCACCGACGTGGCGGCCGCGCCAGCGGCTGGGCCGGCTGAGACCGGAGACCTGGAGCTGCGCAAGGTCACCCACCGGATGGTCGACGAGGTCACCAGGCAGGTCGAGGCGTACCACCTGAACGTCGCCGTGGCTCGCCTGATGGAGCTGGTCACCGCCACGCGCAGGGCCATCGACTCAGGACCGGGGGCCTCCGATGCCGCGGTCCGCGAGGCGGCCGACGCGATCGTCTTGGTGGCGTCACTGTTCGCGCCGTATACGGCGGAAGAGTGCTGGGAGCTGCTGGGTCACCAGCCGTCGGTGGCACGCGCTGCCTGGCCGGTCACCGACCCGGCGCTGCTGACGCTGGAGAAGGTCACCTGCGTGGTCCAGGTCAACGGCAAGGTCCGCGACAAGCTGGAGGTCGCGCCGGGCGTCGCCGAGGACGACCTGCGCGAGCTGGCCCTGGCACAGCCTGGTGCGGCGCGTGCGCTGGAGGGCCTGACGGTCAGCCGGGTCATCGTGCGTGCGCCCAAGCTGGTCAACATCGTCGCGGCGTAGGCCACTGCCGGCCGAGGCGTAAGCCCCGTTCGCGCGCCTCCGCCTGAGCTCGCGTTTCGCACTCAGGCGGAGGCGGACGCGTCCGGCCACTAGCTGGCCCGGACGCCTCCGCGCTCCCCGACCTGACTACGCAGCCTGAGCGTGCGGCGCTCAGACGCGGCGGAGCACGGCGACGACACGACCGAGGATGCTTGCGTCATCCCCGAGGATCGGCGTGTACGCCGGGTTGTGCGGAATCAGCCACACGTGCCCGTCGCTGCGCTTGAACGTCTTCACCGTGGCCTCGCCGTCCAGCATCGCCGCCACGATGTCGCCGTTCTCGGCCACCTGCTGCTGCCGGACCACGACCCAGTCGCCATCGGTGATGGCGGCGTTGATCATCGAGTCGCCTGCCACCTTGAGCAGGAACAGCGTGCCCTCGCCGACCAGCTGCCGCGGCAGCGGGAAGATGTCCTCCACGGACTGCTCGGCCAGCAGCGGGGTCCCGGCCGCGATCCGGCCGACCAGCGGCACGTAGATCGTCTCCTGGGACGGGATGTCCAGCCCGGCGACGCTCGACGCGGCCAGCTCCTCCTCCTTGCCCGGCTCCGGGCGCACCGCGGGGTGGCCGGGCAGGCGCACCTCGACAGTACGCGGACGGCCCACGTCACGGTGCAGGTAGCCCTTCCGCTGCAGGGTGCTGAGCTGGTACGACACGCTGGACGTGCTGGTCAGCCCGACCGCCTCGCCGATCTCGCGCATCGACGGCGGGTAGCCGCGCTTTTGCACCGAGTCGCGGATGACCTGGAGCACCTTCCGCTGGCGCCAGGTCAGCACGTGGTCCGGATCGGGCTTGTCCGGCGTCTCGAGGATGACGGGCGGCACCGAACCCTTTGGCTTGCGCCCGGGCCGGCCCTTAGGTCTGGTTTCCTCTGGTGGCGCCATAGCGGCCGGGGTGGCGCCGACTCCGTTCGAAGTATCGTTCATGCCGGTTTCCTCCATCTGATGACCTTCCGTGTCCGCCTTCTAGCTTGCTGAGTAAGAGAGTAGCGGTAATTCTTCAATACCCCAAACATCTGTTCGACGTGTCGTGAAAATGTCAGACCCGCGCGGTACAACACTTATGTGGCATGTTCGGTCGAACAGGTATACGATCGAATGTCGGTACGATCGAACTGGTGCACAGCGAACGACAGTTTGATCCATGGTATTTGGGCTGCGTGATGCCTGGCGTTTGGTCCGGAGGGTCAGTATGCGAACAGCAACCGTGTCGCGACAATCAGTGTCACAGGCAACAGTCTCGCAAACCGCGACCCCGCGCAGCAGGGAAAAGTCGCAAAAAGTAGCGGCTTCGCAACAGAGAGACCAGGCGCCGCTCCGCCTCACCCGGCGCGGGCGGGTCGTGCTCACTGGCCTGACCGCCTTGCTGGTTACCGCCGCGATGGTGGTGCTCGGGATCGGGACGGGGACCGCGCAGGCGACCAACTCGGCCCCGGCGCGCGGGGCTCTGGCCGGGGTGACGGTGAGCCTGGGGGAGAACCTGTGGTCGGTGGCGGAGGGCACCGATCCGGGCACCGACCCGCGTGCCATCATTGCGGAGATCATCGGTCTCAACGGGCTGGCGGGCACGACCATCTTCCCCGGCGAGCGGCTGTGGGTGCCGCGCCGGTGACCAG
>DASXDG010000309.1:0-10740 GCA_036490795.1 Streptosporangiaceae bacterium
TTCGAGCGCGCGATCTGGCACTACACGACGCTCTTCCCCTTGGTCCCTGCCGGGCGGCGGCGGGAGTTCTTCCGGCAGATGACGGCCGACTTCCGCCGCTGGCGGCCACCGGAGTTCACCTTTCCTCCGGGTGCGCGCGGCGCGAAGATGCAACTGGTCGCTCGCGGTGCCTACGGCACTTATGTCGCGGTTGAGCCGCTGAACCGTGTCAGAGTGGCGTTGCGGCGGCGATTATGGTGCGATTGGGTGCGATACGACCCGAGGGGTGACCAATCAATGCGTCATGTGTATGGTGTCGCGCTTGCCGTAGTCATGGCGGCAGCCGTTTTCTTTGCCGCGGGCTGGGGCTACATGCGGGTGACCACCGCGCACGCCATGCTCGGCACTACTGCGCCTACCTCGTTGATCCACAACACGGACATGATGGAAGGCGTCGGCGTCCTGCTGGCAGTCGGCCTGGTGGCGGGCCTGCTGATGGTGGTGCCATGGGTTTCGCCGCTCGCGACCGGGCTGCCAGGCCTGGCCCTGCTGGCCTGGACCGTGCTGTTCGTCGTCAACGTGCATGACGGGCTCAAGTACATCCCGCTGAAGGACTACTACGAGGGCGCCGGCTTCGAGAACCTGTTGAGCACCGGCCTGCTGGGGGCGGCGGGCCTGGCGATGATCACCCCGATGTTCATCCCGTCCCGCTGGCGCAGGCGCCGGTTCGCCGAGGTGGAAGTCCCGGTCATGACCAGCCTCCCGTCCTCGGACCTGACCGAGACAGCGGTAGGCGGCTACCCCGCCTCCAACGTCACGACCGGGTCAAGTGGCCTGCTGAGCGACTGGTCAGAGACCCGCCCGCAGCCCCAGATCAACCCCGCCCCGCCCCGTTCCCAAGCCCCCTGGGGCCCCGCCGACTACTCCTAGCCCGCCCCCGCCCCCGCCCCCGCACGGCACCGCTCACCCCGGGCCGCCCCGTCGCGGCACGGCATGGCACGGCACGGCACGGCACGGCACGGCACGGCACGGGTCAATTGCGCGATTGACTCCGCTAGGGCGTGTCGATTGCGCAATTGACTTGGTCAAGGGCTGGGGGAGTAGGTGCATGTGTGAAGGCGGGTGCCAGTGGTGCTCGATGGATGATGCTGGAATGTCAGACCCAGGTGACATTGTGTCGCCATGGGAGCTACAGCGAGGTACGACAAGGAACTGTTCGGGCGCTTCCTTCGCGAGCAGCGCAAGGTCGTCACCAGGCGGCAGTTGGTCCAGTGCGGTATGACTCGCAGCGCCATCCAGTACCGGGTCAGGCCTGACGGCAGGTGGCGGATCATCCTGCCAGGTGTATACGCGGCAAGTGACGGCGTCGTATCGGCGGACCAGCGGGAGATGGCCGCCATGCTCTATGCGGGTCCGTCGGCTGTCATGACCGGCACGTTCGCGGTGCGCCATTACGGCCTGGTGGCGTCCGGGTCGGACTACATCGACGTGCTCGTCCCGGTCGGTGCACACCGCAGGCAGAGTGTCAGGTTCCTGCGGATAATCCACACCGAGCGCATGCCGGAACAGGTGACTCGGGCGGGACCTATTCGCGTCGCGGCTCCGGCCAGGGCAGTCGCCGATGCGGTACGGACCTACCGGCATCTGCACGACGCGCAGACCGTGATCAGCAGGGCGCTGCAGAAGGGCCTGTGCACGCTCGCGGAACTCGGCACCGAATTGCGGGAGGGACCCACGAGAGGGTCCGCCATGCTCCGTGACGGACTACGTGACGCGGCGACGGGAATCTGGTCGGCAGCCGAAGGTGATCTGATGACGCTGATCCGGAATTCAGACCTGCCGCAGCCGCAATACAACGTGGTGCTCTATGCCCCGGACGGCACCATGCTCGGCATCGTAGATGCCTGGTGGGGCGAGGCTGGCGTGGTGGCCGAGGTCGAGTCGCAGGAGTTTCACTTCTACCGCGCGGAGTGGGAGGCCACCATGGACCGCGCCAACAAGATCACCAAATACCGCGTCCAGGTGCTGCACTTCCCGCCTTCCAAGATCAAGCGCGCAGGCGCGACCGTCCTCGCGGATCTGCGCCACGCGATCGCGGAGGGCATGGCCGCGCCGCCGGTCCAGATCCGGGCCGTTCCCCAGATGCTTGAGCAAGTCAATTGCGCGATTGACACGCCCTAGCGATGTCAATCGCGCAATTGACCCGTCGGGGGCGGTGGACTGGGGGGCGTCGGGGGAGGAGGGCCGGAGGGCTAAGCGGCGTGGAACTGGTGGGCTTCGGTGGAGTTGGCAAGGGCGACTGTCTCGGCGGTGGGGTTGATGGCCTGGGTGACCATGTCGAAGTAGCCGGTGCCGGCTTCGCGCTGGTGGCGGGTGGCGGTGTAACCGGACTTCTCGGCGGCGAACTCGTCCTCCTGGAGGCGCACGTAGGCCGGCATGCCCTCGGCGGCGAAGCCGCTGGCCAGGTTGAACATCGAGTAGTTCAGCGCGTGGAAACCTGCCAGCGTGATGAACTGGAACCGGTAACCCATCGCCGCGAGTTCCTTGCCGAACTTGGCGATGGTCTCCTCGTCCAGGTGGGCACGCCAGTTGAATGACGGCGAGCAGTTGTAGGCGAGCTGCTGGTCCGGGTACTCGGCCTTCACGGCTTCGGCGAACTGCCGGGCGATGTCCAGGTCGGGGGTGGACGTCTCCATCCACAGCAGGTCGGAGTACGGGGCATAGGCCAGACCGCGAGCGATGCACGGCTCGATGCCGTTGTTGACCCGGTAGAAGCCTTCAGGGGTGCGCTGGCCGGTGACGAAGGGCTGGTCCCGCTCGTCGACATCCGAGGTGAGCAGCGTCGCGGCCTGCGCGTCCGTGCGCGCGATCACCAGCGTGGGCACGTCGCACACGTCCGCGGCCAGGCGGGCGGCGGTCAGCGTCTTGATGTGCTGGCCGGTCGGGATCAGCACCTTGCCGCCCAGGTGGCCGCACTTCTTCTCTGAGGCCAGCTGGTCTTCCCAGTGCACGCCGGCGGCGCCGGCCGCGATCATCGACTTCATCAATTCGAACGCGTTCAACACGCCGCCGAAGCCTGCCTCCGCGTCGGCCACGATCGGAGCGAGCCAGTGCGGACCCTCGGCCTCGCCATCGGTGGACTCGGACCAGCTGATCTGGTCGGCACGCAGCAGGGCGTTGTTGATCCGGCGGACCACCTGGGGCACCGAGTTGACGGGATACAGGCTCTGGTCCGGGTAAGTCTGCGCGGCCAGGTTAGCGTCGGCTGCCACCTGCCAGCCGGACAGGTAGATCGCCCTCAGTCCCGCCTTCACCTGCTGAACGGCCTGGCCGCCAGTCAGCGCACCGAGCGCGGTGACCGCGTCCTGCGACGCGAGCAGCGTGCGCAGCCGTTCCGCGCCGAGCCGGGCGAGCGTGTATTCCTCGTGGACGCTGCCACGCAGCCGGATGACGTCCTCGGCGGTGTAGGTGCGCTTGGTGTCGTTCCAGCGGGGGTTCGAGTCCCACTCTTCGGCGAGCCTTGCCGCCTGCTGGCTGATCCTGTCCACTGTGTGCCTTTCTGTCAGGTACGTGCCGGGGGTCCTACTTTCAGGGTCGCCGCGAAGGTATGACAAGCCAAGCACCAGCGTTAGTTATGAAAGATAGATTTTGCGAGTTTGTAAAGTTATGCTGTTCTTCACCATGAAAGAATTCGATCTTGTTACGTTCGGACAGCGACTGCGGCATCTGCGTCGTGCGCGTGGACTTACCCTCGGTGAGCTCGGGGAGCGGGTCGGGAAGGCGCCATCGGTGCTCTCCCTGCTGGAGAACGGCAAGCGGGAGCCGAAGCTCTCGCTGATCGAGGAACTGGCGAGCGCGCTGTCGGTACCGGTGAGCGAACTGGTGAGCCACCAGCCCCCGAGCCGGCGGGCGCAACTGGAGATCGCGGTCGGCCAGGCCCAGCAGGATCCGTCGTACCGGCGACTGGGGCTGCCGCAGCTGAAGATCGGTGCGCGGGTGCCGACCGACGTGCTCGAGCACCTAGCGGCCGTCGCGGCCGCGCTACGGGCACAGGAGTCGCGGCCGGCCGCCACCCCGGAGGACGCGAGAGCGGCCAATGCCGCGCTCCGCGAGGCGCAGCGTGAGCGAGGGAACTACTACGACGAGTTCGAGCAGGCGGCGGCGAACGCGCTGCGGGCCGGCGGGTACTCCGGCGGGCCGCTGTCCCAGGGCATGCTGCTGTCCGTGCTGAGCCACCACGGGTTCGGGGTTCGCTACGTGCAGGACCTGCCACGCTCGGTGCGCTCGCTCACCGACCTGCGGAACCGGCGCATCTACGTCAAGCAGGAGCCGGTTGGCGCCCACTCGCCCCGGGCCGTCGTGCTGCAGGCGCTCGGGCATCACCTGCTCGGCCATCAGGTGCCCAGGGACTTCGCGGACTTCCTGCGGCAGCGGGTGGAGGCCAACTACTTCGCCGCCGCCATGCTGATGCCGCAGACCGCCGCCGTGCCGGTGCTGACAGCGGCCAAGGAGACGCGCAACCTTGCTGTGGAAGACCTAGTCGACCTGTTCTCCGTGTCCTACGAAATGGCGGCGCACCGGTTCACTAACCTGGCCACCCATCATCTGGACCTGCACTGCCACTTCGTGAAGAACGACGCGAGCGGCGTCATCTACAAGGCGTACGAAAACGACGGGGTGGTGTTCCCCGCCGACCCGGGTGGCGCGATAGAGGGACAGCGAATGTGCCGCCAGTGGTCGGGCCGGCAGGTATTCGCCGCGGCCGACCGGTTCTCGCCCTATTGCCAGTACTCGGACACTCCGTCGGGGACCTACTTCTGCGTCGCGCAGGTGGACCCGCGCGCTGACCAGGGTTTCGCCATCACGCTGGGGGTGCGGTTCGCGGATTCCCGGTGGTTCCGCGGGCGCGAGTCCCTGACCCGGACGAAGTCCGCGTGCCCCGATGGCGAGTGCTGCGCAAGGCCGCCGGCCGCGCTCGCGGAACGGTGGGAGGGCTACTCGTGGCCTTCGGCGCGAGCGCACGCGCACATCCTGTCCGCGCTGCCCGCCGGAAGCTTCCCAGGAGTGGACGATGTCGACATCTACGAGTTCCTGGATCGCCACGTCGCCGACTGATGCGCAACCCAGAAGTTGACAGTGACGAAACTGCGTTCTAGAGAACCACTAGCCATCGGACCCGCGAATGTGTTCTAATGCTGGGCATGGCTGAGATCCGCGCGACGCAGAACCGCTCCAGCCATACCCTGATGCGGGAGTGTTTCCGATGGTTTTTTACCGGGCGCTCGCAAGCCGCTAGCAGGCTGGGTGTCTGGGGTCGCGCGGGCGATTGACGCCTGCTTTACAGCTCTACGCGTGTTTTGAAATGTCTTATCGTGCCAGGGGTGGAACATGGATGCGATATTCGAAAATCAGAGTCATGCAGATACGGGAAGGATCGCGAGCCTAGAAAACCAAGCTCAGGAACTCGAACGCACGCTCGTTAACTGGCGTCGGCGGCTCGCACGCGAGCTGACCGGCGGGACGAGCGAGACTGAAGAGGGTCATGTCCCGAATGACCCTTCTTTCGAAGATAGTGACGAATATGACGCTCCTTCGCATACCGTGCCGGGCGACGCGTCGGAACGGCGGACCGAAGAGCTCATCAACCACGGCAGGAGCAGTCAGCGTCGCCGGCGGCCTGGCCGGATCTGGCTGTTCGTCGGCGGCGGGTCGGCGATCGCCGGCGCCGTCATCGCGCTGCTCGTCCTCGTCGTCTTCGCCGGCAGCCCGTCCTGGCCGCCCAGTGTGGCCACCGTCCAGGCCGAGATCACCACCGCCTGCCAGAACGCGGACATCGCGTCCGAGCCGAACCAGGTGAACTTCGCCTGTGCGCAGGCGACCCGGCAGATCCTGTGGGTGTTCTCGCTGATGGGCAGCGTCGACAACGCGTCGTTCACCGATTCCAAGACGGGACGGGAGGGGCTGGAGCCGATCACTCCGGCGCAGGGCGGCGACGTCGCCTGGTCGCTGAACCTGCACCATCCCTACAACCCGCTCAACCCCATCGACAGCCTGGAAGTGGCCGCCAGGGCGATCAACAACATCATCGGCGGCGCCACGATCACTGGTTCCAACGGCAAGCCGGAAGTCCAGGCCGGACTGGAGAGCAGCGCGGCGAACTGCGCGCTGTACACCGGGTCGTCGGCGGTGGTCTCGCGCCAGGGTTACCCGGGTATGTGTTCGGCCCCGGTGACCACGCAGGCGGGGATGAGCGCGCTCGTCGCGAACATCTACCAGGAGTGGGTGGTCGGAACGTCACCCGCTACCGCACAGGACGCGGCGGTGCTGTTCGAGAACGCGAACAACCCCGGTAATCCGGAGGTCCAGGCGATTTTGAAGAGCCTGACACCGTAAACGGCTTCGTCTCGGGTAGCAGGGCTGGGAAGTCCGCCCCGCGGTGAAGTGCTGGCTCCTGTCGCGGAACGGAGGTGATCCGATGAGTACAACGAGGAAGCCGTGGTGGGTACAGGCGACGCCGATCGTCAGCGTGAGCGCGAGCGGTGCGCTCATCGGATTCTCCTTCGTCCCGGGAACAGCGGCAGGCCTCACCACGCCCGCCGGGCTGCCGCACCTGATGGCGCTGGAGAAGATAGCCCAGTCGCCGCCCGAAGCGACCACCGCCAAGGCGGGTCATTCCGACACGGCGCTGCGATCGGCGATCGTGAACGTGGCGAAGTATTACCTCCGGATGGCGCAGACCAAGACGCCGGCCCAGATGGAGGCGATCATCTGGGGCGTCGACAGCGTCAACGGAGCCGATCACGGCGCGTCCTGCGCCGCGTTCGCGAGCATGACGCTCGAGCTCGGCGCGCAGTCCGTCGGCCAGCAGAGCTGGGCGACCGGCGGCGGCACGTATCCGTGGCCGCTCCATGACTGGGCCGACGTCCGGGTGGACCCGAACCCGAAGTCGCTGAACGTCGTGTCCATAGTGCAAGACGCGCAGACGAACGGGCGGTGGCACCCGATGGGCGAGGGGTACACGCCGCAACCCGGCGACTGGGTGCTGTTCGACGAGCATGTCGAAGTGGTGACCGGGTACTCAGACGGCGTTCTGTCGACTATCGGGGCGGACTCGGTGCCCGGGCTGACCGTGAACGCGCATGAGTTCAGCGGCTCGCTGGCGGACGACGGGGTAGCGGGTTTCGTCGACAACGGGGGGCTCGCCGCGGCGGGCACCTCTGGGCCGCCGCCGGCGCCGGCGGCTTCGGGTTCGGCCTCTTCGGGCTCGTCCGCTTCCGCGTCGCCCGCGTCGCCCGCGTCGCCCGCGTCGGATGGCGCGCATGGCGGGGGAGTCGCGATGCGAGGGAGTGCCGCGATACCCGGCATCGCGGCGGTGCAGCAGGCCGCTCCGGTTAAGGAACCGTCGACGGCCCGTCGGCCCGCGGCGGCTAAGACGAAGGCACCGAGGACCACTGGGGCGGGCAACATCCCCGGTGCGATCGCCCCGGCGGCGCCAGCGCTCGCTCCGGCGAGCACACCGGCCGCGCACGCGGCGCCGGTCAGGCACGCGACGCCGGCCCCGGCGTCCTCCCGCTACGTCCGCCACCAGGCGGCCAGCTCGACCAAGGCCGCGCCAGAAACCACGGCCCAGCAGGCCTTTATCAGTTCTGTCGCGCCCGGCGCGATGGCTGCCCAGACCCGCTACGGCATTCCAGCAGCGGTGACGATCGCGCAAGCCATTGACGAATCGGGCTGGGGACAGAGCGAACTGGCCCTGAAGGATCACAACCTGTTCGGTATTAAGGGCTCGGGGCCGGCCGGGACGGACGCGATGCCGACACAGGAGTTCGAGGACGGCGAGTGGGTGACGACCACCGCTTACTTTCGCGTGTACCACAACGTGGCGGAGAGCATCGCGGACCACAGCCAGCTGCTGGCTAACACCCCCAGCTACCAGCGGGCTATGGCCGACCGGTCGGTGCCCGACGCGTTCGCGAACGACCTCACCGGCGTGTACGCGACGGACCCCCACTACGGATCATCGCTCATCGCGCTCATGCAGTTGTACGACCTGTACCGCTACGACGACCTCCCAGCTGCCGCGACCGCCACTTCCCCGGCGGTCGCTGCGCCCGTGGCCAGCGCGCCGGCAGCACCGGCGCACCCCGCGCCCACGCCCGTGCACGCAGCGCCCGTGCACACGGCGCCGGTGCACGCCGGGCCCGCGCTTGCCGCGCCGGGACCGGCGGTCAATGATCGCGTGCTGCCGGCTCCTGTGGTGATCGCGCCGGCGGTGGCGGCACCCGCCACCGCCGGCCCGCCGCGCGTGACGCGCGGCAGCGCGCGCATCCCTGGGCTCACCGCCGCGGTACCCGTCACCACGAGGTACCAGTCACAGATCCCGCCCGCCGTGACCACCGCGTTCATCACGACGGCACGAGCACCGATCATGACCGCGAAGCCGCTCTACCGCGACGTCGCGAGCTTCACCGGGATCAGCTGGCAACTGCTCGCCGCCTGCGATTGGCTACAATGTCAAGCACGGGGCCGTTACTCGCCGGTGCACGGAGAGAAGCTCAGCACGGTAAACGCGGACGGCACCGCGTATCACACGAAGTCAGCGGCGCTAGCTCAGTGCGCCGTCGACATGATCGAACTCTCCCGCACCGTCTACCGGATCCGGCTGCAGGGTCGCAGGCCGCTGTCCGTCACCGACCTGGCCAACGTCTTCGCCGCCTTCCGCTGGGGCGGCCTGCTGCGCCAGCACAGCGTATCCGCCATGGAGTTCCCGTATTCGGTGCAGGGCCTGACCGCACAGCACTCGAAGATGCGCTGGCCGAAGATCTCCGCGCCGGATGCACCGGACCGGCCAGGCACCAGGTTCCGCGCGCCGTTCGGCGCGGTGCCGATCGTCCTCAGCCTCGACTATCCCGCGACCGCGTAACCGCACCTGATATCAAGGAAGAAGGCATCACGTGATCCGGATCCTGGTACTGCTGCTGGGAATGCTGACCACGAGCAGGACCGCGCCCGTGCACCGGACCGGCTTCTCCGATGGAGGCGGTCAGGATAGCGCTACTGAGCGGCTGGAAACGGGGCAAACCGAAGCGGAGCCGCCGGAACCGCCACCGCCCGGTAGGCCGCGAGTCCGCCGGCGCAGGCGCATCCCGCGCTGGCTCACCTGGACTGTGGTGATCGCGCTGATCGCGCTGGTATTCCGCAAGGTGGTGGCCTGGGTGACGATCGGCGCGCTCTCGTTCGCGCTGCATTTGATCGGCATCAACGCGCACCTGCCGCACATCAAGTTCGAGTGGCCGTGGCAGTCGGCCAGCCAGGGCAGCACGACCAGCGTCGTCGTCGGCCCGTGGGTGCTGCAGAAGATCCAGGGCATCGACAAGCCGGCGCTGGGCACGGAGACCTTCAACTTCGTTTTCACGCACAAGGTGAGCAAGAACATCGGCTTCTGGCCGTGCTGGTACCAGGCCACGTTCTACGCGGTTGGCCATGCGTCCGCGACTGTCGATCTCAATCCGGGACCCTCGTGGTGGAAGTCCTCCACCGGCCACTACAAGCTGAACGTGCTCAGCCGCCCGGCCGCGGGGAAGCCGGGCAGTGTCGCGGTCTCGATCGCGCTGCCGCCGCCGCAGCTGCCGCAGTCCGTCCACGACGTCTCGGTCGACAACTCGCTGTCGCAGCCGCTGAACACCTCGCACAGCTGGACCTATCCCGGATTCGGCTGCGGCCTGGTCATCAAGCCGCAGTTCGCCCAGTCCGTGCTGTACGCGCAGGCACAGAGCCTGGCGTTTTACCGGGTCAACCACGTCTCCTCGGTGACCAAGCCGCTGATCGTCACCGCCGAGAACGAGGCCGTCCAGATCATCAGGAACAACTTCATCCAGCCCACGCTCAACGCACTCGGCTACACGCTCACCAAGTTCACGATCCGCTGGGTGGGCTGAGCGTCGGCACGATCTGGTGCCCGGGGGCCTGGAACGGCGGCGGCAGCTGGTGCGGTCCGCCGAAGACCGCTTGCGTGCTAGGTCGCGGCCCGTGCTGCGGCCGGTGCCGGTAATGCGGGTGCCAGTTGCCGGGCGGAGGGTTGAGGTTGGCGAACAGGTCTCCCCAGGTGGCGATCAGGCCGCCGTACGCGATGTTGATCGAGACCAGGATCGCGACGGCGGCGGTGACGTAGCCGGTCGCGAGCAGCGCGATCCGGGTGACCAGCCGGACCGGGCGCGGACCGCGGATGCGGTTCCACAAGAGGATGACCGCGATGGTGACGACGATCGCGGCGCAGATCGTCAGCAACTGGAACGTGCCGCCGGTCAGGCTCACCGGGAAAAACCCTCCGGCTCAGGCGCCGGCCTGGTGCGCGGCGGCTCGGTACGGTGCTGCACCGTACGGGACGGTGCAGCGTGGAGCGGTGCCGCATGGAGCGGTGCCGCATGGAGCGGTGCCGCATGGGACGGTGCGGTATGCGTCGGGGTGCCGGCCGGCGACGGCTCGGCGGTCGGCTGAACTGTGCTTGGCGAAAGCGAAGGGCTCGGCGGTGCCGCTGGGGACGGCCGGCCACTGGCCGCGAGGCCCTCCGCCTGGCGTTCCCACGGGTGCGGCCCCCGGTGCCAGACGGGGCGCGTCGCGACGGCCTGGCCCGCCGCGCTGGCCGGGCGCGGGCCGCTGAGCCGCTGCGACAGCCAGGTAAATGCGGTAGGCAGCATCTTTTCCCACGAGCTCTGGTTGTGCCCGCCGCCGATCGGCGCGATGAACGAACGCACTTCGGTG
>DASXDG010000310.1:0-17751 GCA_036490795.1 Streptosporangiaceae bacterium
CAACCGTTACAGCGTCCGTGATTGCGTGTCGCTGCACCCCTGATAGGGGGAGTTTTGACACGCAATAACGGCCCCGGCTGCTGTGGCCTGCCCCGGTGGGGCTGGTGTGGCTGATGATATGACCGGCGAGGCGGCGGGCGGGACTGCGGATATCTGCACCCCTCATCAGGGGTGCAGATATCCGCGATGATGCCGTCACGGAGCGGGCGCCGCCGGGCACCGGGGCTACCAGGGGCCGAAGGTGCGCTGGGCGGTGGCGGTTACCGTGTCGCATAGGTCGGCCAGGTCCAGGCCCTTGACCTCGGCCAGGCAGCGCAGGGTGTCGGCGGTCAGGGCGGGCTCGTTGGGCTTGCCGCGGTTGGGAACCGGGGTGAGGAACGGTGCGTCGGTCTCGGCCAGCAGCAGCTCGGCGGGCGCCGCGGCGACGGCGTCCCGCAGCGGCTGCGCGTTCTTGAACGTCACGTTGCCGGCGAAGCTCATGAAGTAGCCGGCCTCCGCGCACTGCTTGGCCATCGCGGCGTCGCCGGAGAAGCAGTGGAACACCACCTGCTCCGGCGGTCCTTCCTCCGCCAGGATGCGCAGCACGTCGTCGTGCGCGTCCCGGTCGTGGATCATCAGCGCCTTGCCGGCCTGCTTGGCGAGGCTGATGTGCGCGCGGAACCACTCCTGCTGGACCGCCGGGGTGGCGTGGTCCCGGTAGTAGTCCAGCCCGGTCTCCCCGACCGCCCGCACCTGGGGCAGGTCCGCCAGGGTGGCGAGGACGGCCAGCACCCGGTCCCGCTCGGCGGTTGAGCGGGCGGCGGTAGCGGTCTCGTTGGGGTGGATGGCGACGGCGGCGTAGACGTCTGGGCGGGCGGCGGCGGCTTGTGCCGCCCAGACGGAGGACGGGACGTCGCAGCCGACCGTCACCACCGTGGTGATGCCGGCGGCGGCGGCCGCTGCCAGGGCCTGGTCTACCGGGTCGTCGAGCATGTCCAGGTGGGTGTGCGCGTCGACGGATGGCCTGGGCAGCGGAGGCGGCGCTATGGGAGGTGACACCACGGATAGTTATGCGAGTCTGGCTAGTTCTTCGTCGATGACGGAGGTGTCTAGCTTGGTGAACAGCGGCGCGGGGACGGCGAGTGGCGTGCCGGGCCTGATCGGCGACGAGGCCCAGCTCGCCTTACCGTCGTAAGAACCGGTGATCACGGGGTAGGACGGGGCGCCCTCCTCGTCGACCTCGTCGATCCGCGGCATGTCCGACCACACCCCGGATCCGCCCAGCATCTCGAAGACCCGCTGGGACGACCGCGGCAGGAACGGCGTGAGCAGCGTCTTCGCGTCGTCGATCAGCTGCAGCGCCACGTGCAGGACGGTCCGCATCCGCTCCGGGTCGGACTCGCGCAGCTTCCACGGAGCCTGCTCGGAGAAGTACTTGTTCGCCTCGGACACGGTCCGCATCGCCTCGCCGGTGGCGAACTTGAACCGGGACCGGTCCAGGTGCCCGCCGACCACGTCGAACGCCGCCTTCGATCCGGCCAGCAACTGGTGATCCAGGTCGGTCAGTGCGCCCGCTTCCGGGATCGAGCCGATGTTCTTCGCGGCGAACGAGACCGCGCGGTTGACCAGGTTTCCCCAGGTCGCGACCAGCTCGTCGTTGTTGCGGCGGACGAACTCGCTCCAGGTGAAGTCGGTGTCCTGAGTTTCCGGCCCGGCGATCGCCACGTAGTAGCGCAGCGCGTCCACGTCGTACCGCTCGAGGAAGTCACGGACGTAGATCACGACCTGCCGGCTGGACGAGAACTTCTTGCCCTCCATGGTCAGGAACTCACTGGACACGACCTCGCTCGGCAGGTTCAGCGTGCCCAGCGGGCCTGGCTCCCCGCCCTTCGACCCCTTGCCGTTGTAACCGAGCAGCATGGCCGGCCAGATCTCGGAGTGGAAGACGATGTTGTCCTTGCCCATGAAGTAGAAGGCCTCGGCGCTGGGCTCGTTCCACCACGCGCGCCAGGCATCGGGGTCGCCGGACCGGCGGGCCCACTCCACGCTCGCCGACAGGTACCCGATCACCGCGTCGAACCAGACGTAGATCCGCTTGTCCGAGCGGTCCCGCCAGCCGTCGAGCGGCACCGGGACGCCCCAGTCAAGGTCGCGGGTGATCGCCCTGGGCTGGAGGTCGTTGAGCAGGTTGAGCGAGAACCTCAGCACGTTCGGCCGCCAGTCCCCCGCCTTGGACTGCAGCCAGTCGCCGAGGACGTTCGCGAACGCGGGCAGGTCGAGGAAGTAGTGCTCGGCCTCCACGAAGACCGGGGTCTCCCCGTTGATCCGGGACCGCGGGTTGATCAGGTCGGCCGGGTCGAGCTGGTTGCCGCAGTTGTCGCACTGGTCGCCGCGCGCCTCTGGGTAGCCGCAGATCGGGCAGGTGCCCTCGATGTAGCGGTCGGGCAGGGTGCGGCCGGTGGACGGCGAGATCGCGCCGAGCGTGGTCTTCGGGAAGATATAGCCATTGCGCAGCAGCGTGCCGAAGATCTCCTGCGTCACCGCGTAATGGTTGAGCGTGGTCGTCCTGGTGAACAGGTTGTAGGTCATGCCCAGGCTGGTCAGGTCCTGGGCGATCACCCGGTTGTACCGGTCGGCGAGCTCACGCGCCGTGACGCCCTCGGCGTCCGCCTGGACCTGAATCGGCGTGCCGTGCTCATCCGTGCCACTCACCATCAGCACCCGGTTGCCCGCCATCCGCTGGTAGCGGCTGAACATGTCGCACGGCAGGGCGAAGCCGGAGACGTGTCCGATATGACGAGGGCCGTTCGCATACGGCCATGCCGGGGCGGCCAGGATCGTGCGCATAAAACTAGACCCTAGTTGACTCGGGCACTTCACGTGGCGTAGCGACCGCCGGGCCGCGGGTGTGCCGGATGCCCAGGATGGACAGGAAGAAGCAGCTGAGGATCAGCTGGAAGCTGATGATCAGCGCGGTCACCGACGGAATCGTCAGTCGCAGCGCGTGCTCGTAGTGCAGGCCGTGGAAGCCCTGGCCGTGCCAGTACGCGAGCGAGTAAATCAGCCCGGCCAGGCCCGCCAGACCGATCAGCGTGCCGATGACAAGACCGCGCTCCAGCGAAAGTTTGCCGAGAATTCGCTGAATCGTCGGCTCCTCGGGCAAGAAGCCTTCGGCACCGGCATAGACCTGCGTAAACATCCAGAACAGGACCGCCTGGAAGCCGATAACCACCATCGCGGACGCGGCCACGAGCGTGTCCACGTCGAAGGTCACCGAGCCGATCGAGAACGGCCGGGGCACCACGATCGCGCCGATGATCAGGCCCAAGGCGAGCACCGCGAGGCCGGGGAAGAAGAACAGCCAGCGCGGGCTGTACAGCAGCAGGAACCGCAGGTGGCGCCAGCCATCCCGCCAGGTGTGCAGGTGCGGAGGCCGGGTCCGGCCGTCCTTCGCCAGCGTGGTCGGAACTTCCCTGATGTCCTGCTTGGCGAGCGTGGCCTTCACCACCATCTCGCTAGCGAACTCCATGCCCGCGGTCTGCAGGTTCAGCGCCAGCACGCTGTCCCGGTTGAAACCGCGAAGGCCGCAGTGGAAGTCGCCGATCCTGCTCCGGAAGAACAGCCGCCCGATGAAGCTCAGCACCGGGTTGCCCAGGTACTTGTGCAGCGGCGGCATGGCCCCGTCCGCGATCCCGCCCTTGAAGCGGTTGCCCATGACCAGGTCAGCGCCCTTGCGAAGCTCCTCCACGAACGGCATGAGGTTCGTAAAGTCATAACTATCGTCGGCGTCGCCCATGATCACGTACTTGCCGCGAGCAGCGGTGATGCCGCCTATCAGGGCGTTTCCGTAGCCCTTCTCCGGCACGGCGACTACCCGGGCGCCCTCGGCCTCGGCTAGCTGCTGACTGCCATCGGTGCTTCCGTTGTCCGCTATCAGGACTTCTCCGTCAATTCCACTCTCGGTGAGGAATCCAATAGCCTTACGGACGCACGTCGCCACTGTCTCTGCCTCATTAAGGCAGGGCATGACCACGGTCAGCTCCACGTCGTCTCCTTCGGCCCGCATCCGGGGGCTCCGATATCCTGCTGGCTGGTCCTATCACCCGGGAGGGTACGGCTCTTGAGGGTAATGCCTGTGACCACGCCCCGCGCGCAATCCGCATCGCGAATTGGGTCAATCAGGTCACTTCTCATGCGCATATGGAACGGCCACCGGCTGTTCGTCCTCGTGCTGATTCCTGCCACGCTGCTCCGGGTCGATGCCGAACTCGGCTACAGATGGCAGGTCTGGTTCAACGACTCGTTCGACTACGTACAGCACACGGTCGACTTCCAGCTGGACCCGACCAGGCCCTCTGGGTACTCGATCTGGCTGAAGATCCTCGAGCCCTTCCACACTTATGCTCTCGTAACGATTCTGCAACACCTTATGGGCATCGCGATGGCGGTCATGATTTACGCGCTGGCCAGGCACCGGTTCGGCGCCCCGGCCTGGGCCGCCACACTCGCTACCGTACCTGTCCTGTACGACGGTTTCGAGATTCAGCTCGAGCACCTCATCCTTGCTGACGTCCCGTGCCTGTTCGTGATGATGCTGGCGGTCACCCTGCTGCTGTGGGAGAAGGACAGGCCGTCCCTGCTCCGCTGCGCGGTCATCGGCCTGCTGCTCGGCATCGCGGACGTGCTGCGTTCGGTTGGCCTGCCGCTACTGATCATCATCGCTGTCTACATGCTCATCCGCCGGGTGAACTGGAAACCGATCCTCGCGATGGGCGTGGTCTGCGGGCTGCCCCTGGTCGCGTATGCGGGCTTGTTCGACCTCGAGCACGGGCAGTTCGCGCTGACCGACTCCACCGGCGTGTTCCTCTACTCCCGGACGATGACGTTCGCGGAGTGCTCCAAGATGAGCATCTCCACCAACGAGAGGCTGCTGTGCACCTCGGTGCCGCCGGCCGACCGCCCGATCGCTCAGGCCTATATCTGGACCTCGGGCGGCGTCACGAACGGCGTGCTGTACACCAACCCGCTGGACCGCCTCGGCGGGTCGTCCAAGTTCTCACCGCTGCCCAACAAGCTGGCGGAGAAGTTCGCCATCTCCGCGATCGAGGCGCAGCCGCTGGCCTACGCGCGCACGGTCTTCGACGACACCTGGAAGGCGTTCGGCTTCTCCCGGCAGGTCTTCCCCCAGGCGGCTACCTACGACGAGTACCTGTTCAGCAGGCATCCGCTCGGCATCCCGTCGTACAACCTGGCGAACTACGGCAAGTACCAGTCCTACGCGGCCGAATACGTCCGCGGGAACCCGTACACGCACGTGGTGCAGCCGTTCGCCGCGATCATGGAGACCTACGAGAAGCACGTCTACCTGCCGGGCACCGTCTACGGGCTGATCCTGCTGGCCGGGGCCGCCGGCCTGGTGCTGGCGTGGCGCCGGTGGGGAGGCGAGGCGCTGCTGCCATGGACGATCTCGCTGGCACTGATCGTGATCCCGGCGGCCACCGCGGAGTTCGACTACCGGTACGTGCTGCCCGCGGTGCCCTTCGCCTGCCTGGCGCTGGTCATGGCGTTCGCGCCTGGCACGGCCGGCGGACGCGCGCTGCGCGGGCTAATCGGCGGGGTCCGCCGCGGCCGCGAATCTGCGGTCACGACGGGCGGCCCGGTCAGCGGCTCTGGCGGCAGCCCTGGCGACGGACCTGGCGAGACCGGCAACGACAAGCGTGATCTCGCCACGGACGGCGCTTGAGTCCGCTGCCCACTGGGCTAGTTCGCGCAGCGTGCCGCGGAGGATCTCCTCGTGGGTCTTGGTGAGCTCGCGGCAGACGACCGCCTGACGGTCCTCCCCGTGGCTTTGTTCCAGCTCGCCGAGCGTCACCGCCAGCCGGCGCGGCGACTCGAAGAAGACCTGGGTCCTGGTGTCCTCGGCCAGTTCCGCGAACCGCCTGGACCGCTCGCCCTGCTTGCGCGGCGGGAAGCCCTCGAAGCTGAACCGGTCGGTGGGCAGGCCGGACACGGCGAGCGCCGTCGTCACCGCTGACGGGCCGGGCAGTGCGGTGACCCGTACGCCCGCCTCGGCCGCCGCGGTCACCAGCCGGTAGCCGGGGTCGCTGATGCCAGGCATGCCCGCGTCCGTCACCAGCAGGACGTTCCGGCCCTCGGTGAGGTCGGCCAGCAGCCCGGGGGTGCGGCGGGTCTCCACCGCGTCGTAGTAGGAAACGATGCGGGCATGCAGCTCCACGCCGAGCCTGGACGCGAGCGTGCGCACCCGGCGCGTGTCCTCCGCCGCGATCACCTCGGCCTGGGCCAACTCGGCTCTGAGCCGCGGCGACGCGTCCTCGTCCCGCCCGATGGGGACCGCCGCCAGCGTCAGTACCCCTGCTGATGTGTGCACCTACGTCACCTTAATGCGAGCGGTCCGTGACGCCAGTAACATGTGGCCGATGACCACAACCGCCGCCGACCTGACTGCCTCCGACGCCGGACGGCTGTCGGTGCTGCGCAGCCGGCTGGTCGCGCCCATGCCGCGGGACGGGATCTGGGGCTGGGTCTGGCCGCTGGTGGTTACCGCATTCGGCGGGTTCCTCCGGTTCAACCGGCTGGCGGTGCCGCGAGCGCTCATCTTCGATGAGACCTACTACGTCAAGGACGCCTGGAGCATCCTGCACCACGGCACCGAGTGGATCCTCTCGAACAACGCCAACCAGCTGATCCAGGCGGGGAACACCGGCATCTTCGCCACCTGCACGCACACCATGTACGGCAGCGGCGCGTGCGGAGAGTACGTGGTGCAGCCGGAACTGGGCAAGGAACTGATCGCGATCGGCGAGGCCATCTTCGGGCTGAACTCGTTCGGCTGGCGGTTCATGTCCGCGGTGTTCGGCACGCTGGCCATCCTGGTCATGTGCCGGATCGCCCGCCGGATGACCAGGTCCACGCTGCTCGGCTGCATCGCCGGCCTGCTCATGTCGCTGGACGGGCTCGAGTTCGTGCTGTCGCGGACCGGCATCCTGGACATCTTCTTGATGTTCTTCGTGCTGGCCGCGTTCGGCGCCATGGTGATCGACCGGGATGTAGCGCGGGAACGGCTGGCCGCCCTGATGGCGGCGGGTCCGGCCGATGAGACCGGCCCGAAGCTGGGCATCCGCAAGTGGCGCGTCTGGGCCGGGATCTTCGTCGGCCTGGCGATCGCGGTCAAGTGGGACGCCATCTGGTACCTGTTCGGGCTGGCCATCCTGGGCACTTGCTGGGATGTCGGCGCCCGCCGCGCGGCCGGGCTCCGCTCCTACTTCCGCGGCACGTTCCGGCACGACGTCATCTGGCTGCCGGTCACCTACCTGGTCATCCCCTTCGTCGCGTACGTGGCGACGTGGTCGGACTGGCTGATCTCCAGCACCGGCTACGACCGGCAGTACGCCGCCCAGCACGGCGTGCACATCCCGGTCATCTCCGCGCTGTACTCGCTGTACGAGTACCACAAGCAGGCGATCCTGTTCGGCTGGCACCTGGGTTCGCCGCATCCGTACCAGTCCCAGCCCTGGGACTGGCTGCTGATGACCAGGCCAGTGGCATTCTTCTACGAGTGCTACACGCTGCCCGTTCCCGGGCCTTCCCACTACTGCCCGAAGAGCTACACGGGCCGGCCGTACTCGCAGGAAGTGCTGGCGATCGGCACCCCGGCCATCTGGTGGGGCTCCATCTTGGCCCTGCTCGTCTGCCTCGGCTGGTGGCTGCTCTACCGCGACTGGCGGGCCGGCGCGGTTCTGTGCGGCGTCATCTCCGGCTGGGTCACCTGGTTCCCGCTGGTGCACAGGACCAAGTTCTTCTACTACTCGCTGGAGTTCGAGCCGTTCCTGATCCTGGCCATCACGTTGTGCCTGGGCCTGATTATCGGCCATGCCTCAGCGTCGCTGGGCCGAAGAGCCATCGGAGCGGGCATCGCTGGCGCGTACCTGCTGATCGTGCTGCTGATGTTCCGGTACTTCTACCCGATCATGGCCGGCAAGGTCATTCCCTACTCGGACTGGCTGGCCCACATGTGGTACCGGACCGGCAGAGGCTGGATCTAGCTGTTTACAGCTATTCTTCAGCTACCCCCGACGTAGGCGTCAGCCTTCTCAAGTAGTAACGTGATTTAGGCAACATCGGGGGACGTTTTCTACCCTCCAGTGCGTCTATATAGGTGAGCTGACTACCACCGGAGTGAAAGATGAGCCGAGCCGAACACTCTAGCGAGGATCGCGCGCGCTTCGAACGCGACGTCATCCCGCAACTTGGTCAGTTGTACCCGGCTGCGCTCCGGATGACCAGGAACCCCACCGACGCCGAGGACCTGGTCCAGGAGACGTCGGTCAAGGCGTACGCGGCCTTCCAGCAGTTCACCCCGGGGACGAACCTGCGGGCATGGCTGAACCGCATCCTGACCACCACGTTCATCAACGTCTACCGTAAGCGCCGCCGCGAGCCGCAGCAGGCGCTCGGCGGCGACCTGCAGGAATGGCAGATGTCCGCGGACCGCCTGTCCCCGCCGGTGCCTTCGGCGGAAACCGAGGCGCTAGACAGGACCACCGACTCCGACCTGCTGCGGGCACTGCGCGACCTGCCCGGCGAGTTCCGCACGGCCGTATACCTCGCCGACATCGAGGGCTACCCCTACCGGGAGATCGCCGAGATCATGGGCACCCCCGTCGGTACCGTGATGTCCCGCCTGCACCGAGGCCGCCGCAAGCTGCGCGAGCAGCTGCAAGCCGCGGGCCTGGGCACGCCGGGACTGGGCACCGCGGGCGGTGGTGCCGCTGGCGGTGGTGCCGCTGCCGGATTGGGCGCTGGGCTGGGCGCTGGGCTGGGTACCGGGTTGGGCGCCGGGCTGGGCACCGGGCTGGGCACTGCCAGCGCCGCCGGCGCCGAGAGCTAAGCCACTTCGTGCCCGGCGGCGCGGGTTTGGGCGGCGCGGTCGGGGCGGCGGCGCCGCCGCGGGGCATCGCCGCCGCGGGGCAGGCGCATATATGGACGAATCGCCCATAGTGTGGCGGTGGAGCATGATCGTGCGCGTGGCGTTCCGGAATCCCGGAACGCCACGCGCACGATCATGTCGAGGACGGGACGGGCCCCGGTGCCTCCGGACCTAGGTCGGCAACACAAGCCGCGCGGGCCGCTCTAACACCATCCGTTACACGGCGAAAGGTGGCCGTCGTGGCTTGTCACCCGCGATAGCCACCCGGGACGGCAAGCCACGGGCCTCAGGTGCCGTACAGGGTGAGCATGACCTCGCCGGCGTGCCAGCGGCGCAGGACGTGCAGGTGGGAGACAAGCGCCATCTTTTCCCTGTCCATGGCGGTGTGCGGGACCGGGAACTTGTTGTCGCTCTGGCCGGTGACGATCCAGACCCGCCGCACGTCGGTGAACCGGCTGGCGAGTTCCGCCGGATTGTCCAGCTCGATGCCGGTCAGCGTCGCGGACTGGATCGGCCCCTCGGCGAACGCTAGGTCGCGCAGCTTCTGGAACGGCGCCGGGTACCCGGTGCCCAGCACGTGCATGTTGTACGGCAGATAGAAGACCACGTCACCCGGCTGCTCGTACTTGGCCACGATGGCGGACGCGAGCCGCAGGTTGTCCGGCCGGGCCGATGACAGCCTGATCGCGTGCTGCGGGGAGACCAGCAGCACCACAATCGCGAGCATGACCACAGCAGAAGGCACCCATGCCGCAGCAGCGCGGCCCACGGGGCCCCGGACAAATCCGGGTCCGAAGCCATCGGACGCGACCGTCGCCGCCATCGCCCTGGCCACCCCGACCAGGCCGGCCGCCACGAGCAGGGACAGCGCCGGCAGGCAGAACTCCACGTACCGCGGGTTGTACACGGGTTTAACCATGGACACCGCGAGCAGCGCCACCGGCGGCACGATGAGCCAGGGCAGGGCGAGAGCGGCCGGCGACATCCGCTTCAACCGCCCGTCGATCACGCCCGCGAGGATGCCGATCAGCGCGAGCAGCGCCATCGGCAGTATGAGCAGCCGCGAGCCGGCGAAGTCGGTGAGCAGGGTCCTGATCGTGGCCACGTCGGGCTTGGATAGCCACGAGATCTGCCCGCGCTCGCGGAACGAGATGACCAGCAGCGGACCCAGCACCACGCCGGCCACCACGGCGGCGACCAGCCAGGGCACGGCGGTCCGGCGCAGCCATGCTCTGGACCTGGGCCCAGTAGTCAGCACAGTCGCGAGCACAGTCAGCGCGTGCGCCGGCAAGATCAGCAGCCCGAACGTATTGAACAACCCGGTGAAAACCACCGCCACCGCGTAGCCGGCCCAAGCCCGCTTCCCGCCATCGTCAACCGCTCGTAGCAGCAGATAGCTGGCGATCGTGGCACACATCGTGACCAACGCGTACGGCCTGGCCATCTGGGCGTAGTACGTCAGGTAGGGGGCAGTCGCGAAAACCAGCCCGGCGATCAGGCCGGTCGCGTCCGGCCAAGGAGTGCCGGCCATCCGCGCCGCCCGGCGGCCGGTCGCCGCGGTGAACGCGGTCGCGACGGCCATCGCGCACAGCGAGGGAAAACGAAGCGCGGCCTCCGAGGTGCCGAACACCTCGCTGAACAAGTGCAGCATGACGTAATACGCGCCGTGGACCGCGTCCTGGTTGCCGAGCATGTCGAACACGTGGGTGATCGACCGGCTGATCGCGTCCTTGGTATATGCCTCGTCCCGCCACAGCGACGGCGAACCCAGGTCAAACCCGGCGAAGACGAACGCGAAAACGGCGGGGACCACGGGGATCAGCCAACCCGGTAGCGCGCGGCCGGGTCGCGGAGCAGAACCTGCCGGTTCTGCTTGCTGCGGCCGTTCCACCACCTCCGCCACGGCTATAGCCCTCCACACCACGCAATACGCACTAAATCCGGCGTCCTCACGTTATCCGAATCTAGGCATACCCAGCGGGCACGGTCATCCAGCTGTGATAAACGGCGCAGTCACGCCGAAGCCGGGGCGTGCCGATGGCGCCGCGGTCCCGGAGCAACGCCCGCACCGGTACCGGTACCGGTACCGGCACCGATACCGGCAACGGCACCGGCGGCGGGCCTGGCCAGCGGCAGCCTGATCAGGAACTGACAGCCGACGCCCGCGTTGCGGACCGCGATCTGGCCGGAATGCGCCTCGACGATGCCGCGCGCGATCGACAGGCCGAGCCCGCCGCCGCCGTCCGGCGCGGGGGTCCGCGCCGACTCGCCGCGAAACGCCACGTCGAAGACCCTGGGCAGGTCCTCGGGCGGTATGCCGCCGCAGGCATCGGACACGCACACCGCGGCCATGCCGCTCTGCACCTCGGCCAGTACGTCGACCACCCCGTCGGACGGGGTATGCCTGATCGCGTTGATCACCAGGTTGCGCAGCGCCCGGCCGATCTCGGCCGCGTCCACGTAGACGGGCATGCCGCGCACGGCGGCGCCGGTGAGCCGGACCCCTCTGGCCCTGGCTACCGGTTCGGCGCTGGCGACCACTTCGGCGACCAGGTCCTCAAGCCCGGTCATCCGCCGGGACAGCCGCAGCGCGCCCGCATGGATCCTGGACAGCTCGAAGAGGTCGTCGATCATCGTGGACAGGCGGTCCACCTCGGTGCGGATCTGCGTGTGGTACTGGCTGACCGTACGCGGATCCACCACGACGCCGTCCTCGAGCGCCTCGGCCATGGCCCGCAGCCCGGCCAGCGGCGTGCGCAGGTCGTGGCTGACCCAGGCGACCAGCTCTCGCCGGCTGGCTTCGAGCGCGCGCTCCCGGCCGCGTGCGGCGGACAGTTTCTCGTGCGTGCTGGCCAGGTTGTCGGAAAGCACGGCCAGCTCGGCCGGCAGGGGGCGGGTGGGCGCGACGTACACACCGTCGTCGCTCACGGCCTGTACGGCATCCGACAGCGCGCTGCTGGCCTTCACCATCTGCCGCCCGACGACCAGCGCGACCGCGAAGCCGGCCAGCGTGCCGATCACCATCAGGTCGAGCATGTCGTTCCGGTCCGAGGCGCTGGCCATCATCCGCCAGGCGATCAGGCCGACCCCTGCCATCGTGGTGACCGAGCAGACGAGAACGACGAGCGCCACCATCAAGCCGATGGAGCGGTGCGCCATCTTCCGCAAGACGAGGATCCCGATCAGGCTGATCGCCACCGCGGCGACCGCGACGCGCTCGGATATCCAGATCAGGTCAGACCATTGGATGCCAGCTGGGAGCATTATGCTGCCTCCGGTTCGTACCGGTAACCGACTCCCCAGACGGTAACGATGTGCTTGGGCATGGTCGGGTCAGGCTCGAGCTTCTCGCGCAGCCGCCTGACGTGCACGGTGACGGTGGACGTGTCGCCGAACGTCCAGCTCCACACGTCCGCGAGCAGTTGCTCCCTGGTGAATGCCTTGCGTGGATTGCGCATGAGGAAGACCAGCAGGTCGTACTCTCGCGAGGTCAGCTGGATCAGCTCACCGGCCACCCGCACCTCGTGCGCGGACAGGTCGATGACCAGGTCACCGTCGGCCAGCGTGCCCAGGCCGTCCTTGTCTGGCAGTCCGCTGCCCCGGGACCGGCGCAGCACAGAGCGCACTCGCAGGGTGAGCTCGCGCGGGCTGAACGGCTTGGTGACGTAGTCGTCCGCGCCGGTCTCGAACCCGACCAGCCGGTCGGTCTCGTCACCAAGGGCGGTCAGCATCACCACAGGTATCGGCCAGCGGGCGCGCAGCCTGCGGCAGACCTCCAGGCCGTCCATGCCGGGCAGCATCAGGTCGAGCACGACCAGGTCGGGAGGTGCCTGCGCGACAAGGCGCAGCGCCTCGTACCCGTCATGCACCGATTCGACGGTGTGCCCGTCATGTTTGAGGTAACGGCTGACAACGTCGGCCACGGTCGGATCGTCGTCGACGACGACGATCCGGCCCGGCGGATCCGGATTAATCACCACGCACCCACGGTAAGTCGTCAACTGCGCGTAAGACCTAGGAACTGTGCGAAATCGTCAGTACTTCGTAAGGCCCGTGACGATTGTCGTAAGTAACCGGCCAGGGAGGTCCGCTCGGCCCGATCAGGCCGGACACTGGCACGGTGATCGGGGAACTATATGAGCACGCGCTGGCCGGCTGGGCCAAGCCGGTCATCGAGCATGCCGACGGCGAATGCGTTCCGCTTCCGGTTGAGACCTGGCTGCACGAGAGTCCCGGCGATAAGTCGCTACTCGACCGGTGCCAGGGACCGACGCTCGACATCGGCTCCGGCCCAGGCCGGCTGACCGTCGCGCTGGCCGAACGCGGCGTGCCCGCCCTCGGCATCGACATCACGCCCTACGCGGTCGGGATGGCCCGGTCCTCCGGCGCCATGGTGCTGCTGCGCGACGTGTTCGACCGGGTACCGGGGACCGGCCGCTGGGCCACCGTGCTGCTCGCGGACGGGAACATCGGCATCGGCGGTGACCCGGCCGCGCTGCTGCGCCGGGTCCGCGAGCTCCTCGCGCCGCACGGCTGCGCGCTGGTCGAACTGGACGCGCCGGGCAGACCGCTGCGCCGCGAGCAGGTCCGGCTGAGCCACAACGGCATCGTCAGCTCGTGGTTCCCGTGGGCCTACGTCGGGGCCGATGACATCGCCGACGTCGCCGCCGAAGCCGGCCTCGGCGCGGTGGAGACCTGGTCAATCGAGGACCGGTGGTTCGCATCGATACAGCAATGAGTACCCGTTTCCGCGTCACGGCGATCTGCGCCGCGCTCGCGATGCTGGTCATGATGGTGCTGCTGCTCGTCCGGCCGAGCCTCGATCCGGCGCGGATCAGGCCGCTGCCGCTGCTGATCGCGGCGTGGCTGGCGTTCGCGGCCGCGGCGTGGCTGCTCCGCTCGGTACCGGTCAAGGTGGCCGTGGCGCTGATCCTGGCCGGCGGTGTGGCCGTGCAGGTCGCCGCCGTCTCCGCGCCGCCGCAGAACTCCAACGACCTGTACCGCTACGTCTGGGACGGCGACGTGCAGGCGGCGGGCATCGACCCGTACGCGTACGTCCCTTCCGCTCACGCGCTAGAGGATCTACGCAATAACTACCTCTGGTACCCGGGTGCGGAGTACTGCGTGGGTCCTTCAGCGACACTGTCCGCTGGCTGCACCAGGATCAACCGGCCGACCGTGCCGACCATTTACCCGCCGGTCGCCGAGGCGTACTTCCTCGGCGTTCACTACCTGCCCGACGGCAGCGACTCGTCCACGCCCATCCAGTCCACGACGGCGGCCATCGCCGTGCTGGTCTCCGTGCTGCTGCTGTGCGGGCTGCGCAGGCTGGGCAGCGATGTGCGAATGGCCGCGTTGTGGTCGTGGTGCCCGACGGTCGCGCTCGAGGCCGGGAACAGCGCGCACGTTGACGTGGTCGCGGTGGCCATCACGCTGGCCGCGCTGCTCATACTGGCGACGGCGCGTACCCGGTTCAGGACGGCGATCGGCGGCGTGCTGTTCGGCCTGGCCGTGGCCACGAAGATGACGCCGGTGCTGGCCGGCCCGGCGCTGCTGCGCCGCCGGTGGATAACGGTCGTCGCGTCGGCGGCCGGTGCGTTCGCCGTGGTGTACATGCCGCATTTGATCGCGGTGGGCAGCAAGGTGATCGGCTTCCTGCCCGGCTACCTGCAGCAGGAGGGCTACGTCAGCGGGACCAGGTTCGGCATCATCGACCTGGTCGCGGGCGGCAAGGCGGCCATCGTGATCGCGATCGCCGTACTCGCCGCGGTGGGGTTGCTCGTGGTGCGTTTCGCCGACCCGGACCGGCCCTGGCGAGGAGCGGTGGTGATGACGGCCGCGGCGCTGGCCGTCGCCACGCCGCACTACCAGTGGTACGCGTTGCTGCTGGTGATGCTCGTCGCGCTGGACGGCCGCCCCGAGTGGCTAGCGTTCGCCGCGGGCGGCTATTACGCGCAGGAGCCGGAACTGGGCCGCCTCACCGTGCCCACGAGGTACCACGACGCGGTCGCCTACGGCATCCCGGTGCTGATCGCCGCCGCCGGCTGGTTGTGGCGGGCATGGCGCGCGTCCCGTTCGCGCCATGCCCGCCCGGTAACGGTCCCGGTGACGGTCCCGGTGACGGCCCCGCTAGCCGCCTCCGCCACGGCCGCCAACGGTTCGCGCGACGGTGCGGCTTCGCACGACGGTGCGCATCCGGGGGAGCTTGAGCCGTCGGTGGCGGCGTTCGCGGCGGAGGAACACGCGATCTTGGCGCCACCGCTGCGCTCGATTCTTCCTAACGACTACCAGGTGGTGAACCGACCATGAGCTATGAGCCCTCGCACCGCCGGATCCCGGCCGGGTACGCACAGCAGCCATGGCCACCGGACCACTATGCGAGCCCGCCAGCGTTCGCGGATGCCTTCGACGGCTATCCGCGAGAGCGCTACGGCAATCAGTGGCCGCACCTAGGGGCGGGTCAGCGGCCCGACGCCGGCTGGCAGGAGCCGGGCCGGAACGGGCCAGGCTGGCAGGAGCCGGGCCGGAACGGGCCAGGCTGGCAGGAGCCGGGCCAGAACGGGCCGGGCTGGAACGGAGCCGGCGGGACCGAGCAGAACTGGACCGAGCAGAACTGGACCGACCAGAACTGGAGTCAGCCCGGCTGGAACGAGCAAGGCCAGCCCAGCCGGAACGAGCCGGGGTGGAACGAACCGGGGTGGAACGAACCGGGGCAGCCGGGCTGGAGTCAACAGGGCTGGAACGAGCAGGGCCAGCAGCGCTTCGGCGACGATCCTGGTTTTACCGACCCGGCCTTCGGCGAGAGCGGTCCTGGCGGAGGGCGGCACGAGGCGGCCCGGACCCAGGCAGGACGCACCCGGGCAGGCCGGGCGGGGGCAGGCTGGCCGGCGCGAGGGGCGCGCCGATTCACCGGGCGGGGCGTGATCGTCGGCGCTGTGACGGGGTTCCTCGCGGCGGCGATGGCAATCGGCATCGCGACGCTCGCCGCCGCCTTCTTCCGGCCGCAGGCATCGCCGATCATCGCGGTCGGCGAGTCCTTCATCGACCGGACGCCACCCGCGCTGAAAAACTTCGCGGTGGAGAAGTTCGGCGAGAACGACAAGACCATGCTGCTGCTCGGCATGTACGTCACGATCGCGCTGCTGGCGATGGCGATCGGCGTGCTGGCCCGCAAGCGGGTGAGCGCGGGGGTGATCGGGGTCGCGGTGTTCGGGCTGTTCGGCGCGTTCGTCGCCTACACCAGGCCGGCCAGCAAACCAAGCGACGTCATCCCCTCCGTTATCGGCGGCGTCGCCGGTGTGCTCGCCCTGCTCTGGCTTGACCACGCAGCGGCAGCAGAGGTGGAGCGGAGTTGGTTATGGTCAACAGGCGTAAATTTCTCGCGGTGAGCGGCGCCACGGCCGGCATCGCGGCGGCGGCGGGCATCGGCGGCCAGTTGCTGAGCGACAGGCGCTTCGCGGTCAACACCTCGCAGGTCAAGCTCAACTCGCCGGCGGTCAAGGCCAAGCCGCTGCCGAAGAACACCGAGCTCGACGTCCGCGGGCTGTCCCCCTTCTACACGCCGAACACCGGCTTCTACCGGGTCGACACCGCGATCGTCGCTCCCGCCGTCGAGCCGTCCACCTGGCAGCTGCGCATCCACGGCATGGTGGACAAGCCGATGACGATCACGTTCGACCAGCTCATGCGGCGGCCGATGATCGACCACGACATCACGCTCACGTGCGTGTCGGAAAGCGTCGGCGGCAGCTACATCGGGAACGCTCGCTGGCAGGGCACTCTCCTGGCCAACGTGCTGCGCGAGGCCGGCATCCAGGCCGGCGCGCAGCAGATCGTCATGCGGGACGTCAACGACATGAACATCGGCGTGGCCGTCGACCCGGTCATGGACGGCCGCGAGGCGCTGCTCGCGGTCGGCATGAACGGCCAGCCGCTGCCGCAGGAGCACGGCTTCCCGGTCCGGGTGGTGGTGCCGGGCCTGTACGGCTACGTGTCCGCGTGCAAGTGGGTCGTCGACATGCAGGTCACGACGTTCGCCGCCTTCGACGCCTACTGGGTGCAGCGCGGCTGGTCACAGCAGGCCTCGATCAAGACCGAGTCACGCATCGACGTGCCGAAGACCAGTGCCAGCGTGGCGGCGGGTCCGGTGACGATCGCCGGGGTCGCGTGGGCACAGCATCGCGGCATCGAGGCGGTCGAGGTGTCCGTCGACGGCACCTGGTACCACGCCAGGCTCGCCGCGCAGGACAACATCGACACCTGGCGGCAGTGGTACTACACCTGGAACGCCACTGCCGGGCAGCACACGATTCAGGTCCGCGCCACGGACAAGACCGGGCACACCCAGACCGCGGTCAAGCACCGCACCGAACCCAACGGCGCCACCGGCTATCACACCGTCCACCTAACGGTCGCCTGAAGCTTCTGACAGGTCCGGCAGGGAATCCAGGGTGTGCGCGCTGACCACCGCGTCGCAGCAGGGCCACGCGGCCGCCATGCCGCCGGCTTCGGGGCGGTAGCGCGGGGACTGGGTGCGCGGGTTGGCCCAGACGATCCGGTGCGCCACCCGGTGCAGCCTGGCCAGCTGCGCGCCGAGCAGCGCCGGGTCGCCGGTCTCCCAGCCGTCGGAGATGATCAGCACCACCGCGCCCCTGGCCATGCCGCGGCAGCCGAAGCGGTCGTTGAACTCCTTGACCGCCGCGCCGATCCTGGTCCCGCCCGACCAGTCGGGAGCGGCCTGCCCCGCCTTGGCCAGCATTGTGTCCGGGGTCGCCGCCCGGAGCGTGGTGGTCAGCCTGGTCAGCCTGGTGGCGAAGCTGAACACC
>DASXDG010000311.1:0-2280 GCA_036490795.1 Streptosporangiaceae bacterium
GACGGCCACCAGTTCCACCGCCCGATCAGGATCACGGCCGACGGGACCAGCAGCGTTCGCACCAGGAACGTGTCCATCAGCACGCCGAGCGCCAGGCCCACCCCGACGTCCACGACCGTCCGGACGTTGGCGGGTCCGGCCGACGCGGAACCGACCACTGCCAGCACGCCGAACGTCAGCGCGAGCACGAGCCCGGCCGAGGTGACCGTGGTCCCGGTCACCGACAACGCCCGCCCGACGGCTTCGCGCAGCGGGAGCGTCGCCGCCTCCTCCCTGATCCGCGTCATCACCAGGATGTTGTAGTCCTCGCCGAGCGCCAGCAAGAACACGAACAGCAGGAACGGCAAGATGAACGTGAGCCCGGGCTGTCCGGCGGCGCGCATGAAGACCAGCGCGGTCAGCCCCAGCGCGGAGAAATACGACAGCACCACCGACGCGATCAGGTACAGCGGCGCCACCAGCGATCGCATCACGAGCGCGAGCAGCACCGCGATGACGGCGATCGCGATCGGGATGACCGTGTGCAGGTCGCCGTCGGAGAGCTGGGCGACGTCGTAGGTGAACGCGGGCTGCCCGGTCACGCCGGTCGTCTCGGCGCCGGCCAGGGCTCCGGCCCGCGCCGCGTCCGCGCGCACCGCCGGCACGGCGAGCGAGGCAGCCGTCGTGGTCGCGTTGCCCGCGGCGAGCTGGGTGGCGAATCCCACGGTCCGGCCGTCGGAGCTCACGAACGGCCCGCTCGTCCGGCGCGCGGCCTCGAACGCGCGTACCGACAGGGTGGCCCCTTCCGGGTCGAAGGGGCCGTTCACCACGGTGAACTGCCGGTCGTGGTCCAGCGCCTGTTCCGCGGCGAACACCGAAGCGGGTCCGGACCAGATCGGTGTGCGCAACCGCAGCACGATCAGCGTCGGGTTGACCGCCGTCGCCGGAAAGTGGGCCGCCAGCAGTACGTCCCCGGCCGCCGAATCGCTGCCCGGCGGTGCGGCCACCGGCCCGCCGAACCCGGCGGCCTGATAGATGCCCGCCGCGACGGCGAGCCCGCCGAACAGGGCGAGGCCCAGCACCAGCACGGTCACCGGCCGCCGGACGATCCGTGCGCAGGCCTGGCCCCACCAGCCCGGCGCTCGCGCCCCGGCCCGCACCGACGACGGCCAGAACGCCACCGGGCCCAGCACGGCGAGCAGCGCGGGCAGCAAGGTGAGCCCGGCGAGCAGCATCAGCCCGATGCCGATCGACAGCGGCGCCGCCAGGCCCGAGTACAGCGGGAAGGTCGCGAAGGCCAGCGATCCCAGCGCCGCGATCAGTACCCCGGCGGAAAACGTGATCGTCTCGCCTACCCGGCTGACCGCGAGCCCGATCGCATCGGAGCACGCCTGTCCGTTCTGCATCATCTCTCTCACCCGGAACATGAGGAACAGCGCGTAATCTGTCCCGGCGCCGAGGACGAGCACGATCAGCAGCAGCGAGGCGATCTGTGAGATGCCCAGCCCCAGATGGACAGCGGCGAGAGCGGTCAGCCTTTCCGCGATCAGCACCACAGCGGCCGCGGGGATCACCGCGACCACCGGCGCGAGTACGGACCGGAACACGCACACCAGCAGGACGATCACGAACGCGATCGACACCCACTGCACCTTGCTCCCGCTGGACGTGCCAACGGCGTTGTTGTCGACCCGGGTCGCCACCTGCCCGGCCAGGTGCACGACCATCGCGCGGGGCAGCATGGCGGGGCGGATCGCAGCCCGGAGGTCCGCGCAGAGCACGGCCTGCGCGGATGCTGACACACCGACCGACTGGGGGAGAGCGGCCAGCACGGTGAGCTGCTCGGCCTCGCCATCGGCGGAGACGCCGGCCGGACGTACCGACACCACGTGCGTGACACGGGCGAGCCGGTCAGACAGCGATCCGATGGCGGTGAGGCCGGCCGCGTCCATCCGCTCATGAGCAGCCGCCACCACGGTGACCGAGGTCAGCGTCGCCGCTCCCTGCAGCGGCGCCGCCAGCGCCTGCGCTCGTTCTGATGGCGCGCTGGCCGGCAGGAAGGACGAGGTGTCGCTTTGCGTCACGCCGGAAAGAGATGGCAGCAGCAGCAGAGCGAGCGCCGTCCCGCCCGCCCACACGGCCAGCACCAGCCACCGGTACCTGACGCAGATCCGCCCGATCCCGGCGAAGAACCCAGTCACGAACCTCATCGTGACGGATATGCCGCGCTCGCGGAACCGTTCGGATGAGACCGCTCAGGACCACAGGGCGTTGCCGCCGCCGCGGAACGGGTCTGACCGG
>DASXDG010000312.1:0-3279 GCA_036490795.1 Streptosporangiaceae bacterium
CCGTCCCGCGCAGCGCTATGTCCTGCGGATCCCACGTGGCGTGCAGCACCGCCTGCTGCCGCGCGTACTCGGCGCCACGGACGTAACTGCCGCCGCCGATCGCTCGTCGCAGAGTGGAGAGGTCCAGCTCGAGCGTGATGATGTGCTGCATGGCAAGGACGATATCGCCCGGTCCCGTCATTCACGCTGATCTCGGCGACGTGACGCCGGGGAATACGACGATTCCGGTCTGCGGGTCAGCGGCGGGCCAGGCGCCGCTCGCCGCCGGCGCCCGTCTGGTAGGTCAGGCCGTAGTGCCGGAAGATCGCCTCTTCGTCGCCGGCCGGCAGTTCGCCGTCGGTATCGATCGAGGGAGCGTCCTTCACCTGCTTCCGGTCGAAGCCGACCTTGACGTAGCCGGGGCCGACCGTCGCGTGGTCGAGGGGCACGAAGGCGAGCCGGTGCCGGGTCGGCAGCCCGACCGTGACCGTGGCGAAGGAAGGCTGATCGGTGCCGGTGTCGACGTAGACAGCCTCCAGCGAGCCGATCTTGTGGCCTTCGGCGTCCACCACATCGTGGCCCCGCCACTCGCGAATATCGTTAGCCTCGAACATGCAGGTCCTTCTTTCCTTGACCGCAGCGCCTGTTTGCGGCCGCACGGCAGCTGTATGCGCGGCGCATACCCGCTGAGCACAGGGCCAATCATTGCGGCCGCCAAAACCGAAAAGGGCAGCTCAGCACCGGATGGCTACGGGCCGGAGGGAATCAACCGGGCACCTGATCGGTTGCGCTAGATGGTCGTAGTTGTCTTGTGTGTTCGTGTCACCTGCACGCTCGCGGAAAACGATGTTGCGGGCGCGCCGCTTCAGGGATCTGGGGAAGGCCGCGTCGAGAACCGGCCCGGGGTCACGCATCGTGCGGACCCGCATCCAGCGCTGAAGGAGCGATATGACACAGGGAACCGTTAAATGGTTCAACGCGGAGAAGGGCTACGGCTTCATCTCCCGCACCGACGGACCGGACGTGTTCGTGCACTACTCCGAGATTGACGGCAACGGCTTCCGTAGCCTCGAGGAGAACCAGCAGGTGGAGTTCGAGGTGGCGGCGGGCCCGAAGGGCCCCCAGGCCACCCAGGTCCGCGCCGCCTGAGCCGCGGCAGGCCTAGCCTGGTAAGAACAGCCAGACGGGGGCCCGCCGCCGCTAGGCGCCGGGCCCACGTCATGCCCGCCGCCGGCTTCCCGCCCTTCAGAGGGCCCCAGGTGGCGCCTCTTGCGGTCGGCGCAGATGGCGGCTCACGTCGCCGGCGAGATCGATGCGGACGCGCCTTTCCGCGAAGCGCCACTGCCCGTCGTGACGATCGAAGCGATCCCGGTACCGGCCGCTGACGATGGGCTGCAGGGGCAAGCCGGGCAGTGCCTGCAACACGGTGAAGTACGCGCGCGAGGTCGCCGCGCCCGCCTCCTCGTCGACGTCGATAATGACGTTCGTGGTGACATGTCTGGTCCGCGGCGTGCCGTCGTCATAGACGATCAGCATGTCCCGGAACATCTTCTCGATGGCGTCCGGGCCGCTCACCGACGCGCCGCTGCCGGTGAAGGTAGCGTCGGCGAGCAGGTTGCCCAGTCCCGCGAAATCACCGTCGTCCACGAGCTCGGCGTAGACGGCGATCAGGTTCTCGATGGCCCGGTAGCTCGACGGGGGATCGACGGGTGCGGGCGCAAGATCCTTGCTCATCGGCCGCTCCGGCGTCCGCCGGGCGCTCGGGCACCCTCGTCCTGGTGGCGGCGCAGGATCGCCGCCGAGCCGTGGTAGCCGTGGTAGCCGTGCAGGCACAGGTCTCGCATCGGCCTACCGCTATTCCCTGGACCCGGACGGGACCCGCAACATGCGCAGCATTGTCGTCAGCAGGGCCTCGCGCAGTTCCTCGTCGGTCAGGTCGGTCAGCTCGGGCAGGCATTCCGGGATGAAGAACACGGCGCTGAAGCAGAGCCGCTCGGCGCCGGTGGGGTTATCGCCGAACAGCAGGGTGAGGGCTCGCTGGCGCATCGTGGTGGACTCGCTGTTAAGTTTGTCCCGCTTGGCGGCCGGATCGGTGGACGCCATCACCGCGTAATGACGGTTCTGGATGAGGAAGTCCACGAAGCCGTTGACCAGGTACTCGATCCGCGCCCGCCGCCCGCGTAGCGCGGCCGCTTCGTCCAGCAGGGCCTTGAGCCGCTGGATTCCCGGCTGCATGGCCGCGTGCAGGATGTCGGTCTTGGCGCGGAAGTGGTAGTAGACGGCGGCCTTGGTCAGCCCCATCTCGTCGGCGATCATCTGCAGCGAGGTGGCATCGTAGCCGTGCTCGGTGAACAGCCGCTGCGCGGTCTCCAGGATCTGCTGCCTGGTCCGTTCGGCCTGCACGGCCCGGGTGGACATGCCCTTGACGGGCGTCACCATAGCTGACTCCTCCGTGTGGACCGCTCGCAGTATACAAGCTGGCGGTCGGTGAGTCACTAGCTGACCGGCAAGTGGTTCACCTTACGATCGGCTAGCAATTCGCTTGACGATCGGCTAGTGAATGACCTAGCGTCGGAAGCTGAGCCCGCACCCGGGACGCCTGCATTCGAGCCGAAAGATCCGCCCATGTCGAACTACCTGTACCGACTCGCCCGCTTCGCGTTCCGCCGGCGGCGGCTGGTCCTGGCGGCCTGGCTGCTCGCGGCTATCGCCGCCATTGCCGTCGCCCAGCTCAGCGGCGGCAAGACCAACGACACCTTCACCATCCCCGGCACCGAGGCCCAGAACGCCGCCGCCGTCCTGCAGGCTAAGCTGCCGGCCTTCAGCGGCGGTCAGAGCACGATCGTCTTCGCCACCCACGGCGCCGCCAAGGTCACCGATCCGGCCGACCGGGCGGCGATCAAGTCGGCCATGGCCAAGCTCAGGTCGATTCCGCAGGTCGCCGCCGTTACGACGCCCTTCCAGGGCCACCTGGTGTCGCCGAGCGGCCAGATCGCGCTCGGGCAGGTGCAGTGGTCGGTCCCGGCGACCAGCGTGAAGGACTCCAGCCTGGCCGCCGTCAAGGCCGCGATGAAGCCGGTGCAGGCCGACGGCGTGCAGGTCGCGTACAACGGCAGCGTCTACCCGGGCTGGCGCACCGTGATTTCCGAAGTGCCCGAGCTGATCGGCCTGATCATCGCGTTCGGCATCTTGATGATCACCTTCGGTGCCTTCGCCGCCGCCGGGATGCCCATCCTGGGCGCGATCATCGGCGTGGTCACCACCTTGATGGGCATCACCGCCGTCGCCTCGGTGGTGACC
>DASXDG010000313.1:0-8243 GCA_036490795.1 Streptosporangiaceae bacterium
TCGATGGTGATCTTGTCGCCGACCATCTCCTTGGCCACCCAGCGGCGGATGGCCTCGGTGCCGGTGAACTCACGGCGTGCGTCGTTGACGTAGGCGTCTTCGGCGAAGGTGGCCATGATGGCGTCCAGGTCCTGCGCGTTCACGGCGGCGACGTGCTCGGCGACGATTCCGGTGAGCGTGGTGGGGGTCATTGCCTGTTCCTTTCTTTCGGATACCGCCAACGCTCGCCGATGCCGCACGGGGAGTAGCAAGGCCGCCGGCGCGCTTTTATCTCCCCCCAGGGGAGGTAGCAGACTGGTGCCATGGCTCCCTCGCTGCCGATCGGCGACTTCTCCCGCGCGACCCACCTGAGCGTCAAGACGCTCAGGTACTACCACCGGGTGGGTCTGCTCGAGCCTGCCGACGTGGACCAGTTCACCGGGCATCGCCGGTACACGACCGACCAGATCCCCGCGGCACAGGTCATCCGCCGCTTCCGTGAGCTGGACATGCCGGTCGAGGAGGTAGCGGGCATCCTCAGCGCGCCCGACATCGAGACGCGCAACGAGCTGATCACCGGGCACCTCGCCAGGCTGCAGGACAGCCTGGCCCAGACCCAGCGGGCGGTCGCCGCGGTCCGCGACCTGCTCAGCGGCGCCGCCGATTCCAGACTCCCCGACATCAGCCACCGCAGCATCGCTAAGACGCGCGCCGCCGCGATCACCGCGGTCGTCGATATCGAGGATGTCGGCGCGTGGTACCGAGGAGCCCTCGGCGAGCTCAGCGGAACGCTGGCCGCCCAGTCCGTCCCGGCGAACGGCGTGCCGGGCGGCATCTACGCCACCGAGCTGTTCGCCGATGAACGGGGGCAGGCCACCGTGTTCGTTCCGTGCGACCGGGAGGTGCGGCCGGTCGGCCGGGTCGAATCGGTCGTCGTGCCCGCGGCCGAGCTCGCGATCATCGTCCACCAGGGATCCGACGACGGCATCGACCGCGCCTACGGCGCGCTGGCCACTCACGTCACCCAGCGTGCGCTCGCGGTGGACGGGCCGATCCGCGAGTACTACCTGTCTGGTGCCAGCGACACGCCCGACGAGTCGGCCTGGCGGACCGAGATCTGCTGGCCGATCTTCCGCACCGACGGCGTCACCGCGAGCTGAGCGCGGGCTCCCGGCCAGCCATCGCTCGGAACGGGATCAAGATGGCACCAGCGGTGAGCACGGCCACGCCCGCGACCAGCCCGGCGGCGGGACCGAACGGCACGTACGGCGCCCAGCTCCCGGTCGCGGCCCTGGTGACCGCCAGCAGGGTCACGGCGCCGGCCGCGGCGCCCGCGATCACGCCGGTGACCGTGATGAACGCGGCCTGCCAGCCGAACACCGCGGCCAGCTGGCGCCGGGTCGCGCCGACCCGGCCGAGCAGCCGCAGCACGCGCCGCCGTTCCAGGGTCGACACCACCAGGGTGTTCAGCAGCGCGATGGCGGCCAGCGACGCGATCAGCCCGAGGATCAGGTCATTGCCGAAGCCGTTCTGCGCCGCGGCCTGCGCGGACTGCGCGTTGGCCACGTCGCGGCCCAGCACGTGCGCTCCGAACTCACCCGGCGTCCCGCCGTCGACCAGGATCTGGCTGAACCCGGCCGCGGTCCCGGTATGACCGGCCGTCACCGACGCGGGAATGAGCACATCGCCGATCGCCAGCGAGCGGTCGTAGATCGCGGTCACCGCCGCCCGGTACGGCGTGCCGTCCGGCAGGTAGACGGTCACCCGCGAGCCCACGTGCACGCCCATCTCCCCGGGTCCGGCCTCCAGCGCGCTGATCGCGATCTGTCCCGGGCGCAGCGTCGTCAGGCGGCCGGCGCTCACCCCCAGATCCAGTACCTGGTCCAGCGGGCCGCCCGCGACCGCCTCGCCGTAGTCCTGGTACAGGTCCGGGTCGCGCACCGCCACGTTGACCGGTGTCACGCCCGCGGCGGCCCGGACCCCGCTCAGCCCCCGCACCCGGTCCAGGGTGGCGCCGGTGAGGCCGGGCCCGGAGATCACCTGGCCGGCCGTCACCGTGCTTCCCGCCTGGGTGGTGCTGGCGTGCGCGATGGACGCGTTGGCGAAGTAGACGCTGCCGATCATGGCGACCGCCAGCGCCACCGGTATGACCGCCGAGGCGGTGCGGCGCGGCTGCGCCGAGATCGAGGCTAGCGCCAGTCGTGCCGAGGGGCCGCCAGCCCCTTGCAGCGGCCTGACCAGCCACGCCGCGAACGCGACCAGCAGCGGGCCGAGCAGCGCCACCGTCACCATGCAGGCCAGCAGCAGCGGGAGCGCCAGCGCGAGCTGGCCCGCCGGGCTCTTCTCGCCGAGGGTGAACGCCATCAGGGTCCCGCTGCCGCCCGCCGCGGCGAGGCCGAGCAGGACCCGGACCGGGTGCGGCCACTTGCGCTCGGCCGAGGTTTCCCGCAGCGCCTGCGCGGGGGAGGACCGGCTGGCCCGGCGGGCCGCGATCTGCCCGCTCAGCTCGGCGATGACCGTGCTGATGCCGCAGGCGATGAGCAGCAGCCACGGACTCAGCCACGCGGTGGTCCCGGGCGGCAGCATCTGGTGCGCGGCGAGCGCGTGCGCGCCGAGCGAGCCGAGGGCCAGGCCGGGCAGGAAGCCGAGTACGCCGCCGGCTAGGCCGCACACCGCGAGTTCGGCCAGGACCGCGCGGCGGACCTGCCCCCTGGTGGCGCCCGCCATGCGCAGCCGGGTGTACCGCTGCCTGCGCAGGTTCACCGCCAGCGCGGTCGTGGCAGCCAGCACGAACAGCGATATCAGAACTATCGGTGGTATCAGTGCCCCGCTTAGCCCTTGGCCGTTACTTCGCTCGACCGGCACGTTCAGGTTCGCGACATCCCCGCGTGCGGTACCGGTGGCGATCGTGTAACCCTGGCCGCCGGGGAGGGCCGGTAGGTCCGCGCGGATCCGCCCGGCCAGTGTGTCCGGGGATATGCCGGGCCTGGCGGTGACGGCGATCAGGTCCACGTCGCCCGGCCTGACCACGCCGCCGGGGAAACCCGACTCGCCGGTCGCGCTGGCCACGCCGGGGATGTGGCCGAGCTGGCCGGCCAGCGTCGCGGGGACGCCGCGGTACACGGTCAGCGGCAGGCTCTCGTCGTTGACGGTGAGGTTCGTGGCGGCGGCCACGACGACGCTCGCGCTGGCTAGCCGGCCCGCCGGGGCCGTGCTGTGCGCGGCGGCGATCGAGATGGCCGACACGGTCAGCGCCGCGGCCGCGGCCGCCGCCACCACCGTGCCGATCAGCGGACCGGGACTGCGCCGGATCCCGGCGAGCATCCAGCCGCGCATCAGCCCAGCCCTCGCGTCACGCGCTCGCCGAGTTCATCGAGGATCCCCGCCACCACGCCAGGGGACGGATCGGGCAGCACCCGGTCCACCCGGCCGGCGTGCAGGAATATGGCCTGGTCACAGAACCGGGTGACCTGCGGGTCGTGGGTGACGATCACCACGGTCGTCCCGTCCGCGGCCTGCCGCAGCAGCCGGAGCACCCCGGTCGCGGTGTGCGGGTCCAGCGCCCCGGTCGGTTCGTCGGCGAAGACCACGTCCGGGCTGGTGATCAGCGCCCTGGCGATCGCCACCCGCTGCTGCTGCCCGCCCGACATCTCGGCCGGCCGCCGCTTGAGGTGACCGGCGCCGAGGCCCACCCGGGCCGCGGCGCGCTCGATGTCGGTCCGTTTCGCTGGCCGGTGGTCCAGCCGGAGCGGGAGCGCGATGTTCTCGCTGACGGTCAGTTCGGGCAGCAGGTTCAGGTCCTGGAACACGAACCCCACGTGCCGCCGCCGCAGCACCGCCTGCTTGCGGTGGGAGAGTTTGGTCAGGTCGGTGCCGCACAGGTGGACCATGCCGGATGAGGGACGCTCGATCCCGGCCGCGCACTGCAGCAGCGTCGACTTCCCCGATCCGGAGACGCCGAGCACCGCGGTGAACGACCCCGGCCGGAACGCCAGCGACACCCGGTCCAGCGCCGCGACCGCTCCCCGTCTGCGCCCGTAGCGTTTGGTGACCTCGTTCAGCATGACCGGGGCCGAGATCGCTTCCCTTACCGCAGTGTTGACCATGCCTTCAGCCTGCCGCCCGCCCCCGGCCGGGCCAATGGTGGTCACCACCGGGTTTGGGGTGGGGCTTTCCCCCCGTTTCAGCGCGTGCCTCATATCTCGTCCGGTGACGGAGTCAGTAAGGGGGTTGCGGCGCCACGGACCCCTTGCGTGAAGGGGGCTCGCGGCACTCAAGCCCCCGCCCGACGGGGCCCGTGCGCCACGAGCCCCCTTCGCGTCAGCGAGCTTCGCGCTAGCGGTGCGGTTCGTCGACCCAGTCGCGCAGCTGGGCACCGAAGACGACGCCGAGCCGGTGCCTGACCCGGCGCCGGGTCTCATCCGGAAGCTGTGCCGCCGCACCGTAGGCCAGCACGGTGATCGCGGCGCCATAGCCGTCCTGCCCGATCAGGAGTTCCACGGCGGTAATCGCATCGTCCAGCCAGGGCTTCAGCAGCACGGCGTCGGGCCGGCGTGACGCCTCCACCCGCGGCCGGGGCACGCCATGGCGGACGGGCAGCCACTTCGCGCTGTCATTGACCACCGCCTCGTACATGACCCAAGGCGGGGGAGCGTACTTCCAGCGCCGGCTGATCAGCACGTGCCCCGCGGGCACCGGCCACGGGCGGTCGACTTCCACGCGGTAACGCTATCCTGGCCGGCTTTCCGGCGGTCGTTCTGCTGACATCCACCTGGCGCGGCGGGAGGCCAGGTTGTCAAGGCGATGGTGCTGGTTCAGCGGCGCCGCGACGGCGCGCTGCTCGTTTCCGGGAACGCGAACCCGTCCGGGGAGCCGTTTCACCGGCCGCTCGGCGGTCATGTCGAGTTCGGTGAGTACGCGGCGGACACGGCGCGCCGCGAGTTCCTCGAGGAGATCGGGCAGGAACTCACCGATGTCCGGCAGGTGGGCGTGCTGGAGAACATCTTTTACTGGGGCGGAGCCAAGCATCACGAGATCGTCTTCGTCTTCACGGCCGCCTTCGCCGATCCCGGCGCCTACGAGATACCGGAGCAGACGATCCGGGACTCCACCGCCGGCCTCCGCGTGATCTGGCGCGCGCCCGGCAGCACGAGTCCTCCGCTCTACCCCGACGGCACCGCTGCCCTAGCCCTGAGCGATCGCGAACCGGCCTAGTCGCCCGCAGAGCTGCCCTCGGCATCCGAATAACGTGTCAGATTGCCCCTATGTGGAAACTAGACCCCCGAAAACGAGGGGTAAACGGACACGAAGGGGCAATCCTCCACATTAATGCCGGACGTGGCGAACTCGATGGGCAACATTAGACTCAGGGGTAACGGTGACACCGACGGCCACGTTAGTTAAGGGGGGTGCCCGGGCCCGCCGCCCCAGCGGTTTGCGCACCCCGCCGTCACGATATATCTTGAGGAGAGCACACGAGCCGAGGAGAGCGATCACAATGGCCGGCTGGTACCCGACGCGTAACACCACCAGCATGCTGAGCAGGTCCACCAAGCTGACGATTGGCGTCGTCGGGCTGGCGGTCGCCTTGGTCTTCGCCATTCCGGTCGCCTTCATCGTCGCGTTGTTCCTGATGCTATTCGGGCACGTCGTGGGCGGACTCATCCTGATCGGCGCGTCGGTCCTGGCCGCGACCGCTGCGATCGGCGTCGCCGCCCTGTGCGGGGTGCGGCAACTGCGCCACTTCCGCGAGATGCTCACCCGCGGCACCTTCACCGGCGGCAGCTTCACCGGCCGCGACGCCAACGACGCCAACGACGCCAACGACGCCAACGACGTCAACGACGTCGGCGGTGGCGGCGTGAACGACCAGGACCCGCGGGTCGTCCGCCTCGACACGGACGACTACGACAGGTACTGACGAAACCCCGACGTCACCACCACCGGTCTTCTAGCGCCTGGTCGGTGCCGTCAGTCGTGTCGAGCCCGTCGAGTTCGGCCATGTCCGCATCGGACAAGGTGAAGTCGAAGATCGCCGCGTTCGACTCGATCCGGTCCCGGCGCGTGGACTTCGGGATCACGATCGCTCGAGAGCGCGTTCCATGCCTGGCCAAGCCCAGGTGGGGCCGTTGGCGGGCCAGTGCACGAGGTAGCGGTCCACCCGGTCGACGCCGAGCCGGCGCGGGCTCTGTCCGGCGGCGGCGACTGGATCGCCATTGCCCGGATAGAACTTAGTGGTGATGAACACCTCGTCGCGGGGACCGCTTTCGCGCAGCGCCTGGCCTACTCTTTCCTCATTGCGATATGCCTGGGCCGTGTCGATGTGCCGGTAGCCCACCTCGAGCGCGGCGCGGACGGCGTCCACGCATACCGGCTCGTCCGGTACCTGCCAGACACCCAGGCCGAGTACCGGAATCTCGTTTCCATCTGCAAGAACACGAGTATCGCTCATCACTCCACCGTACTGAGGGCGGCGTGAACCGGGACAAGCACCACTGGCGTTATAACCCGAACGGCATCGCGCGTGGTGCCGCGCTGATCGCTGCCCTCACCGTGCTGTCACGGATGATAGGCCTCATCCGCACGCTGGTGTTCTCGCAGAGCGTCGGCGCGGGGTGCCTGGGCACCGCGTACGTCACCGCGTACCAGGTGCCCAACCTGATCTATGAGCTGATCCTCGGCGGCGCGCTGACCAGCGCGATGGTGCCGGTGCTCGCCCGGTCCGCGGAGCGGGCGGACGACGACCCGGCAGAAAGGGAACGGGTCAGCCAGATCACGTCGGCGCTACTGACCTGGTCTTTCATCCTGCTGGTGCCACTGACCATCGCCCTCGCGGTGGCGGCCGGTCCCATCGCCAGGCTGCTCAACCCGGCGAACCCGAACGCGCACTGCGCCCACGCCCAGATGGTGTCCACGACCAGCACGATTCTCGTCGTGTTCGCTCCGCAGGTGGTCTTGTACGGGCTGTCGGTGGTGCTATTCGGCCTGTTGCAGGCGTACCGCAGGTTCGGTGCGCCCGCGCTGGCACCGCTGGTCGCGAACGTCGTGCTGATCGGCTCCTACCTCGTGTTCATCCCGCTGGACAAGGGGCGGCCGCTGGAGAGTACGCCGCTTGCCGCCGAACTGACGCTGGCGGTGGGCGCCACGCTCGGCGTCGCGGTGCTGGTGCTGGTGGCCGTGCTGCCCACCTGGCGGCTCGGGTTGGCGCTGCGGCCGGCGCTGCGGCTTCCGCCGGGGATCGGCCGGCGGGCCGGCGGGCTGGCGGCCGTCGGCGCCACGGAACTCGTCGCGATCGACGTGTCGTCGCTGGTGGTCATCGGGCTGGCCAACGGGCGTGGCGACACGGGCGCCCTGGTCATCTACAACTATGCCTGGCTCGCCTGCAACGCGGTGTACGCGGTGCTGGCCCTGTCGATCGTGACCAGCGCGTTCCCCGTCCTGTCCGCCCGCGATGGCGAGGTCTTCGACCGGACCTGCGCCGGGTCCACCCGGGCAGTGGTGCTCGCGGCCTGGCTGGGCGCGTCCGTGCTCGCGGCGGTGGCGGTGCCCGGCGCGCACGTGCTGGTCAGGCATCCGGGCCAGGTAACCGAACTGGCGCAGGCCTTCGCCCTGTTCGCACCCGGGGTGGCGGGCATCGCCGTGGTGGCGAACCTGTCCAGGGTGATGTTCGCGCTCGGCCGGCTCAAGGTCGCGGCGCTCGGGCTGGTCGGCAGCTGGCTGCTGGTGATCGCGGCGGACCTGATCCTCGGCAGCCTCGCGCACCCGCGGCAGGTGGTGCCCGCGCTCGCGCTCGGCACCGCGATCGGCCAGACGGTGATGGCGATCCCGCTGGTCATCGCCACCAGGGAGATCCGCGGCCACGCGGCGGTGCGCGGTCTTGGCCGGGCGACGCTGGTCGGGCTGGCCGCCGCGATCGCCGGCGCCGCGGCGGGCGCGGGGATCAGCGTGGCGCTGCCGCCGAGCGGGCGCGCGGCCGCTGGCGGCGTCGCTGTGCTGGCGGCGCTCTGCGCGGTGGTCGTCTTCGCCGCCGTCGCCTACCTGCTGGACCGCGATGACCTCCTGGCCAGCATCTATCATAAGTAACTGTGGTATCACCGCCGATGAACGCCGAGCCCTTCATCCGCCGCTACGCCGACGGTGACTGGGACGCGGTCTACGACATCTGCGTGGACACCGCCGAGGCCGGCCGGGGCGGACGCGGCATGTACCGCACCGACGAGCTCGTCCCTGACATTTTCGCCGGACCGTATCTCGTCCTCGAACGC